>NZ_MUGT01000135.1 GCF_002217205.1 Flavobacterium branchiophilum NBRC 15030 = ATCC 35035 | reverse complement strand
ATGTCGCCGCCTTTCTTTTGAAAAGCCCTATCTTTTTGATAGGGCTTTTTTGTTTTTGGAATTTTTAAAAAAAATTAAGTAAAGTTATTGAACAGAGAAGTGAAACCCGATTGCGCAGATGGTACTGCATTTATGTGGGAGTCCCGATAGCTATCGGGAGTCGCCGCCTTTGCTTTGCCAGTTCACCGCATTGCGGTTCGGGTCTTTTGAAAAGCTTTATCTGAGATACTGTCGTATCATTTTCATTTGATTTATATATAAATCCATTAAGTTCGTGTTCGTCCATTCAAGTGTAATGTTGTTTATTCCCCCAACACTGATTTTTGTAATAACATTTGACTGTTACCATAGAAAGGCACATCTGTTTTTCCTAAAATTGTGGTTGGTAATGTTCCTATTTCTGATAAGTTATCCATTGGTACTATTACTGTTTTTGCTCCGTTTTCTGATAGTAAGGTTACTTTATCTGCGAAGTTTAAAGCTCTCTCTATAGCGCCACCAATTGATACATTTCCTAAAACTGCTAAACCAGCTTTTAGTTTCTTTTTGTAAATCGCTGAAATTATTGCCACATATACAGCACTACCAATACCACCGTGAATATTTGCTCCCATTATATTACTCACCTGAATGTTCAAGTCATAGTTTGCTAGTGAATGTTGTTCGTTTAGGATTGTTTTCTCATTCGCCCTAATATAATTGAAGGTATTTTTGATATTTTCTTTTACTTCAGTTGAACTTGTTCCTGTCACATTCAGTTTACCTGAGCCTTTTAATGCAACTACTTCAATTTTTATTAAGGAATTGTTTTCACCATCACTAGTTGCTGTGTAACATACACCAGGAGCTAAAGGGTTTGCCTCAATTAAAGATGAACCTTTTTCTTCTGGAAGTCCAACAAAATGTTCTTCTTGTGTTTCTTTGTCGATGTAGGAGAAATTAGTGTCCCAAAATTCCATACCGCCAATACGTTTTAATTGCTCTTTTACTCTGCGACGCATTTCCATTGCAATTACTAAGTATTCTCTGATGTCTTCTTTTGTATATTGACCGTCTGGATGTAATAGTTTTATAAAACCTGAAATGATTCTCCTTACGGATTTGCTATCTCGTTGTTTTAAGTGTGAGCCCAAAGAGAAATATTTATCTAACGCATCGTAATAGGTTTTTTTTCTTTGCGATTTTAATACTTCTGAAAAGAAATCTGTACTATAACCAAAATGCTTTGTAAAGTTTTGAGGACTAAATTTAGTAATTTCCCATCCTGGTAAAAATAAATTGATACGGTCTAAAAATGCGGTATCGTGGTTTACTTCATCTGATAATGGACTGAATAAGTGTGATGTTTGTAATACGGTTTCTACTGGTTGGTTTATATTCCCGTTTAATATTATAGAAGCTGAACCTGAAATTTCACCTCCCTTTGCTCTTGAAAAAGAACCACTTTCCATATAATCTTTCATTAATGGTATTGCATCTCTATCTTTGAAAAGCTTGTCTGTACTTTCATCAAAGCAAATGGCATCCCATAAACCTACTGCACCTACACGACCGGAAGTATTGTTTACAAATAATTGAGCAACAGAACCTTGACCTCCTGAAATTAGAATTGCATAAGGTGTAATTTCTTTATAGATATATGATTTACCCGAAGAACGTGGACCCAATTCTACCATATTGAAATTGGCTTCGACTAATGGAATTAAACGACAAAGTAATAGGTTTAGTTTTCTATCATCTAAACCTTCGCTATAGGGTTCATATCCAGCACTACGTAGTAATAATTTTTTCCATTCCTCTGTTGTGAATTCTTTTCTTTTATCGGAAATTTTACTGTTGTCAAACGATGATAGTTGTATAGGTCTAATTTCTTTTACCACAAATGGGAAAACAGTTGAACCTACTGTAATCATAGGGTCGTACTCCATGTCAATAATTGCCCAAATACCTCCTAAAAGTAGCTTCTCATGACTTGTAACTAACTCATCACTGATGTTTGCTTTTCTAATATTACTATTGCTGATATTTGCCCAATACTTATCTTTTTGAGGATCTAATTCAACGGATATTTTGTCGATAATTTTATAACTCCCTTTTTCTTTTAATTTTGATTGAATTAAAGTACTTTCTTCGGGATTGATGTAATGGTCACGTAAAATTGTTTTTACATTTTTCATTCCTTCTTTTAGTTTTTCCTCATCTTCTGTGCTACAGGTATTTGCTAATAAATATTCCAATACAAAAGCTGGTACATTAGCCCCACCTTTGATGATACCTACTAAATCTTTTTTTACCACATACCCACGAAAGTGGTCTAATGCTTTTTTATCTAAATCGTCAAGGACTATCATAATTGTTTTATTTTAAAGTAAACCTCCTAAATCTCTTGCTTTGTTTTGTTTAACTACCACTTTATCTAATTGTTCTTTAGTAATTGCATCTACAATTTTTACTTCTAATTCAGCATTTGAACCGAAGCGAAACTCTTTTTTTACCTCTGTTTCTTTATTTATTGTAATGATATCACTTTCATTTACTTTACTGTTTTTTACAAAAAATAATAACATTACTTTTCTTTCTGTTGAAAATAAACTGACTTCCGTAGTAGTTGCTTTTAATGCTACTGAGAACAAATCACCTGTCACATCATTTAGTTCATTTTTGTTGCTAACTACCACTTGTAATTGTTCACTTGTATTATTTTCATTAGACCATTTTAAAAAAGGTATAATGGTTTCTTGTGGTGCTATACCCCCATGACTATATCCGTAAACTCCAGGTGTTTTGAACGGCCCTAGTCTTTTAGCGAAATAGCAATACTTAAAGTTTGCATATTGGATTTCTTTTTCAACAAGTAGGTTAGTATCTATGTTTTGTTTTTCTTCTGTTCTAATAAAGCGCTCACTTTTGTTTACGTTACCTTTAAAATCAACTTCTATTTTATCTGAATTTTCTAATACACCTGTTAAAACGAAACCATGATCTGTGACTAAGAATACGTTTTGATACCCATTCCTAAGCAGTTGTTCAATTTTTGTTGCAAATAGCGCCGCTACTTGGTCAAAATATTTTAATGCTTTTTGTTGATAGGTTTCACCTAGTTTATCAGGGTCTTTGTAACTACAAATTAAATAGTGTTGTTTATCGGTGGTTTCGTTTACCATTTCTAAATCTATAAAACCTATTGATTTATCTGTATTTTGGTTTAAAATGTAAGCTTCACGGTCTTGTTTTTTTGCTATTACGACACCTGTATCTACATACAACTGACTCATGTTGTGTTCCGTTTCTGATGGAAGACACGCAAACATAAATTGTTGCTGGTTGCATAACGTATATTCTTTTGATACTCTTTCGATGATGTCTTTAGCAAACTCAAATGAAACACCGTCTCCGACTACAATTGCTGTTCTTAATGCATTATTGTTTATTATTTCTTGAATTTTTCCTGTTTGATTGGATTGATAGTCTTCGAAATATTTGAACCACTTATCAAGATATATTACTGCATAATTTTTATAATAGGATTGAATAGGTTCTATTATATTTTTACGGTCTAAAAACTCCGTATATAACTCCCTAATTGCTTTATCTAATTTGTAAAAATGGTTGGTATAAAATGACACACATTCTTGATGAGAAGCAATTTGGTTGATATTCTTCTCGTCAAATTCCATTAAGGTTTTTATGTTTTTCCAAAATGTAATCCCTAAATGAATGGTGGCTTTATTTACAATACGTTGGTTAATTTTAGGTAAGAAATTAATACAATACTCTTTGTTATTTATGTTTTTACCCAGTTCTACTAACCAAAGCTCATCTAATTCTTTGAAAGGATGTGCAGGATGGCAATTGAAAATTTCTGTTTTGGGTTCTAGTTTATATTTTTTTAGGTATTGATCAAATGATTCTTGGTATGTTTTACTGTCTAACCAATTGTTATAAGCTTCCAAGAGCATTTTGTTTGGATTGTTATTTGCTAATCCATCCAATAAATAAAAAACAACTTCTTGTGCTAAAACGGCTGCTGGTTTATCAATGTAAGGCTGCCCAATTAATTCATTTACTTTTTTGAAGAATAATTCTTGAACGTTTTTATCGTACTTATTTAAATAGGTTTTAGGGTTATCTAAAAAAGGTACGATTTCTTTTTCCAAATTGAAGATTTCTTTAGCTCCATTGTGGCTTAAGTTCATCCAATAGGTTTGGTCTTTGCCAATACTTACTTTTGCAGCTGCAATTAATTCTTCTTTTTCTAAATGCAGGTTTATATTTAAATGGTTGATTAACTTTTCTTTAATGTATCTGTCGAAATGTTTTATTTCTACCGCCCCATTGGTTTCAACGTATTCTCTAATGAATTTTAGCTGTTCTTTTGGCGTATTGGTATAAATCAAATATTTCTTGTTTTTATCCAAGCTTTTCTCAATTTCATACTTCACTTTAAGTTCATCAATTTCGTTATTCGTACAAAATGTAACATACTCATTTTTTACCCCTTCTTGTAAAAAAGTAGCTTCTTTTGACTCATCTATAAATACAGCTATAGGATGGGTATTGAATATTTTTTCTATTTCTTTTTTAAACCAAGTGTCGATCATAGTTTATGGATTGGCTATTATTTATTAGTTGTTTGGAGCTGGAAACTCGGTTTCTAAGTTCCAATCTAATGCGTTTATTTTTTCTTTTAATGCTGTTAGTTGATTGATTATATCTTCAAAAGAAGGTTTATTTTCTTCATAAATCATCTGCTCTAACATTATTCTATAGTCTTCCTCCCAGGCATCTATTACCTCAGGGATAGGAATTGGATTTATTGTTTTTGGATTATGTTCGTTGTAATTTACACCACCTACACGAGTAAATTTATGTCTATGTACTACAATAGTTTCATATAATTCTTTATCATTTATCGCTTTTTCGGCAAACTCTGTTTTTGATAAATGATACACATCATATAAATGACGACTCAATCGTTCTACTCTTATTTTTTCTACTGGACGATGAAATTCTTCATGCAATAGAAATATTTTTTCTAAAAAAGTTCGCTCTGGATTTACGGTTTGTACTTCAATGTGTTGTTGCGCAAATTCCATTTCTCGATATTCTTCATCTATTAACGATCTAAACGTTTTATTAGTAAAGGGTTCCCTTAACGATCGGCAACTAATTTCTATTTGAATTCTGGGTTCTAAGTATCCTGGTGATGGTATTACTTCAGGATAATATAAATAGATTTTTACTGGATCTTCTTCCGGATTATCTGTTTTTTCTATATCCCATTTGATAGCATTAATTCCTTTTTCTTGAAATCTTTTTTGTAATTCGGGATAAAAGACATGTACCATGTAATCATTTGATACCGCTCTTAGTTTTTCAATTTGACGTTTAGATAAAACTCCTTCAAAGTTAAAAAAACGTCTGTCTATAGCTAAATCTATATCTTCGGAGAAACGTTCTATTACGTTCCATGCTTTGCTTAATGAAGTACCTCCTTTGAATACCAAATGCTTAGCAATATCCATTTCAAAAATAACCGTCAAGGCTTGTACTACCCACCAATCTTTTTCTACAGCAAATGGAGCCATTCCTGTTTTTTCGGCTATTTGAATGTAGGCGTTTCTTTTTGTACTATCGGGAATTGCAAACCACTTATCCATTTTTGTTTGTGTTTATTGCTTGACGCATGATTACTCTAATCCACTCTGGTGCTAAACGAATGTCGTATTCTAGTCGGTAGGGTTCTTCATTAGCCAATTGTTTTGTAATTATTTTTATTTCCGATTCGGTTACTTTGCCTTTGCCTATTTCTTTTAAAGCTTGAATTACTAAGCTGCTTATTTTTCCGATGGCTGCTAAATTTTTAGGCGTCGCTTTTTTGAATACTATTTTTCTTCTGCCTAAATCTATTTTTCTTGCAGCACCATCTGTTAGATACACGACATTCATAGGTACTTGTGTTGATAATCCTAAAGCATTTAATGCCAATACACCGGTTGGAACAATACGCGCTTTGTCTCTTTTTGCAATAGCTTGAGCAATAGCTTCCGTGCTTGGTTTTACAGGTCCTAAAATAGGATCTATTTCCAAACGGGAATAAATGCCACGTGCTACTCTAGAAATCTCGTTTGCTTCTACCATTCTTTCCAATGCTTTTGCTACGGCTTTTGCAGTACCAAAAGAGATGAAATCTTCGATAAAAAATAGCGAGCCCCCCTTGGCTTTTTTTATTTTAGCAATTACCTTGTTATCAATGCTTTGCATGTGTTTTTGTGTATTATTTTGTCGCAAATATAGTATATTTTTGCGACAAAATAGTATCTGAATTAATTTACTGTTTTCTTATTTAAGGTAACTAATTCGTTGAGTAATTTATCCATTTCTTTCACTCTATCAACCAAATCAAGACCTTGTTCATTTTGTTTTATTTCATAAATAGAATCTGAATTTAATACTGACAAATCCCTCAAGCTATCAATAAAATTTATACTTTCCTCATCAATACCTTTAAATTCAAATCCATTGTCTTTGTTTGAAATGAAAATAATATAATTTTCAAAAACAAATTTCAGTTCGTTTCCATAATTTTCTAAATTACAGTTTTCATTAATAGATGAAAGTTCAAGTAAAAAAGGACTCCAATGCCTTCCGTTGAACTGGGTTTTAAAAAGCATCCAACATTCATAAGGCTTTAATGCTAAATCGTACCACCAATAATAACCATCTGTTTGATTTTCATTCCATTTTGAGAAAGATGGATATTTTATGTAGTAAAATATTAAACCTTTTTCTATCTGATAATCAGAATTATATCTAGACAAATAGTCTTGGATAAGATTTTTAGGAGTCTTATTTTTGTCATCAATAAAAATAGTTAAATATTGTTTGATAACATCTTTAGTATTTTGAAAACCATCCCTATTTTCGCTTTGGGTAAAAAGCTCTCTCCAAGTAGAATTATTATTGTTTCCAAAGCGTTTAAATTTTCCTATATTTTGAGTGTAGTCGCCAATTGTTAGTAATGCTTTACTTATTTCAAAGTAATTGCAACCAGGAACAAATATTTTTAAAAACTGTTCTGCATATATTGATAGATTTTCATTAAAATCAAATAAAGCAATATTTCCTCTTAACAAAGTATGATCTTCTAATTTGTAAACATACTCTAGTAATTCTGGGTGATTCTCAACAAACTGTTTTTTTGATCTTTCTTCCTCAAATTGCCTTTTTGATAATTTAGAATCAGGAGAAAACTCATCATGTAAAATTAAGTATTCGACATCTTCATATAAAAAAGTACTTAAAAATTCATTACGAAGTTGAAATTCAGAAGATGCAAAAATATTTCTTAATTTTCTAAACTTGAGTGGATTAACAATATCTGTTTCTAATTTCATAAATATAAATGCATAAAGCAATAATTGCTCACCAACAGAAAATTGATTTTTGCGTTCGCCAAAACCATAAGCTTCAGCACATTTTCTAAATAAGTTTGTTTGAGGGCTATTGAAAAAAAGTCTTGTTTTAGACAGACTAAAATCTTCAACGTTTATATAAAATAGATCATCAAAGTAATTGGGTTCCTTTTTTTCAAGATTTTCAAATAGATTGATAGCATCAAAAAGAAATTTAACATTATCACTTGATTCTTGATAAACCCTTTTTATAATATCGAGCCAATAGGTTTCGTTGACCACTATCTTTTTCCTTGCAATTATCAACTCTGTAATATACCAAAAGAAAGCAGAAAAACCATTATCTACCTCCTTAGCAATATCACTACTTTCTTTGTTTTTGAATATATTCCAAAATAAATCAGACCACTCCTTATCAATTTTTTCGACAAATTCTTTTGCTTGATCTGGACTTAGTATTTCTGTAAATTGAGATTTAAAGTGTTCAAAATCGGTTAATTCTTTTCCTCTAGCATTCATTTTGATGTATAAATCATCTGGCAAGCCTAAGTCATTCATTGGTAATAAATGAAAAACTATTCGAGAAGTGTCTCCGCTTAATTTAGACCAAACATTATTCATATCCTTAAAAAGAATACTAATGTCTTTAAGTACCACTAACATTGATGCTATTGTTGGATTATTTTTCCAATTAGAAAAAAACCAAGGTTGATTTACAATTTGTTCATCAATTGTTTTTCCATTAAATACAGGTTGGAATTCTATTAAATTTTGACAAAACGAACTAGAACTGTGCCTTGTTGCGTAAGAAAACTTGAGAAGTAGTTTTTTTATCTCCTCTAAATTAAATTCATTATTTCGAGCTTTTTCTATATTGGCAAAATACCAATGTAGCAGGAATAAAGTAGTCAATCGTTGTTGGCCATCTAAAGGCTTGAAAACTGAAATTTTTTCGGTCTCATTTACTACATCGTTCTCTGTATAACCATATATAAAATCAAGCTCCATTATTGGCAAATTATCATTAGCCAGAACTTCATAAACAGCATTTAGAAATCGCTCCCTTACTTTAGGGGTCTTCCCTGTTGTTCTACCTTGAGCGTAATCACGTTGAATAGGTGGTATAACAACTTTGTGTGTTTTTAATAATTGTAAGATACTATTCGTTTCCATAGTCTTCATCAATGTGGTTTATAGGTAAATACTTTTCCAATACATTTTCAATTGTAGATAGATAATTTTTTCTATCTGTTTCAGACCAAAAAAAGTATTGCGAATTCAATCCGTCTTCATTATAGTATTTCATAAAAGCTCTACGAGTACAAAGCGGTATAAAACTTCCTTTTTTATCCAAACGAATAATCTCTCGTCTTTTTATTTCAAAAACCGAATTGTTTAAAGCAGAGTTATCCGGTTGACTTAAAAGTGCTAGATTCGAAATGCCTTCACTTTCTCTATCCATATTTTCCGGATCTAAAGTGAAAATATTATTTACCTCTTTGAAAAGTATTTCGAATCGATCCCAAGATAGAGTTGCATTGTTGTCTCTGTTAATCTTTATAATAACTTCTTCAATTTTTAACTTATTATTCTCCCCTTCTGTTGTATGAAGCAATTCTTGCAAGATAGTCAAATGTAAATCCAACCATTTTTGCCAAGGTTCTTTTTTACTCTTATCAAAATTCTCAGAATTTCGAGCGTGTATGTGTTCTAAACTCCAAAAACTACCTTTGTGTTGTTTGAAAGGATAAAATTCTGAAATAGCATCCGATACTCGGTTAGTTTCGATATTAAATAATAATAAGACATTAAAAATTTGATTATAGTGTGTTTCGTATCTAAGTTCAGTCATTTCTACAAGAACTGAACTTTGAATTAATTTATCTATTTTTTCTTCAAAATCTTCTTTAGTGTCTTTCATCGAATCTTTAACTAAGCTGCCTAGATTGACTCCTTTGAAATCTCCAAAATGTTTTGCAGCCACTAAATATCCAATTTTGTGGTAATAGTTTTTAGTACTATACCAATCTAACATCGTAAAATAGAAGTGTTCAATTTCCTTCCAAATATCTGAAAGCACGTCTTTATTCCCTTGGAATAAGCCTTCTTTTTGTTTGTTTGTGAAATTTAAAAAGGTATAAAAAGAATCTTTTTCATCGTCCGATTTACCTGCAATAAGATCTAATATCAACTCTATTTTTGTGTTGAAATTTTCTCTTTTTTTATTGGTGATAAAAGACCAAAATTTCAGATCTTCTTCATTCAATTTGTGTTCAATTTCATCCCACAATCTGGCAATTTCAAATTGTTTAATTTTTCGTTCTTCCTGAGGGAGTGATTTAAAACTTTCTGAAGATAGAAACAATGCTTTTATTAATTCGGCGTTAGTTAAGGGAATTTTACCTAAGTTTAATCGTTCGAATAAAAGTCTACTTTTCTCTTCTTGAGACACTTCATACCAAATTATTTTTGAATATTCAAAAAAAGTAGATTGAAAACTTGCCTGATTAAAAACCTTGTTTTTTTTACTCACATAATTTAACTGCCATTCTCTTATGGTTTGCATGGCTTGGGAAATATGAAAAAAATCGATATTAGTTTTATTAATATCTACCGTGTTATCGGCATTTACTTTTAAGCTTGACAAAAACGGAACACAAGACTCTCTCGTTTCATAATCTAGTTTGAACTGCGGTATTTTATCTTCTCCCTGCCATTTTTGATTGATGTATTGTAAAATAATATAAATAGTGGTCAATCGTTGTTGACCATCAATTACTTCATACCAATCCCCAACAAGGTTATTTTTTTCTGGTTTGTTTTTTTCGTACATTAGCTTAACCACTACAGGTTGCAAGCAATAAAAAGTTTTGGTTTCGGCAGTGATTTCTCTAGGAGAAAAAGAATCAATATCGTCTAACAATTGTTCGACTTGTAATTTTGTCCACCTATAACCACGTTGGTAATTAGGTATAAAGAATTGTTTATCTAACAATTGGTTTATGGCTTTTGGTATTAGGTTGTTACTCATTTTATTATAATGGATTATTTAAGATTTTTACCAATCCGCGTTTAAATATTTCTTTAACTGTCCTGCATTGAGCACCTCGTAGGCTAGCATGCCTTTCTTTTGTAATGGGGCTATGTTTTTGCCTACACCATCATCTAGGATAGGGTTGTAGCCCTCTTGTAGTAGCTCGTCTATTTTGGCTTTGAAGCTTTCAATTTCTTTGAGTTGCTTGTATATTTTATCGGCTTCGTTTTGTTCTGAAGCTGATAAAACTTCTTTGTTTCTTAAATCTGTTTGGCGATTGACTAAAGCTCGTTCACGGTGTTCGATGTACACGGAACGCACGCGCATTAATTTATCTCTGTCCCATTTGTATATGATGATGTAGCAATCAAAACCTTGTTCTGGTCCAGAAGTAAGGTGCCAAATAAATGGTGTTTTAGGCAAGTACATAAACAAATTCAAATGATCTGATAAGGCTTTGAAGAAATGACCATTGAGGTATTCTTTGATATTACGACCTAATACTCCATCAAAAGCGGAATACTGTGCCATAGAGAAGCCTTTTTCTAAGAATTTTTCCTCTATACGGTCTAATAATATTTTTTCACCAGCATTAGGTACTAATGGAATGATGCCGTCTTCGTCTTCTAATAAGATTTCACGAATCATATCCGCTAAAAACTCCATTGCTAAAGTGTTCATACGTTGTTTTGGAATGATGTTGCTTTCTTTGAACCAATACCATACGTTGATGGGATTGACTTGATGGCGAATGCAAAACTCCTCTAAATCATTGTTACTTTGGTACAAATTAGGAAACTCTGCTACTATTTTGTCTTTTTCTTCTGTAGAAAAGGCTGTTTCTGGTAAATTTTGGATAAAATATTTGATGTTGTCTAAAGGAAACTCTGCCACTTCATTTTCTAAATAGGCTTTTTTGGCAGCAGCGGTTACCGGCAAACCTCCAATGCTTTCGCCTTCTTTGGCTAATACCATTGCTTTGTCGGCATCCGTTAATTCATAAACCGCAAAGATTTTTTCGTTGATAATGGCTTCGTTTATTAGTACTTGAGTTAGGTGGTGGTTTTCAAGATTAAAAAACACCCTAATTCTATTCTTAACATCATTTTCATTCTCAAATTTTATAATTGGTGAATTTTTAAAACTATATTCAATTAACGAATATTCTTCAAGATTTTTTAGCAATAAATAGTTACCTTTTGAAAGATTTGAAACAATAGCCTCAAGATTTTTTATTGGTTTTAAAAAAGGAACTCGTTTTAAATCCCCTTGATTAGTATTAACTGTAGGATTTAAACAATTTACGATATAAAATGCTAGTTTCGAATTAAAAAAACCAAGAGTAAAAAAAATATCCTTATATTTTTTTTTCAAATAAATACCAGGACCTCCTGCATCAATTATAAAATTTGGTGGCATATATCTAAAAGAAGTTCCTTTCGATCCAGATGCACTATATGTAATACCTTCATCATAGAAAAATTTTTCATTTCTAATAACTGATGATTTGTACTCTTTCATAGCTTGCCCATCATTTTTCCAATTAACTAAAAGCCAATTATTACCATACCATTTTTTAAATGGACCTCCTTTGGTGTAATAAACCCAACCGTCTTCAAAATCTTGAACTGAATTTAATTCGTACCAAAATCTCAAAAAGCGATTATTATTACCTGAGGAAACCCCTTTAACAACGTCTATTTCATCTGATACAACACCCACTTTAAACTTCTCTCTAAACTCATCACTTATCCAATAAATAAATGGATAGGATTTGATTATTTTTAGTTTGGATTGCTCCAATTTAAATACGCGTTCATTATCATTTCCTTTTAAATAATCTTCTAAAGCATCAAAGAATTTTTCTTTTTTGAACTTTTCTTGAAGATTAGTGGTTAAATTGAAATACAGATTTCTGTCTTCTGATTTTTCTTTACTTAACACATAAAAAGTAGCATCTAACAAAATGCCTGGTCCAAATAAATTTACTCTATCCAATCCAAAATCAACCATTACATCAATATGCGATTTTTCAATCATATACTTTCTCACATCCTCAAATGTTTTGATAAACATAAAAGTGTGTGGGTGAATCATAGCCACTTTTCCTTTTTCATTTGTTAATTCAAAACAACGTTTGATAAATGCTGCATATAGATTTGTACTAAATTTATAAGGTTTAGAATAGTTTGAATCTGTAAATTTTTTTAATTCAGGACCAAAATTACCACTATCTGTGTAAGGCGGATTTGCCGTTGCTACATCATATTTTTGGGTAATGAGTTTCAGAAAGGTAATAGCGTCTTTGGTTTTGTCGGTCAAAAACGAGTTACCTGCTTGTGTGGCATACTGTGCTACTGCGGTTTCGAGGTTTTTGAAAAAGTCGGCTGTAAAACGTTCGTATTCTTGTATGGTGTCAGCATCAAACATACGAATTTGGTTTTCGTTTTGTTTTTCTAATGCACCATGTAGTTTGATGTTTAGTTTTTCTTCTATCTTTACTAATGAGCCAAATTTATGGGCTTGCTGTAGGTCGCCCCAAATTTCTTCTACAATTTTGCGTTGGTTTTGGTCGGCAATTCCACTTTCAAAAATGGGTAGCACTTCCTCAAAATCAGGCAAGAAGAAATCAGACGAAACCACATTGAAGTTTAATGTTGTGGTGTTTCTGTTTTTTTGTTTGGCTTTGATCCATAAACCTAATTGTGCTAATTGTGCTGCACGGTCGTCTAAGTCCACCCCATATAAGTTGTTTTCGATAATCAGTTTCGGGATGTCTTCTTCGTCATAATCGGCACCATAATTGTCTATTTGGTCTTTGTACAGTGCATAGAAAAATGCAAACGCATACAACAAAAAGTTACCCGAACCTGAAGCTGGGTCAATAAGTTTTATTTCGTGTAAGGGTTTAGGTTCACGCACTCTGGTTTTAGGAGCGTTAGCGATTTTGTACAAGTCTTTAATTTCAGAATCGGGGTACATTTCTAAGTACATTTTTCCTAAAGAATTATGAACTAAAAATTTCACCACCCAACGTGGTGTATAGACTTGCGATTGCAAACTTACTTTGTCGTACTCTGTTTTATCACCAGAGTCTTTATGGGCTTGCTTTTTAGCATTGTTGTAGCTTTCATACAACCAACCTAAAATATCATCGGACTGCCAAATATTTGGTTGTTCGTTGTTCGTTGTTGGTTGTTGGGATTTAATAATATCTATATCTGTTTCAACTGCATTGAAGGCTTCTACAATATCGTTTAGCTCAATAACATAAGGCAACAAGGCATACGGATAGTTTTTGTGAAACAACGGTAGGACATCGCCCAATTTGTTGAATTCATATTTAAAATAGTCACGCAGTCCTTCTAATTCCTCGTTTCTTTTTTCGGGGTTGTTTTCTAACCAAATTTTGTGTCCAAAAGAACGCCCCCCATGAGCCGCTTGTTTGGTAACAATAGGTGCAAACAGTTGATGGGCTTCCATTACTTTGATAGCTGCCAAACGATTGAACAAGGTAAAAGTTAGCTCGTCTAACGCTTTTTCACGTGCTTCTTCATAGTTACCTGTTTCGCCTTCATGGCTGGCAATCAAGGTTTCGATTTTTTTTCTTTTGGTGTGTAAGTTTGCTGGAATCTTATCGATTTCCATCAACTTATTGGCACCAATGCCTAAGCGAGCAAACTGATTATTGAATGCTTTGTATATGCGTTCGCGAATGCTATCTACGTGATCAGAGAGTTTCATGGTTATTGTGGTTAATCCTCCCCCCAGCCCCCTCCGAAGGAGGGGGAGACGGAAAGTGTTGCTGTTTTGTTTTTAATTATTTATTGTAATTTCAATCATTTCGTCATTATCCAAACCTGCTAAGGATTGCAATTGAGTGGCTAATATTCCTCGGTATTCTTTAGCGGTCATTATATTATTTTTAATGTTAAGCTGTACTTTTTTAGGTTTGCCTGGTGTTGGTGCTGGCGGTGCTACTTTTAGGAAATTCCCTTTAATAATTTGTAAATCGGTTTCACGCGTAGGCACCAAATCGATGTAGTTTAAAATATCTGAAAGTGAAAAGCCTGTTTTTTGGCAATGCACTTTATAAATGATTTCAATATCATCGGACGTTTTGTTGTTGCAATTGTCTAAAAGAACTTTTAATTTGTTTTTGTTCTCAATGTTTAAATCCGCAGGATAATTGGCATCTAAATCGGCTTGCGCTTTTTCTATTTCCGTTTTTAAAAGCTTGTAAGCTGTTGCCATTTTAGTTGCACTAGCCTTCATTAGGTTGTAATATTCATCTTTAATGGCTTGTACGGCATTTTGTATGTCGCCAAATTTTTCGATCACATCTTGAGCTACTGCCTCGTCAAAAACTTTGGTTTGATTTTCGATGATTTGGTTTTGGCTATTGGCTTTTTGTAATTCGTTTTCAACCGCTTTGGTAAAATTTGAAAAGCCTTTGATTTTGTCTAAGTTCTTTTTGACGAAATTCTCCGTTTTAATAACCGTCTTTATAGCTGTAGCGTAACTATTGGAATCCTTTAAGAAATCTTCTGCTTTATCGATGTAATTTGCTTCGGTAGTTTTAGAAACGAAACCTTGCAAGAAGTTTCTTTGTTCTAAGCAGTGTTTGAAAATTTTATTGAAATCAAGCACTGTATTTTCTAATGCTTTTACAATCGTAACAAAGTGTTCTGCTAATACAGAAACGGCATCCGCTACATCGAAATCGCTTGATGTATCGCTTATTTTTCTTTCTTTATGTTTTTCAAATTCTAAAGTAATCAATTGATTGATTATTTCACTTTTTTGCTGTGTAGAAAGTGTTTTAGAAATGGATTTGAAACTGGCTGTTTTGAATTTGCTACCCGAAGCAAATACTTCTTGAACCGCTCTGTCTGTATAAGAGAAGTAATCGGTATCGTTTGTTTTAACTACTAGTTTTCCTGCTCTAAACAAGACCGCTAAGGTAGTAGAAAGCGTACCATAAGAATAGCCCCATGGGTCTAATGCAAAGGTTTCTTCTAGACTTCTACCATCAATGTATCGTTCGTTAATTTTTGTACGTAGTTGCTCTACAATTTTAAGATGATCTCCTACGAAGTTACCATTGGTGTCGAAAAATTTGAATTCGTCACCAGAGAAGTATTTATGTAATTTTTCTGCACTGGATTCTTTAATTATTTTATCTCCAATAGATTCAGGTAATTGTGCTGTTAATCTTTGGGTGTAAATATTTTTAATTAATTTCTTTTGCACCTCATTGATGGTGTTTTTGAAATTGTCTTTATTCAATAAGTTTTCATCAAATAGGTATATTAAAGAACCTTTTTCGTAGGCTTCCGTAATTAAGTTTATTACATCTTTTTCTTTCTCATTTTTAATAATTGAGAAGTCACGAATGATTGGTTTAATTTTTTCGTCATCAGTGCCGCTGTATTTTTCTTCCATGAAGCCATAGCGTTTCACCTCTTCTAATAATTTGTCAATGGTATTGAAAGCTGCATTGTCTGGAATTAAGGTAATGGCATTTTTTGTATATTGGGTTTCTAATTTAATAGCTTCAATAAAATCTTGTCTGTCCCCATTAATGTTAAACAAACTGTAAGCCGTTAGTTTTAATTTTTTATTGTTTGAACCAATTATTTCATCATCTAAATCGGTTAGTACATTAAAGTTATAAGCTACTGTACTTTCGTTAATTGTTGCGATAGGACGAAATATATTACTTTTTTTAAGGTAATTTACTAACTCTCTCTTTTTAATGAATAATTCTACATCGAAGTCTTTCATTTCTTCCAACAATTTTCCTTCTAAGTTGGAAGTAATCTTGTAATTGTTATTAGAAACCAACACTATTTTAGCTTCCACTAATAGGTTTAAAGCTTCTTCTACAAGAGGTTTTACTTCATAATATTTTTCAATATCAGGATTGTATAATTTCGTAATATTTTCAATAGTAGGCGAAGCAATAGATTCTGCTTCATTAATAAAATGAATGGTTTTTAAAAGCTTTTCGCCATTGATATCAATGTTGCTATTGTCGAGTATTCTAGTAGCATTTTTATACTTATTGTCTAAATCAGCAGGTGGGGCAGTTTGTGCTTGCGTGCACAAATCGTGAGCTGTTGTAAATTTATACAATTCAAGGTATGCCAATGTTTTTTTCAACACGTCGAAGGTGGTAATAATCATTCCACGAGCTCCCACTTGAGTGGTTACTAAAGCATTAGAACTGAACAAAAACTTTTGCAATAAATCAAACTGATATTTGTGAAACGGATAGTACGTTGCGAATTCATCAGAAGAGGTTGTTTTCGTTGGAAAAGATGATTTTAGATTGGTACTATCACTAATTAGTCCTTCGTTTTTCTTGTAATAATCGACCAATTTTTGATAGGCTTCCTCTTTTTTAAGTAGCAAACGATTTTTCATTATGACATCTACTTCTGTAGATTCTAAGTGCATTTTTGTTTTGAAACGGTCTGTTACCTTAGTTAATTGACTTTTATTAATATTTGCATTGATGATTACATTGTCTAATTTTTCTTGTGCAATAGCAATAGTCCACACTTTTTGACTAATACTTGATAAGCTTTGGCTTATAGCCTGTAAATCCAAAATTTTGAATTTCCCTTGACTAATGGCTTCACTTGTTTCATCAAAAATAAATACGATATTTTCGTCAGTGAATTTCTTAATATATTTTTCTAATTCTATTTTAAAAATGTCTGATTCAAAATTTTCAATCGCCTTTATATAAACTTCTTTTGTTTCATCATACTCTTTATCGTTATAACCTAATTCTTTATATATTACTCTAAATGCTTTTGCTATTTCACGATTACTAAATTTTATGTCATTCCAATTTTTATTGAATAATTTTAAAGAAAGTTTATTTACCAATTCAAGTTTATCATCAATTAAAAGGTCATACTCCATATAACCATAAACATCATTACGTAAACCTAATTTTTTTAAGAAAGCACTAAACAAAGTGAAAGATAATCCATTATCTGTATTTTGTTGTGCAATGTCTAGAAATACAACGTTACTTTTTTTAGAATTTAAACTAAGGATATCATTTTTTATAAAACTTTCATTCTTTACACCAGCTAATCTTGGCATAAATCTATCTCGAGCTGGTGTTCCATTAATTATAGGGTTTTCGATTAAATATCCTAATATTTTTCCAAAATAAGATTTTCCAGAACCATAAAATCCCGAAATCCAAACGCCTGTTTCCTTAATGTTACTGGTATATTGTTTTACGAAATTAGAAAGATGCTTTCCTAAACCATCCGTAATTATATAAGATTCTAATTCCGATTGAATTTCGTTTTCCGACTGATCTTCAAGGTCAATCACGTTTTTAATATCTTCTTGTAAATTTAATTTTAGAATATCTTTAATTGTAATCATAGGTTTTGTCTTAAATAATTGTGCATCTGTAATTAGATGATTGTTTTGCATTTAAAAAATGATGATGGTCTCCGTTAATTTCTCCTGGATAAAATATGACAAGCGGCATATTGAGTTCATCAATGGTGCTATGCTGTGTAATGTTTATATTTTCTATACCTGTTCCGTAGAAAACTCCTGTTCTGATTAAAACGGGTATTAATCCTTGTTTTGAAGTTTCAATGATTTCATTAACAATCGCATCAAAAAAATCTTTGTCGGTGCTAGAACTATCAATGAATACTTTAAATGATGTTGGTTTTAAATCATTGTATAAATCAATAATGTTTTCCAATTTATTTTCATCAATAAAATCAACAAATATTTTACTAGCATCAATAAACTTAAAATTAGTTGAACTTAGTTCCTTTTTTGTTTTTTCTAAGTACAAATTTTCCTCTTTCGGTGGATAGGTGAATAATATTGAATAACCACCATTAGCTACTAAACTTAATTGCGATCTGTTTTTTACATCAAGGATAGACTTTAAATTGTCAAACTTTGCTTTATTTTCATCTATATATGCCATCTATAATGTTGTTATTATTAAACACTGGTTCGACCTGTAATATCGCACCGTTATAATTTAATTTAATCCAATCTTTTTTTCCTATTCTTTTTAATCTGTCTAATAAATTTTCGTTAGATATAAAAGTAAAACTCATTAGTTCCTCTTCTAGCAAGTTGATTTTAATATCTTTAAGATTATTAATTAGGTTAATAAAAATTGTTAGTTGTTCGTCTGTTATTCTGTTGAGCTTAAATTTTTTCTTTTGATTACCTTCAACAAGATTTAATTTTTTTAAAATTGTCAGGTATTTTGAAGCAATCGTTTCAATAGTTATTTCAGACCATTTCCCTTTTAATTCTTCATTACGGCTAATTAAATCTTTTATGTAAGCTATTATTGATTCTTTTGGTAATTCTGCTCTACCTTGAAAATAATATTTGAGAAATACATCTCTATTTAATTCATAAAACAATTTGTTATTTATACTGAAAAGCCAAAACAACAAAACAGATTGTGAGTTTTCATCATTTTTAAAGTAGTTTATCAAATTTCCAACAAATTCATTTATATCATTGTTTTCGTTTACAAAAGCAGAATTTAGAGCAGATAAAAATCTCTTTCGGGACTTTTCTGTTCTAAAATCAAATTCATTATTGTTCACAAGAATATCTTCTAATTCCGTTTGATCATTCAAAAGCATAGGTAGTGCCTTGTATATCAAATGGTAATCAGGAATACTTCCAATGATGTTTATGTCGGTGTTGTATATCAATTGAAAATAATTTAATTTTTTTTATACATTTTATGTAAGAAGATTAATAGTGCAAATATATACAAAAAGGATAAAAAACAAGGCGTATAATGTAAATAGCCAAGACAAGCGCTTTTAAATATAAATCAATAATTCTCTGTAAGCCTTAACTATTATACTTTACTTCAATTATTTCTTTATAATAAAGTGTTTATTATCTCAAGAAAAAAAAATGAAACACCTACAAACAAAAAAAACTCCAACAATTAAGTTGAAGTTTTTTTGAAGTGGGCGATGAGGGATTCGAACCCCCGACCCTCTGGGTGTAAACCAGATGCTCTGAACCAACTGAGCTAATCGCCCTAAATATTTTTAGGCTTTAATAACAAATTTGGTGGGCGATGAGGAACTATAACCTATTATATTTCATATACCTGTAATTGTCTTTAATTACCCTATTAATAAAGGTTTAACAACGTATCAACACAAAGCAAAATTAAACAAAATTAAATAAAAACAAAACATTCTGTCCCCTTAATTGTCCCCTAAAGTATAAATTTATATTTTTACAGGCATAAACATATACATTATGCCCGAAGCAAAATTTGTTCTTAAAGAGCCAAACTCCAATCAAAAAACATTAATCTATTTGTTCTACAATTACAGCAATCAAAGGTTAAAGTATTCTACTGGCGAAAAAATACACCCAAAGTTTTGGAATGCAACAAAACAAAGGGTAAAAGATAGTTCGCAGTTTCCTGAATATCCTGAATTTAATCAGCGATTAAAAAATATTGAAACTGCAATAAATACCTGCTATCGGAGATTGTTAAATAATAATCAGGTCATAACGCTTGAATTACTTAAAAAAGAACTGAATAAAGAATTAAATCACGAAAAGCTGACTACAAAACAGTTGGATTTTCTTTTATGGGTAAAATCCGAGATTGAAATTCTAAAACTCGATAAGAAATCAGGGACAATAAAAGTTTACAATACGCTTGTAAAACATTTAACTGAATTTTCAGTTGCTCGAAAATATCCTTTAACATTTGAAAGTATCACGCTTGAATTTTACGAAAACTTCAAAGATTATATTTTAAATGAAAAAAAATTATTGACGAATACATTTGGAAAACAAATAAGAACACTCAAGAGTTTTTTGAATTTAGCAACTGAAAAAGGAGTAAATACGAATAACGCATTTAAGAGTAGATTGTTTAAATCGCCTCAAGAAAACATTACTCACATTTATTTGACTGCTGACGAAATAGAACTTATTTACAAAGCAGATGTTAAAGAAAAAATGTATTTAGATAGAGTAAGAGATTTATTTTTGATAGGATGCCATACTGGTTTAAGATTTTCAGATTTCACACAACTCAAAGAGGAAAATTTAGAGCAAACAAAATCAGGATTTGTATTAAATGTAAAAACAAAAAAAACAAATGAAAGAGTAGTTATTCCAATGAAACCAGTTGTTAAAGCAATTTGGGACAAATACGAGGGGAATTTACCGAGAGCAATATCAAACCAAAAAATGAATGAATACCTGAAAGAGCTTGGGAAAATTGCAAAGATTGAAAAAATGGAAATCATAATAAAAACAAGTGGAAAGGAAGTCCGAGAGGTAATTTCTCCTAAATACGAATTGATTACAACCCATACAGCAAGAAGAAGTTTTGCCACGAATGCCTATTTAAGCAACATTCCTGCAATTAGCATTATGAAATTTACTGGTCATCTTACTGAAAGTTCTTTTATGAAATACATAAAAGTATCGCAAGAAAGAAATGCAGAGTTATTGGGCAGTCATCCTTTTTTTAATTAATCCAACTTATGAGTATAGATAAAGAAAAAATTGAATTGAGAAATTCTATTACTGATTTGAATTACAATGTTTCAATATCTCGGAACAATGAAATTTCAGTACATTATACTGATAACGATACGACAGAAATTTTCTCTGATTTTTATGTCTTTTTAGATGATTTAGCCAAATACTATAACAATCGAATTAGTGATTTTGATGAAATTGAAGATAAAATATATCTATGCGATGCGTTTTTATATGAAATACAAGAATACAGAGTTGGCTCGTTCCCTAAATTAATTGAAGATAAAGAAAAGTTTGCACAAGAAATAGAATTACGCAAAGAGCAGTTTATTTCATATAAGCAACGGTTTGAAAAAAAATTGAACACTCAAATTTCTAAAACGAACACCGTAAATAATTTATATTCTACAAAGCAGCAGGTTCTTATACTGGAATATTTGGGAGTGTTAAAGTTGTTTGATTTTAATTCAAACGAAAAGCAAAAGGCTAAAATCATATCAGCTATTATTGGAAAAGATGAAACGAACACCGTTAGAGCCATCAGAAATATGGCTAAAGTTGTTGAAAAAGGTAGTGAAAATACTAAAACCAAAATGAATTTAGAAACAGTTAGAGATCTGTTCAAAGAAAATAATTTACTTGAAATAGCAAATAAAATACAAGAAGAAATCAATACGATAAAAAAGGGGTAACCCTCGAATTTACCCTTTGCCCTGACTGAATGTTCCTTTGTCCTATAAAAATTATAAGATATGGAAAATACAGTTATTACGGCAATTCCACTTCACGAATTGGAAAGTAAATTTGCAAAAATTGTTGAAGACAAAATCAGAGGGTTACTCTTTGAAAATTCCAAACAAGAACAAAATACAAAAGAGCAATACGCCACAAGAGAAGAAGTATCCAAGAGATTAAGAATTTCATTGCCTACACTCAATACGCTTTCAAAAAAAGGCATTATTACGAGTTATCGAATTGGCAGAAGAGTTTTGTATAAATGGGAAGAAGTCGAGGGAATTTTACAAGAAATAACCTCAACAAAATACAAACGCAAAGACCTTAAATAGGTAGTTGTTATGTATGATAAAATTGATTTTTTCATTCCTTTAGAGTTTGAGAATTTTGGAAAGGATACGGACAAACAGATTGTTATTGGCAATCTTGAATTAGAACGCCAAGAGATACACAAAAAAATACATTATGAAGTTTTTTACAAGAAAATTCGATTTAGATTGTATGAAAACGGTTTGTATATTTCAAATTCTATAAGTTCAATTATTTATGGCAATAATACTTTTGATTTAACTCATTTACAACTATGCAGAGCAATAGATGAGATTTGTTCGATAATAAATCAAAAGCCATCGGATTTGCAAATTAAAAGTTTTGAATTTGGTTTAACTATTCCAGTATCAATAAAGGTAAAACGTATTTTGAAACGATTATTAATTCACAAAAATAAAGAACCAAAATGTGAATATAGACGAGCGAATTTAACTAGTGTTAAGTTTTTTCATACTGATTATACTTTAAAATTTTATGACAAGGCATTTGTCGAAAAAATAGAAAGAAGAGCAGATGTTTTAAAAGGCAATTGGTTGAGAAGCGAGTTACAACTCAAAAAAAAGAATATTCCAAAACATATCCAAACCGCAGAAGATTTAAAAAATATTGAAAATATTAAACCTTTATTCGATATTTTAATGAAGCAATGGGGAGCGGTTTATAAAATGCCTTTTATAAACCATAATGAGCATACAAAGGAAAATCTTTTTAGAATTTATGCAATATCAAATCCTTTATACCAAGAAGATAGGTTAGATTATGTTACTAAAGATGCCGTAAGAAAAGAGCAACAAAGACATAAAAAAGATTTAGAGGAAGTAGGCTACTTCACTGTATTTGATGAAATTGAAAAAGGATTGAATGAAAAATTTAATTCTCTGATTATTGTCCCATAATTTCTTGCAATTCTATTAGTTGTAAATACGGGACAATTGATAATACATTTAAACTGAAAAATGAAAAAATACAAACTTCATTAAAAGTTAAAATGAAAATTCTTACAAAAGAAGAGTAAGGGAGTAAAGAATGTATTAGAATATTTCAGCTTTTGAACCGCAATTTTTCTAATTTCAAACCGAAACAAAGTTGTCCAAAATGTGTCCAAAGTGTGAGGACAAGTGTGAGGACAAAATTGTCCAAAAAGTGAAATGCTCGAAACCCTACTGTAACAAGGAATTACAAAGGAATTAAAATACTTCTTTGAGGATAAAAGTGAAACACTTTGTCCAAACTTTGTAAAAACTACCGAAATAAAGTGATATTTTCATTAAAATTGGTCGATTTTCTAAAATTTTTCAGATTTAGTCCTCACAAAACGAAAGAAAAAAAACTCAAAAATAAAGACGTATTATTTGCCGTTAAAGCCTGTTAAAGTTAGGTTTACATAGTAAAAGTAAAACTATGGAAATCAATAATTTGTACACAATTGGGTACGGCAACCGAACTCTCGAAAATTTTATTTCGTTACTTCAAAAATATGACATCAAAATACTTGTTGATGTTAGAACCACACCGTTTTCAAGGTTTCGACCACAATTCAACAAATTGTCGATAATGAGGACGCTTGAGGACAAAAACATTCAGTACGTTCACAAGGGAGCAGAATTAGGTGGAAAACCAGCCGAAATAGAAAATGTTATATACAAAGTATATAATAATTTTCACGAAAGAAAAAATTCTGTACAATATTTACAAGGAATTTCATTTTTAGAGCAAGGATTGGAAATGAATTGCAAAATTGCAATTATGTGCTGTGAATTGGATTACAAAAATTGTCATCGGTATAGTTTGGTCGGAGAGGATATTTCAAATCGAGGTTGGGGAGTTTTGCACATTGACAAAAATGGAGAACTCACAAAACATAAAGGGCTTTTTTGAAAGCCTTTTTATTTGAAAAATAATTTAAGTCTTTTAAACCAACATCTAAAAATATTAATTTTTAAAGTAAATGCAAAAATATATTTCATATTATCGAGTAAGTAGCGCAAAACAAGGAATTTCAGGATTAGGCTTGGATGCACAACGAACAGATGTAAACCGATTTATTACCAAAGGTGGAGAATTGGTTGCAGAGTTTCAGGATGTAGAAAGCGGAAAGAATGATAATCGACCAAACCTCATCAAAGCAATTGAAGAATGTAAAAAGCAAGGAGCAACTTTATTGATTGCCAAACTTGACCGTTTAAGCCGTAACGCTTCTTTTATTTTTACTTTGAGAGATGCAAAAATTGATTTTGTTTGCTGTGATATACCAAATGCGAATACGGTTACTATTGGAATTATGGCAGTTTTGGCTCAAGACGAACGAGAAAGAATTTCTCAAAGAACAAAATCTGCACTTGCTGAATTGAAAGCCAAAGGAGTGAAATTAGGAAATCCTGAAAATATGACAGCGGAAGCACGAGCCAAAGGATTGGAGGCAAGAAAAGAGAATGCACTTCAAAATGAAAATAACAGAAAAGCAACTGCTTTAATTATTTCGTTAAGACAAAGTGGAAAGTCATTTGCACAAATTACAAGAGAATTAAACGGCTTGGGGTTTAAAACTCGCACAAATAAAAGGTTTCAGCAAAATCAAGTACAAATATTATTCAATCGTTATCAAATCGGTTAGAGTTAATTGCAAATCAACTTCAAAAATGATAGTCTTTAAATTCAATTTAAGACATCTTTTTGATGTTTGCGACTACAATATTAACTGCCGTTTTTCTGTCGCTTAAATAGATTAACCCAACTTGCCGAT
>NZ_MUGT01000134.1 GCF_002217205.1 Flavobacterium branchiophilum NBRC 15030 = ATCC 35035 | reverse complement strand
AATATATTTGGTATAAGTATAGCAGTCGAAATCCTTTTAGAAGCCCCCCAGCTCCCAAAAGGGGTGTTGCATTGCATGAAAATAGTTTCTGAATGTGGTAATCAAAAAAGATTATTTCACAATATTATATTTCTTTTGGAGTTCAATGAACGTTGTATGAAACGAAAAGCCCGACCCTTGGGGAATGCCAAAGTAATTTAAATATGCGAATTGTTTTATTTAGAATTTAAGTTGATCTAATTTAGTTGAAAACAATGGATTTGTATAATTGGGCTGTCTCATTTTGGTAAAAATGGATGGGCATTTAAAATATAGAAATTTTATCCCAAAAAAAATTTTGTTTGAATTGTTTTTTTATTTAATTTTAGAAAATCAAAAAAAACAACGCCATGAACGAGATAGACATTGAAAAAGAAAATAAAGCAATTGCTCAAGAATACAAAGAGTTGTTACGTATCAGTTACCAAACACTTACAGACGAAGACAAAAAATTGATTCGAAAAGCCTTTGATGTTGCTGTTGATGCCCACAAAGAACAACGCAGAAAATCAGGCGAAGCCTATATTTTTCACCCCATTGCAGTAGCCAAAATAGTAGCCTCAGAAATTGGTTTAGGAGCCACTGGTATTGCTGCGGCCTTGTTGCACGATGTAGTTGAGGATACCCCTTTTACGGTTCAGGATATCGAAACGATGTTCAACCCAAAAGTGGCCCAACTTGTGGAAGGATTAACCAAAATATCACAAGTAAAAAAAGATTTAAACATTTCGATGCAAGCCGAAAACTTCAGAAAAATGTTGCTTACCCTAAACGACGACGTGCGGGTTATTTTGATCAAACTGGCCGACAGATTGCACAACATGCAAACGATGGATTCGATGGCAGCTTATAAACAAACCAAAATAGCTTCAGAAACATTGTACATCTATGCCCCTTTGGCCCACCGACTAGGGTTGTATAACATCAAAACAAAATTGGAAGATTTAGGATTAAAATACACAGAACCAGCTGTTTACAAGGATATTGTAAGCAAAATCAAAGAAACCAAAGAAGAGCAAGACGCTTATATAAAAGATATTTCGGATGTTTTAAAAAAATCATTAGACGAAGAGGGCATGGACTACATCATCAAAGGGCGTCCAAAATCTGTCTATTCGATACGTCGAAAAATGAAAGCTCAAAACGTAACTTATGACGAAGTTTACGATAAATTTGCCTTGCGAATTGTGTATAAATCCAATCCGCACGACGAAAAATTCTTGGCCTGGAAAATCTATTCCATCGTAACCGATCATTACAGACCAAGCCCTAGCCGTTTACGAGACTGGATTTCGTCGCCAAAATCAACAGGATACGAGGCCCTACACATAACCGTTATGGGACCAAAAGGCCGTTGGGTAGAAATACAAGTTCGTAGCGAACGCATGGACGAAATTGCCGAAAAAGGCTATGCAGCCCATTATAAATACAAAAATGGAGGCGAAGAAAGCGGTTTGGATGTATGGCTCAACTTACTCAAAGAAGCACTCGAAAACTCCGAAAGCAATGCCGTAGATTTTGTAGAAGATTTTAAAATGAACCTTTATTCAAAAGAAATTTACGTATTTACTCCAAAGGGCGACATCCGATCATTACCAAAAGGGGCCACTTCTTTAGATTTTGCCTTCAGCATCCATTCAGAAATTGGTATCAAAACCCGTGGCACCCGTGTAAACGGCAAACTTGTACCCTTAAACTACGAACTCAAAAGCGGTGACCAAGTAGAAATCATTACCTCTACAAGTCAAAAACCAACCTCACATTGGCTCGAATATGTAACAACGTCCAGAGCCAAAAATAAAATTAGAAACGTATTAAACGAAAATACCAAAAAAATAGCCGAAGAAGGCAAAGAAATATTAACCCGAAAATTACGCCATTTAAAAGTATCTTTGAACGAAAAAACAACCAACGAATTGGTTAATTATTTCAAACTCAAAACCAGTTTAGACTTGTTTTATAGAGCCGGTATTGGAGCCCTAGAAAACCAAGCCCTAAAAGACTATGCCGCCAAAAAAAGCAATACACTGTTCAATTTTTTCAAGAACAAAATCAAACGATCACCTAACAATCCCGATATTGATTTTTCAAAAAACACCCCAATTCAAAACTACGACATGCTTGTTTTTGGAGCAGAACAAGACAAACTCGACTACAAATTTTCAACCTGCTGCAACCCCATTCCAGGCGATACAGTATTTGGATTTTTAACCATCAACGAAGGCATCAAAGTGCACAAACACGATTGCCCCAATGCCATTTCGCTCCAATCCAATTATGCTTATCGCATTATGGCCGCCAAATGGGTCGATTCGACTCAACAAGAGTTCAAAGCCATCCTCAACATCATGGGTATGGACACCCTAGGACTTACCAACGAATTGACAAAAGTGATTTCAAACAACATGCACGTCAACATCCAAAGCATTTCCTTAAGCGGCGATGCAGGAATTTTCAACGGACAAATAACCGTAATCGTACAAAATAATACCATTTTAAAAAAATTAATAGACAATATTAAAAAAATTGACGGCATCGAAAAAGTAGTAAGAGTATATCATTAAACCAACAATTATCAAATGGGCGTGCCCCTCCGTAAACTACGGGTCAGGCTATTTGTTACAAGCGACGTTCATTGAACTCCAAAAGAAATGAAATATTGTGAAA
>NZ_MUGT01000133.1 GCF_002217205.1 Flavobacterium branchiophilum NBRC 15030 = ATCC 35035 | reverse complement strand
CCCTCTCCTTCGGGGAGGGTTGGGTTGGGGTTAGATTTAGCAACAACTATTGAAGCATTTTATCAATATTGGAATTTGAATTATACCAAGGGGCAAATACTAGAAAATGTAGGGTTGCACGAAGAAGCCTATTTTACATATTTTGATTATCCAGATTTTGTAACCAAAGACAGCGGTTTAATTCAAATTAAAAAATATGCCGATGTAAATGATTGTTCCGATTTATTAGAAAAAATAACAACAATTTCAGAAAAAACCAAATTAGTAAAAGAAGAAATCTACAGGATGTTGGTTGAAGATTTTAAATATTTTGAATAAAAAATAATAGGCACAAAAGGGAAAAATTATAATTAAAACCTTATATCTGCTATTCAAAAATAGATTATAAAAGATGTAGTTAGGTTTGCTGATAGAAAAATAGGGGTAGAAAAAAAGGAGTAGAAAAAAAGCTAAAAAAAATTTTGGAATTAAAAAAAATAATATATTTGTGAGAAGTAAATATAAAAAAAAATTACAACGTATTAAAACACAATCTTTATGAGTAATTTATCAGAAAACAGGTTAAATGTAATTTTAGCCGTAGCAGATGTAACGGCTATAAATGCTAGTATTGCAACTATATTATCAAAAGTGCCCGCCAACACCACCCTCACAGACGAGCAACGACTGAGCTATAATGCCATTAATGTTGCCAACAAGGTTTTTTCAGACGACTGTCTTGCAGAGGCTCAATCCAACGGAGCAGGCATATTGCCTGGCTTTATAAATCTAGTAAACTTACAAAACGACCTAACTGTTTTTAATCAGCTAGATGCCATTTCGAGTGCTTTGAGCAATGCTATTCAGCGTATTGAAGATGCAAAACGTATTGCAGGACATGAAGCTTATGCACAAGCCATCAATGTTTATAATAGTTTTAAACAGGCACACGATAGTGGTATTCCAAATGCTACAACAAGTTTTAATAAACTAAAAGTTCGTTTTGAGGCTCAAGGAAATGTTGGCAAAAAAGGAAACGACCAAGTATAAAAAAGCTATTTTTTTATGAATATTATCAATGGCATTAAATCATAGACATGAGCTCCAGGGCTTTTTGGATTGATTTTACTTGATCAAATGTAAGTAAAAGCCGCAGTCCGTTTGGAGTTTGTTTTTCTTTCATACTTGCTAATTTTTGGTTTTTTTGTACAAACTGTAATATAGTTGTAAATGTTGTAGAACTATAATAACTACTTTGCTGATCGGACACAAAATAACAAATCATTTTACCTTGTTTCATAACCAGTTTTTCGATACCTAGTTGTGTGGCAATCCATTTTATTTTGATGCTGTTGAGCAACGATACTGCCTGTTTGGGCAAAGGGCCAAAGCGGTCTATGAGTTTTTGTTGGTAATTTTCAAGGGTCAAATCGTCTTTTATAAGGCTCAATTCGTTGTATAAATTAAGTCGTTCGGATATGTTATTGATGTAGTCATCTGGAAACAAAAGCTCAAAATCGGTATCCAAATGCAAATCTTTAACATACACTTTTTCGGGTTTGTCTTCGTTTTCATACAGGTCTTTAAACTCATTTTCTTTGAGTTCCTCTATGGCTTCATTCATGATTTTTTGATAGGTATCAAAACCAATTTCATTGATAAAACCACTTTGTTCGCCGCCTAACAAATCGCCTGCACCTCTTATTTCGAGGTCTTTCATTGCGATGTTAAACCCACTTCCAAGTTCAGAAAATTGTTCTAAAGCTTGTATCCTCTTTCGGGCTTCGTCTGTCATGGCCGAATAGGGTGGACAAATAAAATAGCAAAAAGCTTTTTTATTGCTTCGTCCAACTCGTCCTCTCATTTGATGCAAATCGGATAGTCCAAAATGATGGGCGTTATTGATAAAAATGGTATTGGCATTGGGCACATCGAGGCCACTTTCTATGATAGTTGTGGCCACCAACACATCAAAATCACCGTTCATAAAGGCCAACATAAGTTCTTCGAGTTTGCTTCCGTCCATTTGGCCGTGGCCAATGCCCACTTTTGCATCAGGCACAAGGCGTTGAATCATGCCTGCTACTTCTTTGATGTTTTCTATTCTATTATTGATAAAATAAACCTGTCCGTTGCGTTGTATTTCAAAACTAATGGCATCACGAATGGTTTCTTCAGAAAACCCAACTACTTGTGATTCAATCGGATACCTGTTTGGCGGTGGTGTGCTGATAACAGACAAATCACGGGCAGCCATCAACGAAAATTGAAGCGTTCTTGGGATGGGCGTAGCCGTAAGTGTTAGGGTATCCACGTTGGCCGCTATGGTTTTAAGTTTATCCTTAACGTTTACTCCAAATTTTTGTTCTTCGTCCACTATAAGTAAACCCAAATCTTTGAAAACCACATTTTTATTAACGAGCTGATGGGTACCAATTACGATATCTAACTTGCCTTCTGCTAGTTGTTTGAGGGTTTCGGCTTTTTGTTTGGCGGTTCTAAATCGGTTTAAATAGCCCACAGATACAGGCATGTCTTTGAGCCTTTCCGAAAAAGTGCGGTAATGCTGATAGGCCAAAATGGTTGTTGGCACGAGTACAGCCACTTGTTTGGAATTGTCCACAGCCTTAAAAGCGGCTCTAATGGCTACTTCGGTTTTGCCAAAACCCACATCGCCACACACAAGCCTGTCCATGGGGCTATCGCTTTCCATGTCGGCCTTTATCTCTTGTGTCGATTTGAGCTGGTCTGGAGTATCTTCATATATAAACGAACTTTCGAGCTCGGCTTGCAAGTAACTGTCTGGAGCACACTGAAAACCTTTGTCCAATCGGCGTTTGGCATACAGCTGAATCAAATTGAATGCAATATGTTTTACCCGTGCTTTGGTTTTTTGTTTTAAAAGTTTCCAAGCATTTGACCCTAGTTTATAAATTTTTGGAGGCGAACCATCTTTGCCATTGAATTTCGAAATTTTATGCAACGAATGAATACTTACATATACAATATCATTGTCGGCATATACCAGTTTGATGGCTTCTTGGGTTTTGCCCTCGACTTGTATTTTTTGAAGGCCTCCAAATTTTCCAATGCCATGATCGATATGGGTAACATAATCGCCCACGGCAAGTGTTGTCAATTCTTTGAGGGTAATGGTTTGTTTTTTGGCATAACCATTTTTGATGTTAAATTTATGATAACGTTCAAATATTTGATGGTCGGTATAACAAGCTATTTGATGTTCTAAGTCAATGAATCCCTGATAGATAGGCAAAGTAATACACGAATATTGTTTGCGAATATGTTCGGAGTTCACCTCGTCTAACGATGTAAAAATATCGTGAAAACGTTTGGCTTGAGCCTCATTGGCACAAAACAAATAATTGTGAATACCGTTGGTTTGATTGTCATTCAAGTTTTGCAACAACAATTCAAATTGTTTATTGAAAGAAGGTTGTGGTTGGATATGAAATTCAATCGTTTTGGTGGTACGATATACGGCTTTTGAAGCCATTTCTACTACTGAAAAAGCTTTACTTTTTTGAACGAATTGTTCTTGATTGATGAATAATTCTATTGGTGAAAGCCTTTTGATGCCTCCGTCTAAACGGTCAAATATTTGAATGGCACGGTCAAAATATTGATCCAATGCACTCAAAAGCATTTCTGTATTTTGAATAAAAATAACCGTTTGCGGATGGATATAGTCTAAAAAACTTTCTCTATTTTGTTGAAAAACTTTGTTTTCTACATTGGGAATAATCGAAATTTGTTGTTGTTTTTCGACAGACAATTGGGTTTCTACATCAAAAGTTCGGATAGAATCGACTTCGTTTCCAAAAAATTCGATGCGATAAGGAAAATCATTAGAAAACGAAAACACATCTACAATACCGCCCCTTACAGAAAATTCGCCAGGTTCTGTAATAAAATCTACCCGTTTAAATTCATATTCAAATAGCATTTCGTTTACAAAATCGATCGAAATTTTGTCGCCAATTTGTACTTTCAACGTGTTTTTATCCAAATCTTTTTTGGTAACTACTTTTTCAAAAAGTGCTTCAGGATAGGTAACGATTACCTTTTTTTTAGCAACTCCATTAATGGCATTCAGCACCTCTGCCCGCAACAGCACATTGGCATTGTCTGTTTGTTCCATTTGGTAAGGCCGTTTGTAGGAAGCAGGATAAAACAAAACCTCTTGATCGTTTATCAAATGTTCTAAATCATTTAAAAAATAAGCAGCTTCTTCTTTATCGTTTAAAATTACCAAAAAAGGATTACTTTGTTGCTTATAAAGGGCTTCCAATACAAACGATACCGACGACCCGATAAGTCCTTTAAGATGCAGTTTGGCATTTGCAATTTGCAAACTCGAAACAATTTGTTTGACTTTTGGCGCTTGCTCTAGGATATTTAAAAATTTTTTGCTCAATGTTTTTTGATTAAAGTGTCCGACGAAAGGGTAGGTACGGCTCTGGAAGGGTCCAACATTTTGATCAAATCGCCTTCGCCAGCCTCTGCCTGAATTTTGGTTTTGATTTCAATTTCGTCCATTTGATCCTGTAGGGCAATAGATTGTTTATTGATTTCGGCAATAATGGCAACTACTTTTTTATCGGGAATTGGGTTCAAATGAATGTACAAATCCAACGAATTGATGACCGTAATTAGCACCATAATCCGACTTTTGATGGCCGTTGTAGCCCATTTTTCGGGAATGTTTTGGTTCAAATCGGCCGATTTTTTTGATAAATTTTTGGCTTTTTGCTGAAAAGCTCCAATCGTACTTTTGGGTTTTTGTTCCAATTCGTTTAAAAAAATCCGCCATTCGGTCCAAGTATTGGTCAAATTTCTCGAAGTCAAATTATTTTGTTGTTTTTCAAAAAACCAAGCCTTGTTGATGTTTTTAAAAATCACTTCATTGCGTTGGGCTGCTTTTTCCTTTTCTATAATTAGGGTTTCATTGTTGTTTTGGCACGAAAAAAAAACCGTAGTAAGCAGCAAGCCCGTCCAAATATATTGTCGCATCATTTTTTTTGAATTAATGATGCAAAAGTAATCAGAAATTAAAAAAAGTAGCGTTTTTTGAACTTAAAATATTTGTTAAATCAAACAAAAATAATTTGAAAGTTGTTAATCTTACTTTTTTATACAACCTAAATAAAATGATACTAAAATTATATTATAGTTTTAAATATTTTAAAATCTTTATTTTAGAATTAATATCAACCAACATTTCAAGAATGCAATATTTAAATTAATCATATTAAGATAGCTGTTTAACTTGTAGCTGAATTAATTGAAACTAATTTAGAATATTTATTACAATTTATTTTGTGTTTATTTATTAATTCATTATTTTTGTCTTTAAATAATTAAAAACGCTCTTACTTTACTACAAAATGTAAAGTAATGCTTTATTCTTGTCAATTAGAAAGCTGGTAATTTACTTAGGATTGAACACAAGAATGGACTTTGCTCATGCTTTGCGTGGGCTTTGCTTATTCGTGTTCAAGGTTCTTACCAGCACCTCTATTGACAATAAACGAAGTACCACGCATTTTTTTTACATCCATTTTAGTTGCTTTTGGAATAAATATGGTTTTATTATAATTTATAATTAAAAATCAACAAGTACATTTTGAATATAATAAATTACAGCTTTTATAGTTATATAATACATAAAATTATTTAATTAGTATAATAATATTAAAAAATATTTAGTTTAAAATGCATATAAAAATATTATTTTACAAGTATTTATATTAATGAATAATTTAAAAACCTTTTTAACAATATTATTTGGCCAATAATTGCGGGTTTTTCATTCCCCAAAAAAAAAGAAAACATTTAGCTGATCATTTTCAGCATTAGGACGAAATCTAACCGTGCAAGTCCAAAAAAAATGGCACATAAATAATTTAAAAAATGAAAAAAATAATTTAAAGAGTGAAAATAATTCGGCTTCATTTGTGGAAGTTGAAAAGATTTCAAATGAGGATTATCCTTGTAGATGGAGAGTATGTTATTACAATAATGGTTTATTAATTGGCTGCTCTGCATGGACTTATGGAGAATGTTTAGATACAGTTGTAATTAAAACCAAATAATTTGTTTTTCTTATATTTAGAAAAAACGCATAATTGAAGTAAATCTAAAATACCAATTGGGTTATTTATAACCCAATTGGTATAATTAATAAATAATACTAAAATGAAAAAAATAACCGCCTTACTAATAATAACATTTCTTTGTCAAAATTTACATTCGCAAGAGACAGGTGTTTTTGGAAAAATTGAATATGAACAATCAACTCATTTTTCGACAACATTTTATCGAAATTTTACATTGAAATTTGATATGAAAAACTCGTTATACGAAGAAAAAGTGATATTGAAAGAGAACGGCAAAATGAAACAAACCAATACTGATGATGGGCAAATATTAAGTTTTGATGTAGTTAGAAACATTAAAACCCCTGAGTTTTTTTATAATGATAGGAAAAATTTTTATTTCATGGAAATTTGGTTTGACAAAGAGTTACTCGTAAAAGAAGACTCATTTGAATGGCAGTGGAATTTAAGTGAAGAGATAAAAAAAATTGGTGGATTTGAATGTCAAAAAGCTACAATAGATTTTAGAGGACGTACTTATACGGCATGGTTTACAACTCAAATTCCTGTACCGTTCGGACCATGGAAATTTCAGGGGTTATCAGGGATTATTTTGGAAATATACGATGCAGATGGTGTTTTTCATATAACTGCAAAAAAAATAGATGTTTCTAATAACTCGAACGAAAAACTAATAATGGCTTCCAAAAAACTAGAAAATCCAATTACATTGATAGAGTATTTAGACAAAAAGAAAGCACTAATTAAAGAAGAATTTGAAAAAGTGTCAAGTAGATTACCGAAAGGATATGAAAAAATAGTATATGACGAAAACTGTGATGATTGCAGCGAAGATATTGAAAAGATTAAACGCTAATAAACTGATTATAATTTTGTTAGGGTTTATATTAAGTACTAACTTATGTGCCTCGCAAATAATTTTGAAAGGTTTTGTAAAAAATTCAAAACAAGAACCCATTGCATTTGCAAACATAGTTGTAAAAAAAGGGAGTTCTATTGCAGTGTTACACTATACCTACACAAACGAAACAGGTGCATATAAATTGAACTTACCTAGTGGATTGTATAAAATATCTTTTTCAAATTTAGGATACGAAACTAAAACCGTTGAGATAGAGATACAAGAATCCAAACAGGAATTGCAACAGGACATGAATTTGAAAGAAATGCCTTTTTCATTAAATGAAGTGGTTGTCAAGACATCTTTGCCAATAAAAATAAAAAAGGATACTATAATATTTAATGCAAAATCATTTTTAAAAGGAGATGAACAAGTTGTTGAAGATTTGTTAAAAAAAATACCTGGCATCAAGGTTTTATCAGACGGAACTATTAAAATTGGTAATCAGGAAATTGAAAAATTGATGATTGATGGTGACGATTTATTAGAAAGTGGTTATAAAATTTTATCAAAAAACATGCCTGTAAAACCAATTGATAAGATTGAATTATTTCAAAACTATTCAAACAATAAACATTTGAAAGGAATTGAAAATAGTCAGAAAGTTGCTTTAAATTTGACACTAAAAGAAAATGCCAAAAATATTTGGTTTGGAAATACTCTTTTGGGTTACGGATTGGTATCTGCAAACAGATATGAATTTAAAACAAATGTGATGAATTTTGGAAAGAAAAACAAATATTTTTTCTTAAGCAATCTAAATAATGTTGGTTTTGATGCCGTAGGAGACATCAATCACTTAATAAGGCCTAATCGATATGATGAAGTTTCTCATATTGGCGATAACCAATCGGCTTTTTCGATAATCACTTTAAATCCCTTTTTACCAGATTTAAAACTCAAAAGAATCAAAATCAATAACGACGAAATGATTTCGTTGAACAGTATTTTTACACTTTCAAAAAAAGATAAATTAAAAGTGCTATTGCTTTTAAATACTGACGAAAATAGTATTGTAAGGAATAAAGAACAATATTACAATGTTGGAGATATTAATTTTCAAAATTTGGAAAAAAACATAATCAAAAATAAGCAAATTACTGGTTTTGCAAAATTAGACTATACAAGCGAAATTTCAAAAACTAAAACCCTAGAACTTTCATTTAAAATTAACAAAACAAATGATAATATTAACAGTGATTTAAAATTTAACAACACGCTCCTCAATGAAAATCTTAACTCTTACAACCATCTTTTAGACCAAAAAATAGTTTTTACTAATAAATATAAACCAAAAAAAGTAATTATTTTTACTGGTAGATATATTAACGAGGCTACTCCACAAGACTATACCGTTAATCAATTTGTTTTCCAAGGTTTGTTTCCTGAAAATGCCAATAATACTAAACAATATAGTCGAAACAAAATGCAATTTGCGGGTATAGAATCTCATTTGTTTAATAAATTGGAAAACGGTAATTTGTTTGAACTTAAAATTGGGAATCAATTTAGAAAAGACGAACTCGACACAAGATTAGATTTGTTTCCTGAAAATTCAAATATAGCTTTATTAGATAATTACAAAAACAACTTGAGTTACACCTCAAATGACTTATACATATCTGTAAAACAACAATTTAAATTCAAAACAATTTCAATAGCACCTCAATTTGATATACATCAACTTTTTAATCAATTACTTCAAAATAACACCAAAAGCAATCAAACCCCTTTATTTATTAATCCTAAATTTACATTTGATTGGGAGATAAATGACAAAAGTAAAATAATCCTAACAGGGGCATACAACTCTAAAAATAACAATGTTTCAGATTTATACAGCGGATTTATACATACCGCTTTTCGAGATTTAACAAAAGGAGTAGCCGCATTTAATCAACTTCGTGCAACCGTTGGAACTATAAATTATACAAATGGTAATTGGAATGATACATTTTTCTTCAATACATTAATAATTGTTTCAAAGAATCATGATTATTTAGGTACTAATTCAACCATTACACAGAATTATAATATTTCTGAAAAAATATTAATAAAAAATCAAAATTTCATTTCTTTGTCATCAGATATTGATTATTATTTCCGATCAATAAAATCAAACATGAAAGTCTTTTTTAATGTTTCTGTAATTGATTATAAAAACGTTGTAAATAACTCTGATTTGAGAAAAGTAATGAATAATAATACTTCAACAGGAGTTGAATTACGTTCAGGGTTTAAAAGTCTTTTCAATTTTCATATTGGAACCAAATATAGTTTTAGCAAGGTAGTATCAAACGCAACAAACTCATTTACAGATAATCTAAGCTTTTTAAACTTATCATTTATTTGGAATAAAAAGGTAAATTTTCAAGTTCAGTCAGAGCGTTATTATTTTGGTAATTTAGACAACGCAAATAAAGAATATTATTTTTTAGATTTTGAAGGTAAATACACTTTAAAAAATAATAAAATTACTTTTTTTATTTCTGCAAATAATCTATTTAACACTAAAGTATTTAAAAATTATACTGTTTCAGACGTATATATTACCAAAACAGAATTTGGATTGATGCCTAGATATATGCTCTTGAAAATGGAATATAAATTTTAATACTTAAATTACATATTTTTATTTATTTGTAAATAAAAGATAAATTTTAAATAAAAAATCCAAAAGCATTACAATATTTTGGACGTTCCCCAAGGGTAGGGCTATCCGTTCCAAACAACGTACATTGAACTCCAAAAGTAATAAATATTGTGAAATAATCTACCACATTCAGAAACTATATTCGTGCAATACAACACCCCCCTTTTGGGAGCTGGGGGGCTTCTAAAAGATTTTCACTACTATCCCAAACGCAAAATGCTATAAAATATAGCATTCATCCTATTAAACCATGATTCGTCATTTTTTTTTTTAGTTATGTAACATAAATTACAATTCATTCTTTTATGCGTCATTACTTTTGCCTCATAAAATAAAAAAAATAAAAAAATGGATTTCATTTCGATGCTCAAAGAGCCTTGGCCTTGGTATGTTGCAGGGCCTTTAGTAGGACTTACCGTTCCCGCTTTATTAATTTTAGGCAACAAACATTTTGGAATTAGTGCCAACTTGCGTCATGCTTGTGCCATTTGTATGCCGGCCAAAATTCCTTTTTTTGATTATGATTGGAAAAAAGAAATTTGGAATTTTTTCTTTGTTATTGGAATATTATTGGGCGGAATTGTGGCTTTTACACTATTGGCAAACCCAAATCCAATCGAAATCGACCCTAGTTTAAGAGCAGAATTAGCTTTATACAACATTACAGACATCGACGGAATGTTGCCATCAGCCTTATTTTCGTGGGCCAATTTGTTTACAATCAAAGGTTTTTTGATGATGGTTGTTGGTGGCTTTTTAATTGGTTTTGGCTCTAGGTATGCGGGTGGTTGTACTAGCGGTCATGCTATTTCGGGCATTTCAAACCTTCAATTACCTTCTTTGATTGCTACTTGTTGTTTTTTTATTGGTGGCTTAATTATGGCAAATTTGATTTTACCTTTCATTCTCTCATTATAATTTTAAAAAATAGATCATGCAAAACCAAAATACCGATTTTGAAACCCGTTCGCTCGACACCGTTTGTGTAAACGAAAGTCAGTTGCAACACAAATGGTACCACAATATCAAATATTTGATAGTAGGCTTTTTATTTGGCATTGTTTTTATCAAAGCCGAAATCATTAGCTGGTACCGCATCCAAGAAATGTTTCGCTTTCAATCTTTTCACATGTATGGCGTGATTGGAAGTGCCATTGTGGTTGGAATTATTTCTGTTTTGATTATCAAAAAATATAATATCAAAACCATTTATGGCGAGCCAATTGAGTTTCACGACAAAACGTTCAACAAAGGACAAGTTATTGGAGGCCTTATTTTTGGACTTGGTTGGGCCATTACAGGAGCTTGCCCAGGACCCATTTTTGCACAAATTGGCACTGGTGTAACTGTAATGATTGTTACCTTGTTTTTTGCCATTGTAGGCACATGGGTTTATGGCTATTTTAGAAACAAATTGCCTCATTAATCTGTTTTTATGATGAAAAAAACTGCCTTAATTTTAATTTGGATACTGCTTTTTCAAGGCATAAGGCTTCATGCTCAAGCTCACTCAAACAGCTGGGTTAGAGCTACTTTGAGTGTGCCTGTAGCCGAAAAAATAAAAACAGAACTCGAGTACCAACACCGCCGTCAAAATGGGTTTAACAACCTCAATCGGTTCGATAAAGTATTGATGAATTCCATCAGAACGTGGGTGTATTATAAGCCAAATAATGAAATTACTTACTCAGTATCGCCTTTTGCTTATTTTGAAAATTATAAAATCATTCAAAATATTGCCGATGCTGATGCCATGCCTTCAAAAGAATACCGAATGGCAGTAGCATTAGAATGGCAACACGAAATGTTTCAAAAAACATTTTTAGTGAATCGAACAGCATTAGAATACCGTATTTTTGATGGTTCGACACCAGATGTTTTACGACCAAGAAATAGATTATCAATAAGATACGATGTCAATTCTAAAATAAATTGTAGCGTTGGCGACGAAATTTTAATAAATGCTTCACACACAGACGCTACCCATTTTTTTGATCACAACCGATTGTTTTTTAATCTGGGTTATAAAATAAACCCTTCGATGAAACTGGATTTGGGGTATATGCACATTTCTAGGCTACCAAAAACAAACGGAATACTTATTGAAGAAAATAATTTAATAGCCAATTTTACATATTCAATACAAAAAAATAAGAATAAAAAATAAATAAAATTGCTATAATAATAAAAAACAGAGAGGCTAAATATTTATAAAAATCATCATTTTAACTCTATTCTCAGTTATAATACCAAATATACA
>NZ_MUGT01000132.1 GCF_002217205.1 Flavobacterium branchiophilum NBRC 15030 = ATCC 35035 | reverse complement strand
TAAGTAAGTAACTCGATATATTTATTTGATAAAATAGGGCTCACAAATTTGAATTTGAAAGTGAGTATTTTCTAAAATTACTTTTGATTACCTTTTGACGTTATAGGAATGGCTTCAAAGTCTGACATCTATTGAATTTGTTTTTATAAACAGAACCATTCAAGTATTTTCCATTATTTATTTTCAATTTTAAATCCATTTTCTTATAGTTAAAAATAATAAACAACAAAATCATTATCTAATATGTCTGAATAATTGTTTCTTATTATGGATTATTTCTTAAATTTGTAAATCAATCACTGCCGTTTATGATTCCAAATTGCGAATATGAATAATTAAATATGATAATTAAATAAAAAATTGACTCCTATTCTTGTTTTAAATATTACAATAGAGATAAATAAAAAAAAATGTAGTACAGATTTTCGTTGTTTTTTTAAATCATTTAAGATTTTTTTGCAAAATGCAAGACCTACAAGGGCTAAAAAAAAAGAGTTTACAGGACATATATATGGCTTTATTTTCTTTGAGATTTGTTGTAATATGTAAGACCTACAAGGTCTAAAAAAAAGACCTTGCAGGACAAGAGGGTTGGCTTTTTTATCTTTGAGATTTGTTATGAATTGAAAGTCCTAGAAGGGCTGAAAAAAAGACCTTGCAGGACAAGTGGGTTGGCTTTTTTATCTTTGAGATTTGTTGTAATATGTAAGTCCTACAAGGGCTGAAAAAAAAGACCTTGCAGGACAAGAGGGTTGGGTTTTTGAATCCTTTGTGATTTGTTGTGAATTGAAAGTCCTTCAAGGGCTGAAAAAAAGGTAATGCACTAAAAAGTGTGTTGTGTTGCTGATTGAAACACAATAAAAAATCCGCTTTGTTGAAAGCGGATTTTTTTGAAAAAGTTGGGTTATATTTTGGCCTTTTTTCGGTCTCGGAGTTTGTACTTGGTTCGTTTGACGAGGTAGAACATTACGGGTACCATGATGAGGGTAAGTACGGTGGCGTAGGTAAGTCCGAAGATAATAGTCCAGGCAAGTGGTCCCCAAAACATGACGTTGTCGCCCCCCATAAAAAAGTGAGGGTTTAGCTCGGAAATGAGTGTAAAAAAGTCGAAATTTAAACCAATTGCTAGGGGTATTAGCCCTAAAATGGCGGTTAGTGCGGTGAGCAAAACTGGTCGCAAACGGGACTTTCCAGATTCGATGATGACTTCTTTTATTTCTTCGAGGGTCAAATCGTCGTGGCTTTCTAGTTTTTGTTCGGCTACTTTTTTGTCTAACAAAAGGACGAAAAAGTCCATTAATACAATTCCATTTTTTACGACTACTCCTGCTAAAGATATGATGCCCATCATGGTCATGAGGATTACAAAATCCATGTTGGCAATTACATAGCCATAAAACACGCCGCTAAAACTTAGCAAAACGGTAAACATAATGACTACGGTTTTGGAAACCGAATTGAATTGTAATACAATAATGATGGTTATGCCTGCTAATGCTAAAAATAACGCATACATTAGGAAGCTTTGATTTTTGCCTTGTTCTTCTTGCACTCCTGAGAAAGAATAGGTGATACTCTTTGGCATTTTGTAGTTTTGAAGTTCGGCTTTGATTTGCTTGGTTATTTCGTCTCCATTGTACCCAGTTAGCACGTTGGAGTAAATGGTCATAATGCGTTTGTAATTTTTACGCTTTATTTGATTGTATGTAGTTGTTTTTTGGGTTTGTGAAATAGCCGAAATGGGTACTTGCATGATTTGTCCGTTGTTCATGTTTCTGAAAGTCAGAGATTCATTGAAGAGCACATTTTCGTTTTTGCGTTGATCGGCTTGCATTCTCATCACTATGTTGTAGTCATCGTCACCTTCTTTGTAGGTAGAGATTTCTTGTCCATATACCGATCGACGTAAATTAAATCCTAACTGCCCCGTGGAAACGCCCATACTTCCAGCATTTATTCTATCTACTTTTACTTCAAGTTCGGGACTTTCTTTATTGACATCGACACTTAATTTTTCGATACCTGGAATGTTTCTCGACTCTAAAAAGGCAATCATTTTATCGGCTTCTTGTAGCATGTCGTCATAGTCTAAGCCTGTAAGTTGCACGCTAATAGGGTACCCTGCTGGCGGTCCATTGGCATCTTTTTCTACGATAACAGTTGCCCCTGCTATACCTTTTACTTTGTCTCGAATTTCTTCTAAAATGGTATTGGTATCGATACCTTGTCTGAATTTGAATTCAGAAAAATTAACCGTAACCTTACCTTTGAAAGGTGTTTCAGACGCAGATCCTGCATCTACATTTGGGTTTCCTGCCCCTACCCCTACTTGCGATACGATAGATTCTGCCAAAAAGTTTTTGTTGGTGCTAGGATCTACGTATTTTGACAGTATTTGAATGACTTGTTTTTCGACAAAATAAGTGGCTTTATTGGTTTTTTCAATATCTGTACCTTGAGGAAATTCGATGTATGTAATGACTTGGTTTGGTATGTTTTCTGGAAAAAATAATATTTTTCTTGGGAAAATCCCTAACAAAACAAACGAAAATACTAACATACCAATAATGCCAATTAAGGCCAACCAGGCTTTTTGGCCTGTTAGAATTTTGGCTAAAAAGATTTTGTATTTTTCTTCCATTCTTGGAAAAAAACTATGTTGAAAATCTTGTGTCCATTGAAACACTTTGAGGTGGTACACCCACATGAAAATGATGGAGAATAAAAACAAATGTCCAAATCCTTTTAAAACATTACTTGATGTGGTATAACCTGGAATTGCAAATAACAATCCGACTATTAAAAAAAGAATAGAATATTGTTTAAGTTTTTTGCGAGAAATGTTTTTGTCTTCTAAAGCCATCGAACCTCCCGTCATGGCGGCATTGATGACCATGGCTACAAATAAAGAGGCTGTTAGAGTAATGGTTAATGTAATAGGGAAATATCTCATGAATTTTCCCATAGTGCCTGGCCAAAGGGCAAAAGGCAAAAAGGCCATTAAAGTGGTTGCTGTAGAAGAGATAACTGGCCAAGCAATTTCGCCAATACCAATTTTGGAAGCCTGAATTTTGGTCATGCCTTTTTGCATGTTGGCATATACGTTGTCCACTACTACAATACCGTCATCTACAAGCATACCCAGCCCCATAACCAGTCCGAAAAGCACCATGGTGTTGAGCGTGAGTCCAAACATTGAAAGGAAGGCAAAGGCAATCATCATAGACAAAGGAATGGCAGCTCCTACAAACAAGGAATTTCGCAATCCCATGGTAAACATTAAAACAAGCATAACCAGCACAATACCAAATATAATGTGGTTTGACAATTCATCTACTTGGTGTTCGACTCTGGAGGATTGGTCGTTTGTGAGTTCGATTTTTAAATTTTTGGGTAAATAACTATCTTGAGCTATTTTGATTTTTTCTTTAACTTGATCGATGGCAGAAATCATGTTTTGTCCAGATCGTTTTTTGACGTTGAGCATCACAACTTCGGTGCCTTTTTCTCGAGCATAAGTGGTTTTTTCCTTTTCTTTGAACGATACTTGGGCAATGTCTTTTAAATAAACACTTCCTCCAAAAGATTTCACAACAATATTTTCTAGTTCTTTTGGATCTTTGATTTCGCCAATAATTCTTATATTGTTTCGAGAACCTTGCGACACTAAATTACCGCCAGAAAGGGTCATGTTTTCGTATTTGACTGCATTTTGAATTTCGTCAAAAGTTACTTGAGCGGCGGTCATTTTAAACAAATCGATAGCTATTTCTACTTCTTTGTCATCTACGCCAAGGATATCCACTTTTTTTACTTCGGAAATTTCTTCGATGTCGTCTTGCAACAATTCGCCATATTTTTTCAACTGTTGCGTCGTATAATTTCCTTGTAAATTGATGTTCAAAATAGGCACTTCTTCAGAAATATTAAGCTCAAAAACATTAGGCTCTACCTTGCTGCCGTTGTCCATATTGGGCCAGTCGGTGCTGGCTTTGGCATTGTCCACTTTGTCCTTTACTTTTTGCTTGGCTTGTTCTATAGAAACATCGTCCGAAAATTCGGCTATAATCATTCCATAATCTTGAAATGAACTCGATGTTACTTTTGCAACGCCGCTAATATTTTTGACTTGTTTTTCTAATGGCTTGATTACTAATTTTTCGACATCTTCGGCAGAATTTCCAGGAAAAACAGACGAAATGTATATTTTATTTTCGATGATTTCAGGAAAATCTTCCCGTGGCATATTGACATAAGCCATCAAACCCGCAACAACTATTATAAATGTAAGAATATAGACCGTTACACGATTGTCCACAGCCCAACTTGAAATGCCGAATTCTTTATTTTGATGTGACATAGTAGCCCCCTAACCCCAAAAAGGGGAACTTCCTACTAGGGGTCAATAGGAAATGATGTTAATAATAAATAAAATATTTTATACCGCAAACTTTTTTTACACAATTACTCTAATTCAGAGTGCTAAAAATTTAATTGCATCCCCTCAGAAATGGTGTTGGCACCTTCTGTAACCAATAAATCTTCGGTAGAAAGTCCGTTTATAATTTCTGTTACATTGTCTGAGGATTGTCCCGTTTGTACCATTACTTTTTTGGCCAATCCTGTTTTACCTTTGCTATTGGCCACTACAAATACAAATTTGTTTTTTTGACCATCTTCTTGAATAATGTTTGTTGGCACTACAATAGCTTTTGGGTTTACATAATCAATAATTTTGAGTTTAGCCACCTGATTGGGTCTCAATAAGTTATCGGTGTTTGGCACACTTACCTCTATTCCAAAACTACGGTTATTTGGATTGATAAAATTGCCAATTTGTCGCACTTTTCCTTTGTAAGTTTTGTTGAGCGATGTTAAAAAAACATCAACGGTTGTCCCAACTTTGATTTTACCAATATAACTTTCTGGTACTGAAGTGGATAGATACATGTTAGACAAATTAACAATTCGCATCAAACCCTGCATGCTTGCTGCCACTACCTGACCTCTTTCTACAAACACTTCGTCGATAGTTCCAGAAAAAGGGGCTTTGATAAGCGTTTTGCTTAACCCAGCTTTGGCTTGAGCAACCGATTTTTGTAAGCTAATCATTTGTGTTTTGGCTTGTAAAAATTGGATTTCAGATCCGATTTTTTGGTCCCAAAGATTCTTTTGTCTTTCATAAGTTGTTTTGGCCAAATCATATTGTGTTTGCAAACTGGCCACTTGCTGACTCATTCCTCCGTCGTCCACACGAGCCAAAACCTGACCCTTGGCCACATGTTGTCCGGCTTTCACATTTAAGCTTGCAAGAGTTCCTGGTATTTCGGGTTGAATCAGAATGTTTTCCTTGGTATTTACATTGCCTTGTATTTCTAAATAATGCTGAAAAACAGTATCGCTAACGGCGGCCACCGCTACTAATGCAATCTCTTTTTTGGTTTCTATTTTGGTTAAAACCTCGTCTATTTTGCTCAACTCTGCCTGAATTTCAGCTCGTTTGGCTTTTATGGCTGTTACATCTTTGGCTTTCAATAAGTCGTCTGTTGTTGGTTTCCCAGATGGGTTACAAGACAACATTACCAATCCAACGGTTGTAAGTAATACTATTTTTTTCATACTTGATTATTTTATTTTGATTAGTTTAGTTTAACATTTTTTCTAATGATGCTTTTTTCACAATGACATCTAATAAGGCTTGCAAATAATTTTGTTGGTTGCTATACAATTGTCTTTGGGCTTCGTTCAATATAAAACTCGACGAAAGTCCTTCTTTAAACTTGACCTCTTGTTTTTGTTCAATTCGTTCAGACAATGACAAACTGTTTTTTGAAAACACCAATTGTTGCAAACTGTATTCGTAGTCGCTTTTGGCTTTTTCAAATTGAAGTTTTAGGGTTTGCTCGGTTTGAATCATCTTGGTTTGAGCTTGTTCCAATGCAATTTTGGCTTGCTGTGTTCTGGAACTTCTAGCAAAACTGCTAAATATGGGAATATTCAAACTAACCCCAACATTAGAATAGTTTAGCCAGCGTTGTTCTGCCGACAAAAATTTAAATTGATTACCAAAAGCATTGTATCCAATGTTGTAGGCAGCGGCCAATGTAGGCAATGCTTTGCTTTTTTCTAATTTAACCAACAATTTGTTACTATTAATTACATTGTCTTGAATCTTGTAATCTATATGGTTAGTTACCTCAAAATTGGATTTAATAATGTCTAAATTGACACTACTAACGGCTAATTTTTCTAATTTTTCTGTAAGTGCTAATTCGTCATTCATAGACATGCCCATTACTAATTTGAGCATATTTAAGGCAATATTTTTTTGCCTTTTGATGTTTTCTAAAGCGTTATTTACAGATGATAACGTGATTTGAAGCTGCTCTACATTCTCTTCTTCTATCAGGCCATTTTTATAGGTTTCGGTTGTTTGAAAAAGCAACTTTTCTAACGAAATTTTATTTTTTTCGATGATTACTATCGTTTCTTCTGCCAATAACACATTGCAATATGATGCAATAATGAGCTCCTTGATTTCGTTATTGGTTTTGATTTTTGCATTTTCTGAAATTTTTAAATATACTTTTGCCGATTCTAGTCCTACCAAATAAGAACCATTAAACAACAATTGGCTTAAAGTAGCACTAGCAGCCATATTTTGTTTGGTTCCAAAAGCTACTTCTGCAAACTCGCCTGGTTGTCCTCCAAAAATTTCGGCAGGAATCAACGATTTTTGCAAAACAATATTGTTTTGATAACCAATTGCCGCATTTATTTGTGGCAAACCAATAGTTGTTGTTTCACGCTTTTTTTCTTTTGCTGCCGCAATATCTTTACTAGCATTCAATATCGAATAATTGTGTTCCACACCAAAATTTACCGCCTCCGACAAGGAAAATCGGTACTTATTGGAGCTCGTTTCTTGTGCATTGCCCCATAACGACAAGCTTATTGTTGTAATGAATATTATTTTTTTCATTGGATATACTGTTTCTATTTCTGGGTTATATGTTTTTCTAATTCTTCTATTCCTTTGGCACTTGCAATGGCCCGAATGTGGTATTCGAGTGCTGCCAATTCTAATTTTTTGGCTTCTTTTTCTGAACTTATATTTTCATTAATCACAAATATTAAGGAATAATAAAAAAAAACGGCTGTATCTATTGGAATTTCAGCTCTATACAAGCCTTCTTGAATTCCTTTTTCGATGTTTTTTCTAAACAATGTTTTACATTCATCTATTTCTTTATTTATTACGTTTTCATAGATGTCTGGATAATGCTTTTTTAATTGATACGCTGGCGAACTGTCTGTGGATTGAAACATTTCTTTAAACATTTTCAGTATTTCAAAATTCTCTGAAATGGCATTGTGGTTTTGCGCCACAATGTCTGCAATTTTCTGATGGATTTCCGTATGTACGGTACTTGTTGTTTCTTCTATCAGCAACTCCTTGTTACAAAAATATTTGTAAATCGTTTTTTTTGAAATACACATTTGTGAGGCAATATCATCCATAGTTACACTTTTGAAACCTACTTTCAAAAACATTTCCGTTGCATTTTTTATGATTTTGTCTTTCATTTTAATATCTTTATCGAAAAAAATATGATTTTACGCTGGCAAAATTACAAAAGGAAACTTTAAAAACCAAATAAGTTTCCTAGTTTTTTTAATCCGTTTTCACAAGTTAAGTTTTGCATAAGGGTTTTGACTATATTTTATACAAACATTTACATGACTGTACGTAATTCATTCCAAATGGTTGAAGTATTTACATTGCTAGAAATGAAACTCGCAAAGACACCACACAGCAAAGAAATATGAGTCAAACTTCATAAAATATAGTCCATAAAAAAAACCTTTTCAGCTACTATTTGTGCTAAAAAGGTTTTGGTAAAAATAATAAAAATAATAAACTTAATGATGCACTGGTTTGCCATATTTGGTTTTGATAATTACCACACCATTTTTACCCATTTCGCCATAATTAGCCATTGCTTTTTCATCTTGCAAGATCAAAATACTTTCTATCAATTGCTTTTTCAACGGATAATAAGGGCTTGTAGGATGTGTACCAAAAAGGGATTCTTCGTCATAATAATGTCCGTCTATAATATATAATGGGTTATTCAAAATGGTAATATCCTCTAAATCTATCGATTTTGATGCAGCAAAAGCCTTTACTGCTGCTGCTGTTTCCAAGCTATCACTTTGAAGATAGCCGTCCATAACCACCAAAGGGGGCGTTTTTTTGTCTTGTACACTTACAGCACCATCTACAACTTTAGCTTCAATACCATTCAAAAACATAGGGTTCACTTTCAGTTTTTGATTCGTTGATTTGCTCAATATGTTACTTTCTTCCGCAATTTCTGCATCAGGAGCAGCCATGGCAAGAGCGGTTTCGGTAGGTTGCATGTCAACTTCTGGCACAGCATCTGCTTGAAGCAAAGGATTTCTTTTTGGCATTTGCAAAGCCACCGCTTCTTCCGTTTTCAAAAAAGAGGGTTCTAGTGTCGTATCTTGGGTTTCAAATGGCAAACTGTCTTTCAACACCACATCGTTTGTAGGGCTTATAGTGGTTGTATTATCTGCTATAAACGATTGATATCCAATAGTTATAAGCAACAAAAACGAAGCTGCAACTGCCCATTTTTGCCACATTTTTTTATCTGTTTGTAATTGCTCTTGGTCTAATTTTGAGGCTACATTTTGCCACACTTTTTCAGCATTAGAAAATGTTTGTGCTTCATTTTTTTCAACAGCTTTTTTAATTTGATCAAATAATTGATTGGAATTGTCCATGTTTTATTTTGCTTTTTGGTAATAAAAAGTATTTACTAAATCTTTCAACTTGGTTTTGGCTACATTCAATTGCGACTTGGAAGTGCCTTCAGATATTTGAAGCATGGCCGCAATTTCTTTGTGTCCAAATCCTTCTATAACAAATAAATTAAAAATAGTCCTACATCCATCTGGAATTTTTTGAACCAATGCCAGCAAATCTGCTTCTTCTAGCGGTGTCTGTTCGTCTGTTTTGGGTTGCCAATTGGCTTGTGCATCTTCTAAATACATATTGAAATTGGTGTTTTTTTTGATGCTCGCCAAACAACAATTTACCGTTATCCGACGGGCCCAAGCTTCAAAAGCACCCCATTCTTTAAGTTGGTCCAATTTTGTAAATATCTGAAAAAAAGCATCGCCCAATGCCTCTTCTACTTCTTCCTCTTTTTTCAAATACCGTTTGCATGTAGCATACAACTTGGGCGACATGTACTCATACAATTGCCTCTGGGCAGCCCTTTGTTTTTTCTTGCAATTCAATAGTAATGTTTCAGATACCGCCATGGTGCTTTTTTTTCTTTATAGAGTGTAAATATATCAAAAGGGTTGGATTGTCATGTCAAAAAAAGTATATTTGTATCAAAAAACGCCACCACCATAGCCTTTTACAAACCGCTTGAACCTTTCAAAAAAAACCAAAATGATGCCAAAAAACATATCCTTCATACTTTTAATATTTTTCATAAATACAATGAAATCAAATATTTATGCTCAAGATTGGGCCAATTTATCCAAATACCAATCAGACAACACCCGTATCATTCAAGAAGCTAAACCCATAAAAGCCGTGTTTATGGGAGATTCTATCACCGAATTTTGGCTTGCCCAACAACCCGATTTTTTTTCGTCCAATAACTACATCAACAGAGGCATTAGCGGTCAAACCACTCCACAAATGCTCCTTCGTTTTCGGCAAGATGTTGTGGCTCTAAAACCAAAAATTGTGGTCATTCTAGCGGGTATCAACGATATAGCAGGCAATACTGGCGAAACAACGCTCGAAACAATTACAAACAACATCCAATCAATGATCGAAATGGCCAAAGCAAATCACATCAAAGTCATTTTATGTGCCGTATTGCCCGCAAACGACTTCTATTGGAACCCCAATAAAAACCCTGCAAACCAAGTTATAGCCCTCAATAAAATGTTGAAAAATTATGCCGAAAAAAATAAAATTAGCTTTGTAGATTATTATAAATATATGGTAGATGATCAAAAAGGACTACAAAAAACACTTTCTCCCGATGGTGTGCACCCCAATCTAAAAGGCTACCAAGTAATGCAACCTTTACTGCAACATGAAATTCAAAATATACTAAAAAAATAATTTATTATCAGGAGCTATTCCTGCTGTTCGCTATATCTTTTGTGGCGAACCCCGCCACAAAAGGATGTCGCTCCCATCAGGGCTAGGGGCGTCAGTACCCGTAGGACGTTTGGTGCAACAAAAAACTAATAATCAAGCAAAGCCAGTATTTTTTGTACGCTGCATTTTTTGGCAACACTATCATGACTATTTTATAAAACATTAGCAAAAATAATAATAAAATAGCAAAAAATACAGCAAAATCATTTGTTTACACAAGTGCAATATTAGAAAAGCCCATTAATTTCAGCATCAATTTTGCTAATAATAGTACCCAAATCCTCTGGGTTATTTACAAAATCTATTTCATCTACATCAATAATAAGTAACTTACCTTTATGATACGTTTGAACCCATGCTTCATAACGCTCGTTGAGCCTGCTCAAATAATCAATCGAAATACTATTTTCATATTCTCTTCCTCTTTTATGGATTTGTCCTACTAAATTTGGAATAGAACTCCGTAAATAAATCAATAAATCTGGGGGTTGCACTAATGATTCCATCAATTCAAACAACGATGAGTAATTTTGAAAATCCCTATTGGTCATCAATCCCATAGCATGCAAATTGGGAGCAAAAATATGAGCATCCTCATAAATAGTACGATCCTGAATGGTTTTTTTACCACTTTCTCGAATATCTAATATTTGACGAAAACGACTATTTAAGAAAAATATTTGCAAATTAAACGACCATCTCTCCATTTGATGGTAAAAATCGTCCAAATATGGATTGTCCACCACTTCTTCATAATGAGCAGTCCACTTAAAATGTTTAGATAATAATTTGGTTAAAGAGGTTTTTCCAGCTCCAATATTTCCAGCGATGGCAATGTGCATATACGTATGGGTTATAAATTATTTTTTTAGCAAAATTAGTTAAAAAAAATAATTAATCTAAAACAAGTGAATTTTGTTTTCAAAAAATGTCATTTGAAAGCACACCAATTTACAACAATTTGATCCCCATCTTACCCAATGTATTTATAAAAACAAATATTTTTATAAAATAGTCCAAAGATACTACCCGAGCAATAGCAAACAAGTGAAGTAAGTTGTTTAATTTAAAAAAAAAGGAAAAATTTAAATACCTACATCTTTTAATTTCTTTTTTTTAAATCTTTGTATCAAATACTGTATCAAGATAGTTATTACTGTTGCTATTCCAGCTAATAATAACATGCTCAAAACACCAATAATCCACATGCCGCAGCCTGGCGAATTGCCATCGATACTTTGATTAAATCGATAATTAAATATAATAAACGATACTATTGAAAATATTATTTGAAATAGTAAACTTACAATACAAACATGGCTAAACTTGAATTTAAAACTGCTTTTCATCGCAATACTCCCAACAATCAATTGAAAAGCAAAAGGCAAAAAAGGTAAAACAATGGGCACAAAATTGATCATTTTTATTGGTATTTATATAAATATTTAGTTTAATATAAAATATTGTTTTTTATTACAACAGATGTTTTTTATTACTTTTTTTTACAAAAATCATCGATTTGCTCCAAAATATATAAATAATCATTGTGATTTTCTACAAAATCCAATTCCGAAACATCTATAATCAAAACCCTAAGCTGTTTGTCTGATTTGATATAGTCCAAATACCCATTATTAATTTGCATCAAATACGTTTCAGATATGCTTTGTTCATACAATCTGGCTCTTTTTTGTATGTTTTGTATCAATTTCGGAGTTTTTTGATATAAATAAATGTACAAATCGGGTTTTGGAATTTCCTTATAAATGATGTCAAATAAAGTTTTATACAATCGAAATTCTGCATCACTAAGGGTTACTTTTGCAAAAATCAACGATTTGAATATATGATAATCCGCAATTAAAAAGTCTTTAAACAAATCATATTGTTTCAAATCATCGGCCAGTTGTTGGTATCTTTCTGCCAAAAATGACATTTCCAACGGAAAAGCATATCGTGAAGCGTCTTGATAAAAAAGAGGCAAAAACGGATTGTCCGAAAACTGCTCTAAAACTGTTTTTCCATTAAAGTCGGCAGCAATTTTATTGGTTAGCGTAGTTTTTCCAGCACCAATGTTGCCTTCAATGACAATATGATTGTTATTTTGAAATTGAAATTTTGACAAAGGAGCTTCCATGGTTGCTACTGGAATACAAGAACTTTTGTCTGAACAATGGGCAAGCAAGGTTGGGATATTTTTTTTTAAAATGGGATGTTCCCAAACTATTTCCAAATCCATCATCGGACATAACACAAATTGCCTATGGTGCATTTCCTTATGTGGAATTTGCAGTTGGTCGTTTTCAATAATGTCTTGGTCAAAACTAATCAAATCAATATCAATGATGCGGGCCTCATATTCGGACTTTGTTTTAGGTTTTCTGCCCATACTTTGTTCCAAATGCCACAATTGTTTTGCAATAGTCATACAGTCTTTGTCTGTATGCAATAAAATGGCAATATTAAAAAACGGATCGCTGTCAAACCCCCAAGCAGGCGATTCATATACCTTTGATACTTTTATCACGGTAGCAATTTGGGCATGAATCGATTGTACAGCGCCTATTAAATGCTCCAATCGATGGCCTTGATTACTTCCTAATGATAATATGATTTGGTGTTCTAAACTCATTTTTGGGGAATACTATCAAACATGTCAAGCCCGCAAATGTTGCAAGCTTGACATGTTTTATTTTTTTTAATTTTTTTTATGCCGAAATTGTTTGAACGTCTTTGTTAATTTTATTGACCAAGCCAACCAATACTTTTCCAGGACCAACTTCTGTAAAAGAAGTTGCACCGTCTGCAATCATTTGCTGTACAGATTGCGTCCATTTGACAGGTGCTGTAAGTTGAATGATTAAGTTTTTTTTGATAGACGCAGCATCCGCTACGGCGTTTGCTGTAACATTTTGATACACTGGACAAATAGGTTCAGAAAAATGGGTGGCTTCTATTGCTGCCGCAAGCTCTTCTCGGGCTGGCTCCATCAATGGCGAATGAAAGGCACCACCAACTGGCAAAATCAAAGCCCGTTTGGCACCCGCTTCTTTCATAGCAACACATGCTTTTTCTACTGCCGAATAGGCTCCCGAAATTACCAATTGTCCTGGACAGTTATAGTTTGCAGCTACAACAACCCCGTCTATAGTGGCACAAATTTCCTCAACTCTTTTGTCGTCCAAATTCAATACGGCAGCCATGGTCGATGGCTCCATTTCGCAGGCTTTTTGCATGGCCATGGCACGCTTAAAAACCAATTGCAAGCCATCTTCAAATGATAAAACCCCATTAGCAACCAAGGCCGAAAACTCTCCTAATGAATGACCCGCTACCATTTCTGGACAAAATTGAGTTCCCATTGTTTTAGCCAAAATTACAGAATGTAAAAAAACAGCAGGTTGTGTAACCTTTGTCTGTTTTAAATCTTCAGCCGATCCTTCAAACATGATGTCGGTAATTCTAAAACCTAATATAGTATTGGCTTTTTCAAACATTTCTTTGGCAATACTAGAAGATTCGTACAAATCTTTGCCCATACCCGTAAATTGTGCTCCTTGACCAGGAAAAATATATGCTTTCATTTAATAATTATTTTTTTGCTAATAACAAAATTAATTTAATGTATCTTGACTTTTTTTATTTAATATTTATTAAGGTATTATGTACATTCGACCTCATGCCAACTATTCAACTTTATTTGATGGCCATCAAAATAGTCATGCTTTAAAAAAAAAATCTAAACTGCTTCTACAATAATATTGGGTTCATTGAGCATGTCTTTGAGCATGTTTTCAATCCCATTTTTCAAGGTAAAGGTAGATGAAGGACAGCCGTTACAAGCACCTTGCAAAACAACTTTGACTCTTTTCTCGGCTTCATTATAAGAGTCAAACAATATATTTCCACCATCTGCCGCCACGGCAGGTTTTACATATTCTTCTAAAATATTGATAATTTGTTGAGAGGTTACGTCTAATTTGTCAAAATCCTGTAGTTGTTGTTTTTCTTGTTTTGGATTATTTATTAATAATGATTCATCAACCACTATGCCGCCGTTTTCAATAAAATTTTTAATAAAAGTTCTCAATTCTAATGACACGGTGTTCCAGTCGGCCATTTCAAATTTAGTTACAGAAATATAATTTTCGTCAATAAAAACTTCTTTCACATACGAAAATTCAAAAAGGGCTCGTGCCAATGGAGATGACAATGTTTCGTCGATATTCTTGTATTCTACAGCGTTTTTAACCAATATTTTATTCACCACAAATTTGAGTGAAGAAGGATTTGGAGTTGTCTCGCCATATACCGTAATCGGTGTTTTTTTGGTAGCATGAGTAGTGGGCAACACAACAACGCCACCCTCATTTACAAAGGTTTCAATTTCAAGAGCCACAGCTTCCTGCACATCGGGCCATTCTACAATACTAAATTTTTCTATCGCTACAAAATTTCCCGAAATGTAAACGGTTTTTACAAATGGTAAATAAAACAATTTTTGAGCCAAAGGAGCATTTTTGGTTTCATCAATATTTTTAAACTCAAAATGTTCATGGTGCGTAATAAAATCAGGAAACTCAAACTTCAAGATGTTGGGGTTTTGAGTTGGTTTTATAGTAATTTTTATCATTTGGATTATTTTTTTGCAAATTTAATAAAGTATTTATGTTTTTTTATTTATATTTGAATTTTTAATTTTTAAAGCAAAAATTAATCCATAAACAAACCAAAAAATACAATTAATTATGAAAAAAACAATTTTAAAATTAATATTTTTTTTCTATTCAACTTTCTGTTTTTGCCAAATGAATTTTGAAAAATTTGAAAATACATCAGGGCCTAACCCATTGCCATCTACTATTTGGTCATTAAGTACCGGAAATTGGGCTGTATTTGATAACGGAATAGGTATTATAGAACGCTGGGGTATAAATAACTCAATATCCACACCACCTTTCGTATATAACGGATCAAATTCAGCGTATATGACAAGAGAAAATATTGGGGGCGGAAATACTTCTGAAGATTATTTAGCAACCCCTGCAGTTACAATTCCATCAAACGGTCAGTTAAGATTTTATACAAGATCATTCACTTCAACAACTTTAGGAACTTTGTATCAAATTAAAGTAAAACCTGTAAATTCAGGAGTTCAAAACGTTGCAACAGGATATACTCTAGTTAAAGAGTGGAATGAATCTAATCTAAATGCTACTTTCAATATCTATGAAGAAAAAACGGTAGATTTAAGTTCATATGTTGGTCAGCAGGTTTATGTAGCTTTTGTAATGAAATACTCACAGCCTATGGTTGGTACAGTACCAGGTGATCGTTGGTTAATTGATAATGTTATTATTGATTCAAACACATGTTTGAGTGCAACTGCACTATTAGCAAATCCTTCGTCTTCAACATCTATTGATTTAAGTTGGACGGCAAATGGTTCAACTTCATGGCAGATAGAATACGGTGTTTCTGGTTTTGTTCAAGGTACAGGTATTATTATAAATACTCAAAATCCAAATATTACAATTAATAATCTAAATCCATCTACATCTTATACCTTTTATATTAGGGCTATTTGTGGCACGAATTTAAGTGGTGTTGCTCAAATTCAATCTAGTACATTAACCGAATGTAATACATTTTTAGGAGATTTAGCAGGAAATAACTCTGTTGGTATAAATAATACTTTTGTTGGTTGTGAAACGGGATTAAATTCTAATGGATTTGGTAATACTTTTTTGGGCTTTAATGCGGGCAAATTACAAAATGGTAATGGAAATATCTATATTGGTAAAAATACAGGATATGGCTTAAGTGGTCGTGGAAATATCATTATGGGAAATCCAATTTTAAATAGCCCCATAATAAATACTAGTTTGCTTTTGGGTGAGCCTGTATTTTTAAATAGTTTAACAGACAATATGTTATTAATTGAAAAAAATAATACTAATGCTAGAACATTAGGAAATAACTATATTGAAGGAGATTTTAATAAAAGAATATTCCAATTTAATTTAAATAAAACTATTGATTCAAAGCTTATAATTAATTCAATATCTGGCAATTCAGGTTTAAGATTCACGGGTATCAACAGTAATAGCCCAACTACTATACCTTCAAACGGGAAAGTACTAACTGTGGATATAAATGGAAATGTTGGATTATCTGCTGTTAGTGGTGGAGTAAATCCTAATGCTGTAATACAAAATGAAGTTTACACAATTGGATCAAAAGTCCTTACACCAATTAGCCTTATTCAAAATGACTCACCAACTTATCATTTAGTTTCTTACACACCAGGTGATTTTTTAAATAATGCAATTGACAATGCCTTAAATGCTGGGTTTAAAAAAATATATATTCAAGAAGGCGAATATTTTATTAATAACAGTATAAATTTATCAAATATAAACAGAGCAGGAATTACAATTGAAGGTGCAGGAATTAATACATATTTACATAGTTCTACTGGTATGAGCACTTCAAATCCTATTTTTGCTATAAGTACGGAAGGCAATACTATTAAAAATTTAGCTATATCAACCCACAATGGTATAAATGCAAATGAAGCTTTAGCAAGTTTAAAATTAACTCCTGGAGCACAACGAAATTTATTCGAGAATTTATTTTTAGGAAGAACTGTTGGTGGAACATTTTCGGATTCTATACAAATATTTGTAGATATTAACAATAATGGTGAAATAGATTATAATGTGTTTGAAAATATTCATTTTTTAAAATGTAGAAAAAGTATCGTTATTAACGTTAATGGTAATAATCCTGTATCGGCAGTTTTTAATCATAATATATTCAATAATTTTCATCTTAATGGATTTACTATTGGACTTGAATTTACCGGAACTGGCGGAACAATTGAAGGGAATTTATTTTCAAGTTTTGAGACGCAAGCAGTGTCAAGTGTGTCTACTTTCGTAGTAAAAGGTATAAGAGGAGTAAACAATACTTTTCAAAATTTTAATATTGCAGATTGGAATCCGCCTTCACCAACACAAAATTTTGTTTTTGATGTTTTAAATACAGCAAACAGAACTGTTATTGAAAATACTGAAACGGAAAACAATGGAATTTCAAATACAAATAATAAGTGGTATAGAGATTTAGGAGTTGGAACACAATTTATTAATAATGCTAACACAAATAGAGTAACAGATTATATAATGAACGGGTTAAGTGATGTTGTATTTAGAGCTGCTAAATTTTATCCTACTGAAAATTATAGAATTCAAGATTTTACTAATATAGTTATTAAGCCATTAAACTCTACTCCTACAATTGGTAAAGTACTAACATCTACTGATTCAATTGGAACTCTAACATGGGCTACACCTATCACTTTTGGTACAGACATATCATTATATGCAAATGATGGAGCTTTGAGTTCAAATAGAATTGTTACTCAAAATAATAATTTATTACAATTTAATACAATTTTAAATTCTAATAATAATGAACCTACATTTAGCATAAGAAAAGGAAAGGTATTTGTTGGAAAAACTTCAACCCCATATTTTAATCAAACTGATCTTTTAGATCCTAGCTATAATTTAATTGTAAACGGTAAAATTAGAGTTAAAGATGAGGTTCTAGTTCAACCTTCTGGAATTATTTGGGCAGATTATGTTTTCAAAACAGATTATAAACTAGCGACACTAAAAGAAGTAGAAAATTATATAAAAATGAACGGTCATTTATCTAATATGCCTTCGGCAGAAGAAATTGAAAAAAACGGTCTAGGACTTGCTGATATGACTAAGAGACAGCAAGAAAAAATAGAAGAATTAACCTTGTATATTATTTCACAAGATAAGAAATTTCAAAGTCAAGAAGTTGAATTAAAAAGGTTAAAGGAAGAGATGGAGTTATTAAAAAAAATATTTAATATAAAAGTTGAAAACTCGAAAAATGAAAACTAAATTAACCATAATATTCTTCTTGAGCTACCATTTTTTGGTAGCTCAAGAAACTTTTTGTTCAAATCCACCTGCAAATGTTAATATCAACACCCCTATAAATTATACTATTCAAAGTCAAATTAATATAAATTTTAAATATTATACAACTTCAACAATAAGAATAGGAGGTTATACTATCGATTTGATATCGAATAATAATAAATTTTTTTCTGCAAATAGTGTTACTTGGGGAGCAGGATTTAGAGCAATGCCCACTAACAATCAAAAAGTTATTAGTTCTGTTGGTTTATGCACTAATTATAGTAGCATACAAACAACTGACGATTCCAATTCATTGTTAGACTCTAATTCTAACATTTTATTATATCCTAATCCAACTTCAAATAATTTCTTTGTTATTTGTACTAATTTTATAGTTGATAAAATTGAAATTTATAGTTTTGAAGGTAAATTAATACATAAAAAAGAATTTATTCAAAATAAAGAGTTATCTATAGAAATTGGAAAGTTTCCAGATGGTATTTATGATGTTGTAGTTTTTGAAAAAAATAATAATATAATTTATAAAAAAATTATTAAAAAATCAAATTAAATTATTTAAATATGAACTTTATTAAATTATTTTTTACATATATACTATTCTTCATTTACTCATGTTGTTATGCACAAATACTTGTAGATAATAATATGACACCAACGCAATTAGTTCAAAACGTTTTGTTAGGATCTGGAGTTACAATTTCAAATGTAAAGTTTAATGGTAGTGTTGTAAATGCTACTATGATAAATGATCAAGTGGGGGCATTTATAACTGGAAATACTCCTACTAATTTAGGGTTGACCAACGGTTTAATATTAGCAACTGGAAATATTTCAGTAGCTGCAATGACAGATAATATCTCAAACGCAAATATCCCGCCAAACACTCCAAGTGAAGGGGAAATTGATTTGTTAAATTTGAATGGAATAGGAAACGTGATTATAAGAAATAAGGCTTCTTTGGAGTTCGATTTTATAGCCAATGGAAATAGTTTATCTTTTGATTTTATTTTTGCATCAGAGGAGTATCCTACTTTTATAAATTCAATTTACAATGATAGATTTGGTTTTTTTTTAAGTGGACCAGGTATTTCAGGTCCATATTCAAATAATGCCATAAATATTGCATTAGTTCCATCTAGCACCATACCTATTTCAATTCATACAGTTAATAATGGAGTTACCAATAACGGTCCATGTACTAATTGTTCTTATTATTTAAATAATAATTTACCTCCTTTAACAGGTAAAATCCAATATAATGGATATACAACTGTTATACCTGCAACTGCAAATATACAATGTGGTGAAACCTATCATGTAAAATTAGCAATTGCAAATGTTGGGGATAATAATTACGATTCCGCAGTTTTTTTTAAATCCAATAGTTTTAATTCACCTTCGATAAGCTTACCTATCGATATGCTAGTAAATAACGGTATGGCTCCATGCATAGGGTCAACTCGAACGATTTGCACAAATTTATCAAGCTCAATTACACATACATGGAAAAAAAATGGAATAACAATTACAAATGAAAATTCAAATTGCCTTTTAATATCAACGCCTGGAGTGTATTGCGTTACTGCTTATCCGAATGGATTGAATTGTCCTCTTAGTGATTGTATGACAATAGAGTATGTACCACCACTAGATCTTACCACCCCCACAGCAGCGCAATCGTCTATATGCCAGTCTAGTAGTACATTTAATTTGAATCAGTTTGTACCAATCATCCTCAATGGATTGTCAGCGGCTGATTATGAAGTATTTTTCTATACTAGTAGTG
>NZ_MUGT01000131.1:11236-17472 GCF_002217205.1 Flavobacterium branchiophilum NBRC 15030 = ATCC 35035 | reverse complement strand
ATTATATTTTTTTTGGTATCAATGCCATTTTATTTGGTATTAATGCTATTTTCTTTGGTATCAATATGCAGTGGTTTGAGGTATGATAGCGGCAAAAAAAAATCCGCTTTGTTGAAAGCGGATTTGTATGATTGTAATCAGAAATGTTGAGATGCTCTGTTTGCTTAATGGCTTGACAATACCATGATTTTATTTTGTAAACACTACTTGGTAGCTGAGCAAAAAAAAAATTAAACGGTCGTGTTTGCGGGTCTTCCCGTGGCGTTGCCCTGTGCATCAAATCGAGCTTTGAGTTTGTCCACAGACGATTTAGCATTGGCAATGCCGCTGTCGTTGGCGGTTTTAAATGCGTTGTATATCACGTTGGCTTGTCCGTATCCTTCGTGTCCTGCAATTCTTTTGGCATCTGCCACCCTTTGCAAAGCGTTGTTTAGGGCACTTTCTATTTGGTCGAGTTGGTTAAAAATAGCCAAATCGTTTTGCATATTGGTCAGGTTGACAAACGCTGGCAAAATGCCTGCTCCGTTTAGCTGTGCTTCAGATAGACAGTCTTCGGCAAATACTTTATTGGCTACATTTATGGCATTGTAGCCCAAGCGTTGCTCGTCTGTTAGGGTGGTGTTGGCTGGAATTTTCGACAAGATAGTGGCTATACTTGTGTTGATTGCTGCCATATCGGCAGCGGCTAAAACGACATTGATTTTGTTTTCTGATAAATTTGACATAAATAAAATATTGAATGAGTGCCTACTCTATTAACCGTTTTCGGCTTTTCGGGTGTATAAAAATAAGAACTTTGTATTTTTATAAAACAAAAATAGGTATTATTTGTTATAATGCTTATTAATTTTAACAATTTATTTTAGTTCTTATACTTCCTTTTCATCAAATATTAGTTTATTTATTTTTTTTGTAGGCTATTCATTTTGGCTATCGTATGTATTTTTTAATTGTTATGTAGCCTTTAATTAAACTTCTACATGATACTTATTGATAATTTGCAAAACGTCTTCCAAAATAATTTTTTCTTTATTGATGGTAGTTTCGCCAAAATTTTTTATTATTTTAAAATCATAAATACTTCTAATTTTTTTATAATGATCTGCAATATCTTGTCTTCGACTCATTATTTTTGAGTGTGTTGGGTATTTTTCTTTTATTAGGTTATAAATTTCTTGCTTGAGGTTTTCTTTTAGGTTTTCTGTTTTTTGTTGTTCGCTATATACCAACGTTTTATAATATATAGACATGTACAAATAACATACCTCTTGTTCTATCACTATTTGAGTGCTGCTATTAACTATTTCATATTGATTTGGATTGAGGTATTGGTACACATCAATTTCTTGATTTTCTTCAAAAACTACTTTTATTATTTTTAGTTTCATATTAATTACTTTTTATTAATCACTCTTTTTGTAGCGTCTATTTTTCATATCCCGTTTTTTTACGTTCGAAATAAAATTTTAAACGGCTTATGGATTAAAATCTTTATCTTTCTCATAGCCTTCATAATAATAGGACTGCTCGATTCCTTTAAAAATAATTTCTCTATTGTTTATATCATCTGTTAGGTTTTGACTTAACAACGTTTTTAATTCCAAATCATTGATAGGGCTACGCTCCATGGCTTGCAAATAAAGGGTTTTATTTACAAATTGCCAATTGATCATTTTTTTAAGTCTTTTTTTAAGGATCATGTCCAACCATATTCTCATAGACCGGCCGTTGCCTTCCATAAATGGGTGGGCAATATTCATTTCTACATACTTGGCAATGATTTCATCAAAGGTATTCTCGGGCATTTGTTCAATTTTTACCAAAATTTCATTCAAATATAAAGCAGTAGCAAACCGAAAGCCTCCTTTTGAAATGTTGTAAATTCTTATTTTGCCTGCAAAATCATATAGATTTTTAAATAAATAATAATGAATTTGCATCAAACCATTAGTTGATCCTACCTCGATAGTTTGTATAGTGCCTGTTTCAAATAGTTGAAAGGCATTTTTTATACTTTGCTTGTCTGTATTGTGGTTATTCATGTGTATCTATTTATTGTTTTTTAAGGTCATAAGCCATTAATTTGTTTTTATTGGTGTTGGCAAGCTAACAATTTTGTTCGTGCCAATTTCTTGTTTTTAAAAAATCTCGATGGTATCTATTTCATTTCCTAGCAAATATTTATTGTCATCATTTGTTCGTACCTGCAAATTTACAATTGTTCCCGCAAATTGTCCTATAAATTGATTGTGACTTCTACTTTACTATCAAATTGATAAAACCCCTTGTTACTTATGATTTGCCTTTTTCCTTTGTTTAGGGCTTTAAATTCGTTTAAAACTGCTAATTGTAAGTAAAACATTCAAATTTATAGTGAAATAAGAGTCCTACAAGGTCTGAAAAAAGACCTTGCATGACAAGAGGGTTGACTTTTTTAATCTTTTACAATGAAAGTCCTACAAGGTCTGAAAAAAGACCTTGCAGAACAGATTCGTTGTTTTTTTTTTTAAAAGATTTGAAATTTTTTACGAATAAAAAGTCCTACAAGGTCTGAAAAAAGACCTTGCATGACAAGAGGGTTGACTTTTTTAATCTTTTACAATGAAAGTCCTACAAGGTCTGAAAAAAGACCTTGCAGAACAGATTCGTTGTTTTTTTTTAAAAAAGATTTGAAATTTTTTACGAATAAAAAGTCCTACAAGGTCTGAAAAAAGACCTTGCAGGACAGATGGATTGTTTTTTGATGTTTAATTATTCATTGGCTTGTTGTGCTGATGGTGTATAATGGCAAAATACTGTTAAAGCTCCTGCTATAAGTACTATATTTTTAATAATATATTGTCCGACCAATGTTGGAAAGTAATACCCTTTTGAGAAACATGTTTCTTTTAGAATAATTATTGGAAAAAAAGTAACTATCATGTGCAATAATAATAGGATTACTATATAGGGAAGAATTTTTGATATGAGCAACCCTAGTCCTATAAACATTTCGCACAAACCCAAAATGGGTATAAAAGTTTCGGGTTGCCACCAATAAACCGTGTTACTCACAAGCTGTTCGGCGGGGCTGTTACCAACTATTTTAAGGCATCCAAACCATATATAGACCAATGCCAAAGAAATCTTAAGCAAAAAAATACTATTGTTGTGAAATTTGTTAGCACAATATGCCATTTTTTGTTGTAAACGATTCATGTGTTTTCTATTTTTAAAAATTAATTATTCTGCTCCGTCTGTTGTGGCTCTGATAACTGCAAAATGGCCAACGGTTTCGCCTAAAAGCAATCCTTTTTCGCAATCACTTCTGTAATGGATGGCTCCAAACAAGCGGGAGTTCGAAGCGTCTTTGGCCATGTTTTGAAAGTCTTGTGCTTTTTGTGGCACAATATGACCTAAAATAGTGGCGGCAGCTCCGCTAAATGTGGAATGTCCCGATACATAGGCAGGAAAATTGGGAATACCCGTCAATGTTTTGATAGATGGATCTACTTGACTGGGTCTTGGATTGAAGTAAAAATATTTGGCATCCCAGCAACTGATTGCGGCATCCATCAATGAAATGTTCAACAAAGCCATATTTCTTGCCCATCGTATTTCGCTATAATTTTGTGGCACAAATGCCTCTGCGGCTATGGCATTCCAATGGCCTGGAGGGGTGTATGTACCAACGCCATCTGCCCAAAAACTTACAATTTTCATTTGTTCACGAGTGGCATTTGTTGCAAAATATTTTACTTCTGCCAGTTCTGCAGCAAACTGTGCCGAATGGGTGGATGGTGGTGGTACGGGTCTGGAGGCAACAACATTGGCCGGTGTCATCAAAAACGATTTTACGTTGCCAAACAATGGCAACATGGGTGGTCTGGCTGGCATGTCGAGGGATTTCCAAGCCATTTCGCCTGTGGCCTCTGTATTGGTTTGCAAAGCATTCCATAGCGTTGCATTGCCCACAGCAGCACCCGCTCCATCGGTTTTGGCTCGGGTTACAAATTTTGCAGCCACTTTTTTTCCTAATGCAAATCCTGCCTCAATATCGCTTCTTACATTGGCTCCTGCAATGATGCGATACAGCTTTTCTTCTTCTGCTTTTTCATTAATAAAAGGCACATCGGTGGGAAATAATAATTTGAGCATTTCTACCGTTACTCCCGCTAATACAGCATCTTCAGACGGGTAAGACGGTAACACCGATCGAGGTACCAATGCCATAATACTGGCATCTACCGTATATGGTGCTGGCCTATTATAAATTTTCTTGAAATGCCAAGCAGCAACCAGTGCGTCATATTGTGCGGCACTTACATAAGCAAAGGCTCTAGCTGCATACGGTGGATTTGAAAATGGAAATTGCGGATTGGCAAACGGATTGGCACTCGAAGGAATCGGATACGATCCGTCGGGGTTTTGATACGGTGGCAAATTGTGCTTAGCCACCAATGTACGCATGATTTCATTCCATCGCACCACGCTTCCTGCACTCCAATAGTCTATCAATTGATGTTGAGCCACTGTTATATTGGTTTGATAACTCTTGATTTCATTGATTTCGCTAACATAGCTGGCCGAATTGGTAGCGGCCGGAACATCTACTGCAAATTCGTCTGGAGCTGTTAGCAAATACGTTTTCCATAACCCCGCATTCAAATCAGGGTTGGTCGGATTCAATTGTGGAAACTGTTCATTTCGTTCGGTTAGTTCTTTGTTGCAAGACGATATGGCTAATATGCTTATTGTCAGCACTATAAATAAATTTATTTTAGTTAGTTTTGTTTTCATTTGGTATAGATTTTGAAAAATTAATAATATAAAAAGCACCAATATTATAGGCCAATGTTTGCCCCACGTTGCGACCTGCTACTACATAGCTAGAACCTCCCGTAATAGACAAACCCGAAATTTTTTTGAAAGTATATTTCCAGTTCATCCCCACTCGAGAAGCATTCATCGTATTGCTCGGAAATGGCATATTATTGGTACTTATATCAAATCCCGTTTGGGTAATCATGTTGTCCCACAACAACTCGGCTATCCAGTAATCCGAACGGTATCCCATTCGCAATTGGGTTTGTATTGCATTTGGCATTTTAACTTCGTTTGTATAATGATATGTTGTTGTATAATAGGCTTCTCTGTCTATCGTTATGTTATTTCGATACATAAAAGCTCCCGAAATCGTACTAAAAAAATGATGCCGCTGAAAATCGGCCATTACTCTAAATGTGGCAGTTTTACTACGCAAACCCAAGCTCAATGGCAAATAATCGGCTGGATAATTGGATACCGGAACCGAAAAACCTACTAGCGTATATAACGAATAGGTGTTGTTGCCAATCGTAGTTTCGATGGGCATATATTTGGCCATCAACGACAAATCCTGAAATCCTTTTTGCCCTGCTAATGTTCCAGCACTCGCTTTTGCCGTTACATACGGCAACCCAAACAATAAGTTCAGTTTGCTAGACACCCCATAATTTCCCATAATTCCAAACGATTGATGGGTTACCGTGCCTAAATTTAGATTGTCCCGTTTAAATGTTCCTTCCCAGTAATGGTCCCAACTTTCATGTTGAAACATTGTTCCTATGCACAAATTGTTTTTGTCCATCATCAAAGCATCGTTGTCGGTTTGACCCCATCCCAATAAAGCACTACATAATGCCATACTACAATAGATTTTTTTCATATAATTTAGTTTAGTTTAGTTTTTTTTGATTTTAGTTTTCGGCTTTCATAAACATTTCATGAAACCCAAAGCACCTAAATTTTTTCATTCTTATGCCTCAACATAGCACTGTGTAGCAAGTATCAAAATGAAAATGTTTTAGATGAAATTACATTAATTATACCTACAAAATAGTCCAAACTACTAATTTTTTTTGCTAAATGAATTCAAAAAAAAAAGAGTTCCGTAGCCCAGCTTTNNTTTTTTCTAAAAAATAATTTCGCATTTTGGAACTATTCTATAAATATAAATGGGTATAAAGTGAAATAAAAACAGCACAATCTCTTGATAACCAAATGTTTAAAAACAAAGTTACGCTAAGAAATCAATACTTAAATAGAATAAAATACAGACAAAGGCTCCGTGTAGGAAGGGAAAAGCATTTTTTTTGCCCCATCAAAACGCTTCCATCAAGACAAAGATTGTAACCAACTACAATACGATTTTGTTTTTCCTTATTCAAAACAACTTCAGGCCAATTGTTTGGGCGTACCCTCCGTAAACTACGGGT
>NZ_MUGT01000131.1:0-11207 GCF_002217205.1 Flavobacterium branchiophilum NBRC 15030 = ATCC 35035 | reverse complement strand
GGTCGGGCTATTCGTTTCAATCTTTTTTGCCCCAAAAAGAGGGGGCAAAAAAGGATTTCCACTGCTATCCCTCACTCAAAATCTAACAACCGTTTTTTAAAGATGTTCTATTAATAAAAACATGAAGTTTCAAAACAGCAATTTTTTAGATAAAGCCAATACGTTTGACGTGTCAATAAGGTGTTGTTAATAACAAAAGTAAATCGTCGTTTTACGAAATTTTATAGCATGCTCTCTTTGCCCTAGTGCTTTGCACCAACAAGCAAACAAATCACAGCAATTTTTAATCTCATAAATTCCTCATCAAGTATGAGTTAAGTACCTGCATTTTTGGTATCAACAAAAATCAGGAGGCGAAAAACAGCTAGACAAATAACCCGATAGGGTTTTGCTGTTCGTACAAATAAAAGGATTTGTAAGTGTTGCATTTTTTGAAATACAGTTTGCAACAAAAGGCATTTCAAAACAAACATAATCGTTTGAAAAAGCTTTTAATAATTTTTTAATCGGCATTTTAGAATGTGAAGTATTGAATAATTCATCATCGGCCAATGCTTTCAAGTTTTTATTAATATTGTCTTGGTGGTGGTTTCTTAAATAATATAAATTTAAAATATTATCTCGAATTTGTTTCTTAAAAATGTGATAGGTAACATTGTTTACAGTAACATTTTCGTTTACATATTCCATCTCGGTATCGTTGGTAAAGGAGTACAAGGTTGCATTCAACTTCAAGACATTAAATTCGTGATTGGGAATTTTCTGCATCGTATTTACCCAAGCTTGTTCCTTTTCAAAAGCATACATCAAATAGTACCCAATAGCATTGTAAAACAATGTTACCGTAAGAGTAAGTATTAATAATATAGAGGCCGTCCGTTTCATATTTGCAAATATATATATTTATTGATAACAAAAAAATAATTTTGTATTTTTGCAATATTCCTATTTTTTATTCCTTTTTGGTGTCATAAAATTATTTAATTTCAAAACTTAAAGCTTCTGATTTAGTTATTTATAATAATTGCTTCACTTTTGAGTTTGTATGTATCTGCCAAAAAATCAGCTTTTTAATCCTATTTTATCCCATATAACGGATTTGAAATTTGTTTTCAATTAAAATTTAAAAAAAAACATTAATAACCTTTATCTTTGCACACAAAAAAAATGATTTTTATAGATACACACACCCATTTGTGTGCAACAGATTTTGATCAAGATAGGTTTGCAGTAATTCAAAATGCCCTTGCAAGTGGTATTCAGCACCTCATTATTCCTGCAATCGATGCCGAAAGTACGCAGCAACGGTACGATTTAGCTGCACAATTCCCTTCAAACATTCATTTGATGATGGGGTTGCATCCCACACATGTAAAAGACAATTATTTAGACGAATTGGCACACGTAGAACAAGAATTGTCTCAACGACAATTTTGTGCCGTTGGCGAAATTGGCATTGATTTGTATTGGGACAAAACATATTTAAAAGCCCAACAAATAGCCTTTGAACAACAAATTAATATGGCAAAAAAATGGCAACTTCCTATCAATATCCATTGTAGGGATGCTTTTGACGAAGTTTTTGAAATATTAGAAGCCCAAAAATCACCCGAATTGCGTGGGGTTTTTCATTGTTTTTCGGGCAATCTTGCACAAGCCAATCAAGCCATTGATTGTGGAATGGCACTTGGTATAGGCGGCGTGGTTACATTTAAAAACGGAAAAATAGACCGCTTTTTGCACGAAATTCCATTACAACATATCGTTTTAGAAACCGATGCCCCTTATTTAGCCCCAGTGCCACACAGAGGCAAGCGAAACGAAAGTCAATACATTGTTTTGATAGCCCAAAAATTAGCCGAAATCTATCAAAAACCTTTGGCAGAAATAGCACAGGTTACCACTCAAAATGCTCAATCTATATTTGGAATCAAATAAAATTTTGGTGCAAATGATAATTTTTTGTTTATTTGTTCTCGAAAACTAAAAACCCATAAAATGTCGAAATTTGATCACATCCGTCCTTTTTATGATGCCGAAGTCAATGAAAACCTTAGGGCTTCATTAAATCATCCGATGATGAAGGCTTTGATGAATTTTACATTTCCTGATTTGCCTAGCGAAATTTGGAAAGATCAATTGTCTAAAACACATTCTATTCGTGATTTTCAGTGTAATATTGTTTATCATACTTTGCAAAAAGTATTACACAACACATCCGATGGTTTAAGTACCTCTGGATTTGAAAATTTAGAACCCAATACATCTTATATCTTTATATCAAACCATCGAGATATTATTTTAGACACTTCGTTGCTCAATTCTTGTTTGTTTGAACACGGACTCATCATGACTGCATCGGCTATTGGAGACAACTTGGTTCAAAAAGCATTTTTGCATACGCTTGCAAAATTAAACAGAAATTTTTTAGTACAAAGAGGTTTAACACCTAGAGAAATGCTTCAAAGTTCTAATTTATTATCTGAATATATTGGGCAATTATTGCTAAAAGAAAATAGATCTGTTTGGATTGCACAACGTGAAGGCCGTACAAAAGATGGCAATGATGCTACAAATCCAGGAGTTCTCAAAATGCTAGGAATGGCATCTGACGAAAAAAATATTTTGCAATATTTCAAAAAAATAAAAATTGTTCCTGTTTCTATATCTTATGAGTACGACCCAACGGATGCTTTGAAAATGCCACAGCTTTTGGCAGAAGCCAATCAAGAAATTTATATAAAGGATAAAAACGAAGATTTTGTAACCTTAATGAGTGGGGTTATGGGCCAAAAAAAGCATATTCATATTCATGTTGGACAAGTTTTAGATCATGAAATTGATGCAATTGAAAATCAGGTCGATAATCCAAACAAACAAATTCAGGCATTGGCACAAGCCATAGATGTTAGTATTTTAAGCAATTACAAGCTTTGGTCAACAAATTATATTGCATTTGACATTTTGAATAAAACAAATCAATACAGTCATCAATATACAGATAATGAACGTTCGTTGTTTGAAAGACGACTTGAAATGCGTATAGACGACAAAAATCCAATTGCTTATGAACGTTTTTTGAATATGTATGCAAATCCCGTTGTCAATAAAGCAAAGTTTACAAAATGAATGCTAAATCTAAAATTTTATTGATTTATACTGGCGGTACGATTGGTATGGTAAAAGATTTTGAAAGTGGGGCTTTAAAAACATTCAATTTTAAAAAATTATTGCAACGCATCCCCGAACTCAAACAACTCGACTGCGAAATTGCCACACATTCTGTGGCTATTCCTATAGATTCGTCTAACATGAATCCTACAAAATGGGTAGCATTGGCTTCTATTATTGAAGACAATTATAATTTATATGATGGTTTTGTAGTGCTTCACGGTTCTGATACCATGTCCTATTCTGCATCTGCTCTGAGTTTTATGCTCGAAAACTTATCCAAACCTGTCATTTTTACTGGGTCTCAATTGCCAATTGGTGATTTGAGAACCGATGCTAAAGAAAATTTGATAACTGCCATTCAAATTGCATCGCTTACAAAAAATCAAGAACCTGTTATCAAAGAAGTGGGGCTTTATTTTGAATATAAATTATATAGAGGCAATCGTACCTCTAAAATCAATGCAGAACATTTTAAAGCATTTGCCTCACCCAATTATCCACCTTTAGTGGTTTCGGGCGTGCATTTGAAAATAAATGATGATTTGTTTTTAGATTCAAAAGTGAGCCAACCATTGATTGTGTGCAAGAATTTGGATGATCATGTAGCCATTTTAAAAATGTTTCCAGGTTTAAATGAAAGTGTTTTGAACTCATTTTTATCGATTCCAAACTTGAAAGGCATTATTTTAGAAACCTATGGATCTGGCAATGCACCTACAGAACTGTGGTTTGTAAACGCACTGGATCATTCTATTGCAAAAGGTTTACATATTGTAAATGTAACCCAATGTTCTGGCGGGAGTGTTAGTATGGGGCAATATGAAACCAGTACCATGCTCAAAAAAATAGGTGTCATTTCTGGAAAAGACATCACTACCGAAGCAGCAATAACAAAATTAATGTATCTATTGGGACAAAATTTAGAACCTAACGAGTTCAAAATCAGATTTGAAACTGCAATTCGTGGCGAAATGTCATAAAAACAGTAAAAAAATTTGAACAATTCAATAAAAAATCGGTTATTTGCAAAACAAAATTTTTAGAGAGGTGTCCGAGTGGTTGAAGGAGCAAGCCTGGAAAGTTTGTATATGGGTAACTGTATCGTGGGTTCGAATCCCATCCTCTCTGCAATAAAAAACCGTCAAATTATTATTATTTTGACGGTTTTTTTTATGAAAAATACTAAAATCTTATTTGTATCCTTTTCAAATGTTAATTTTTGCTGCTGCTTACAACAAATGGTTGTATTTGGATGCCTGCTTGGTCTAAAGCCGTTTTGCTGTTTTCTAAAGTTTCAGCACACACTGTATTAAAATTGTCTATGGTAGCACATGGTTTGATAGACAGTTGTATGGCATTATCTGTCAATTGTTTAACAACAACAATTGGTTCAGGATTTTGAAGTATTTTGGCATTGTTTTTCATTACTTCTTCAATCAAGTTTTTAACCACTTTGATGTTCGTTTGATAGGAAATGGCCAATGTCAAATCAGCTCTTCTATAACCCAGCATCGAATAATTCGTAATGACACCGTTACTTAAATTACCGTTTGGAACAAAAACTACTTGGTTATTTGGTGTAATCAATTTAGTAACAAATATTTGTATTTCACTCACCGTTCCAACTACGCCTTGGGCCTCTATCAAATCATTAACTTTAAAAGGTTTGAATAAAATGATAAGGATACCACCAGAAAAATTAGATAACGATCCTTGCAACGACAAACCAATGGCCAATCCTGCAGCCCCTAATATGGCAACAAAAGACGATGTACCAACACCAAGTTGCGTAATTACTGTAACAAATAACAAAATTCGTAATGTCCAAAATAAGATGTTTGCTAAAAAATTTGATAAAGTTGGTTCAAATTCTCGTTTGATCATTATTTTTCTAACGATTTTATTAATGAACCTAATGCTATATATCCCAATAAATAAGATGGCAATTGCTGCTATCAAGTTTGGTGCAAATTCAATTAATTTTTCATAAAGTTTAGTGCTTAACAAGTCAATTTTTTCCATTTTTTGTTCATTCAATTTTTAGTTAAAATCAGTAAAGCCCTCTCAATCGAGAAGGCTTTTACAATTCTTTCATAAAACGCTACTTATTGTGCAGGTTTGTCTTCGCCACCTGTCAAATCAGTTAATTTTTCTTTCACAGTATCTACTGCATTTTCTGCAAATGTACCTGCTGTTTCAATAGCATCACCCGCTTTGTCTTTTACAGTTTCTACAATATTATTCAACGTTTCTGTTGCTCCTGGCACATATTCGTTTACTTTTTCTTTAGCATCATGAGCCAAATCTTCGGCTTTATCTACTAAATCTCCTGCTACTTCTTTAGCTTTGTCAATTGCACCTTCGGCAAAATTTTCTGCTTTATCAAGCAAATCATTAAAAAAACCTTCTACACCCATTGTTATTAATTTTTTAAATTAGATTGAGCTACAAAATTACATATTTTTTATTATTTTTATAAGCATTCCATTAATTTTTTTTTCAATAATTGAAAATCTGTTACAGGCAAATGACATTCTTTATTTTTGCAAAAATAATACATACTTTTATTTGAAGTTTTGTCTTTTAAATAAGGTATTTTTGATTGATCAAAACAGCCAAAAATCCTATTTTCAGGATTATAATGTCTGTGTATTTCCGAGGCTTCAACTACTGCATTTTCAGAATTCAATACCATTTCTGATGTAAAATACAGATTGTCCATTTGTAACCACAACCAGTTAGAAAATGCAGATGGATAATCTACATTGGCTGTGGCTTGCAGCAACATGTTGTGAGCTGTTTTTTGATAATACAAATTGTCAAATGCCAAACTCAAATAATTTAAATTATGTGCCATAACACTATTTGAACTCGGTATCACATTGTCTTCAATTTCAAAATGTTGTGCAATCAATTCAGGGTCTTTTCGAGAGTTAAATCTGAACATTTGTTTGGATGTATCAAAAAAGTAATCAAATGTATAATCTGTAAGTGTTTTGGCTTTCAACAACCAGTCTTCGTCAAAAGTAACTTCATATATGTGAATAAATGCTTCTATTACAAAAGCATAATCCTCTAAAAAACCATTAATTTTGCATGTTCCATTTTGATAAATATGCCACAAATGCCCATCTGGCGACCAGAGTGTATGGGCAATAAATTGGGCATTTTGCAGTGCCATTTGCAAATATTTTTTGGTTCCAAATGTTTTATAAGCTTCTACTAACCCTTTGATAGTCAGCGCATTCCAAGAGGTTATTACTTTATTGTCTAATCTTGGTTTTGGTCGTTGCTGCCTTTTTTGATACAATTTTTGTTCCCATTCTTGCTTTTTATTTTTCAAAACGGCTAAATCTATAGATTCCTTTTCTGCCCAATAAGCCAAGGATTGGTTTTGAATTAATACATAATGTCCATGTTCCCAATGTCCAAATTCATTGATATTGAAAATTTTACTAAAAAGGCCATAATCATCCCCTAAAAGGGCTATGAGTTCATCTTGAGTCCAAACATAAAAAGTACCCTCTTCAAGTACATTTTGACTATTTATACTATCTGCATCAAAAGCAGCACAAAACGATTTATTGTCTGTAAACCATTCTTTTTCAATAAATTGTATTGTTTTTTCTACTACTTCTTGGTATAGTGGCTCGCCTGTTTTTTGAAAAGCTTGGGCATATAAAAACAGCAGTTGGGCATTGTCGTATTGCATTTTTTCAAAATGAGGAACGTGCCATTTCATATCTACGGAGTATCTAGAAAACCCACCTCCCAACACATCAAACAAACCACCATAAGCCATTTTTGTTAAGGTCAAATGCACAAAATCTAGCAATTCTTCATCTTGGTTTTGATCAGCATATCGAAGCAATAGCACATAATTGTTGGGCATCATAAATTTAGGGGCTCTTGCCATACCGCCAAAATCCAAATCAAAACTACGCTTCCATTTGGTAATCAAGTCTTCTAATGTTTTTTTTGAAAAAACCAGATCATCATGAAGTTGTGGTTTAAAACCTATTGTGTCAATACCTTTTTGTAATTTTTCTGCGTAGTCCAGCATTCTTTCTGGCTGATTTTCAAATACTTCCTGAATTTGTTTTAAAGCAGTTGTCCAATCTTCTTTTCTAAAATAAGTACCACCCCAAACTGGTCGCCCGTCGGGCAAACAAACCATGTTTAAGGGCCACCCTCCTTGTCCTGTCATAATTTGTAAGGCTTTCATATAAAGGGCATCTAGGTCTGGACGCTCTTCTCGGTCTATTTTGATATTGACAAAATGAGAATTCATGACTTGAGCTACTTCCAAATTTTCAAAACTTTCATGTTCCATAACATGACACCAATGGCATGCAGAATATCCAATACTTACAATCATTAATTTATTTTCATTAATAGCTTTTTGCAACGCATGGTTGTTCCAAGCGTTCCAATGTATCGGATTTTGAGCATGTTGCAATAAGTAAGGACTACTTTCTAAGTGAAGTAAATTAGACATATTGATATTAATTTTATATATTTAAATAGTAGAATCCAAAATAAAAATCATGCTTCCATCTGTATCTCTCAAGATGATTTGTGTAGGAGCATCTTCAATTGCAAAACGGGTTTTATTGATGTTTTTCATAAAATTGTTTTCTATTGTCATAACTTCATTTGGGCATAACTTTCGTGTTAGTCCTACATTTTCTATTATTAAAAACCCTTTTTCAAGTTTGTAGGTTCCAAAAAAAGTATTACAACCTGCCAATCCACTTACAGTACCGTTTTTTAAAAATGTCATCGTTAGTTTTGAATCCCCCTCGGATACTTGTACCCCATTTCCAGAATTGACTGATACATTCCATTGATTTTCAATTAAATGCGACAAGACATCTTGCTTTTTCCATATCAATTGTTCGTTTTTTGGAGTGGTCATCATAAGTGTTGTTCCTTGTAAAGCTATTTTTGTAGCACTATAAAATAAAGTCGTGAATTTTCCTTCGTATCCATCTATACATGCCATTAAAGTGGTCATACCTTTACCTTGATCAAAAGCCATTTGATTATTGCTTATCGTCCATTTTCCCGAAATGTTGTTGCATAAAGCATATAAAGAAAATTGATTTCCTTTGATTGTTAAGGAGGTTCCAGCTTTAATTTCAAACCCATTTTTAGTGGTGCTTTCCAATATCCATAAGCCATCTAAATCATCATTTTTAGACAAATTATTGGCTTTTTTGGCGGTTGGTTGTTCTTCTATTACTGCTTTTTTTGAAGTTGTGCATTGTGTTAATAAAAATAAAATTGATAATGCGATAGCCGTTTTTAGGGTCTTATTCATGTTGGAGTAGTTTTTTATTTTTTTAAAATCTTTAACTTTATTTATACTATTAATGATTTGGTATATGAAAGTGTCTAAAAAAAAATGAGGCTTAAAAGTAAGCCTCATTTATTGAATATTTATGTCAATTTCGACTTTTTAATTTAAAATAAAAGTCATAGCACCATCTTTGTATCTGAACACAATTTCACTAGACGAGTCTTCTACTGTAAAAATGGATTTATTTAAGTTTTTTACAAAATTATTTTCCACCTTCATACCTTCTGGAAGACAAGCCATTTTAGTGAGTGCAACATTTTCAATAATGATCTGATCTCCTTCTAGTTTGTAAGTACCGTTAAAAGTATTGCATCCAGCAAAACCACTAATTTTACCGTCTTTTGAAAAAGACATTGTTAGCTTTGGGTTATCCTCGCTTATTACAATGGCATCACCTGTATTGGTAACTACTGCCCATTCTTTTTCTTGCAAATGTGTAAGTATATTTTGTTTTTTCCAAACAATTTTGGATTGATCTTTTGTTGTCAAAGTTAAAATGTCATTTTGCATTTCAAAACTTACTACTTCAAACAATAACTTAAGGAAATCTTGTTCGTAATTGTCTGGACATCCTTTCATCGTTTGCATCAATCCTTTGCTATTGAATTTAATTTCAGAATCTTTAATGGTAACACCACCATGATTAAGATTGCACAACGCATTCAAATGAAATTCTGTTCCTTTAAAAGCTACAGAAGTTCCTTTTTTAATTTTAAAATCAGGTTTGGAAGTCGATTCTAATATCCATAATCCATCCAGATTTTGTTTTGTAGTATCTTTCATTGCAGTTTGTGTTTGAGGTTCCACTTGGTCTTTTTTAGTATTATTGGCACATTGTATAAAAAGCAATGCCAAAAATAAAATGCTCGTTCCTTGAATTAATTTTTTCATAATAAATGTTTTTTAATAACAATCAACAATTGTTTCTCGTTAGTGTTTTAAATTTTGAATTATTTTGAAATTTGTTATCAAAAATTATACCAAAGTTACTCTTCGTTTTTAAACCAACTCGAATACATCACATAATTGTTTGAAATTCGGTCTATTTCGCCTGCAAAATCAGAAGTATTGATGTCTTTAACTTTTTTAGCTGGCACTCCAGCCCAAATAGTTCCAGATGCCACTGTTGTATTTTGTGTAATTACAGATCCCGCAGCAACTATTGAATTACTTTCAATAACACATCCATCCATAACAATGGCTCCCATTCCTATCAATACATTGTCATGAATATGACAACCATGTACAACTGCATTGTGCCCAATTGAAACATTGTTACCAATAATTGTAGGGTGCTTTAAATAGGTACAATGAATTACTGCCCCATCTTGTATATTTACTTTGTCGCCAATCGTAATACTATTCACATCTGCACGTACGACAGCATTAAACCACACACTACAATTTTTACCAATACTAACTTCACCAACTATAGTTGCATTTTCAGCAACATAACAATCCTCTGGAATTATGGGACTTTTTCCTTTACATGATTTTATTAACATAATACTTTAAAAAAATCTTCATGAATAATCATGTAGATATTAAATTTATTAATTATTTGCTGGGCAATTACAGTGGTATTTTTCTGGTTTACATGAAAAATCAAATCCTAAAGTTAACTGATGGAAGCCACCATTATCAAAATTAACTTTACCTGCCAAATAAGAATACGTATAAGCAAACATAAAATTTTTATAATTTACACCAACAATTGGGGTAATATATTGTAATTTTTGAGTTGCAACACTTCTACCTTCAATATAATTTGCACCATCTAAACTTCTTCTGTAGGAAAGTCCACCCCAAAATTTACCTGAATCCATTGCTTTGTAAGCTTTTATATTGAAATCAACAGTAGATTCTTTTGTTTGGGTAATATATTGAAACATTATTGAAGGTTCCCACATGATGGATTCGCTATCGCCAAAGGTATAACCGGTATTAAAAATAGCCCTCTTCAAATCAACAGGTTCATACAAAGAATAAATTTCCCGTTTACTTGCTAATACATTTTTTAATGTAAAATGAGCATAAAAATCTAAAAAGTTGTATGTTGCCCCTAAATCGATATTAAAATAGGACGCTCTTTGTACAATACCTCCAATTCCAGGTTCTAAGTAAGAATTGTTTGATCTAAAACTTGTTTCGTCTAACGAACTTTGACTAAAACCAACATTTACTCCAAACGAAAGTCTATTCAAATCAATTTCATCACGTGAAAACAATAAATGATGGGCATAACTTAATTTTAAACCTGTTTGCGAGTGGTATCCATTTTTATCATTAAACAAGATGATACCCGCTCCATCTCGATCGGTTATAGCTCCATTAACACTCAATGTTTGTAATGCTGGTGCATCTGTTTGACCAAACCATTGCTGGCGGCCAGTTAATCTAACTTTTGAACAGCTTGCAGCTCCTGCCATAGAAGGGTGTAGCAAATAATAATTATCAGATAAATAATCTGAATATACAGGAAGACCTTCTTGAGAAAAGGTTAATTGCGATATTAATATCGCAAAAGATAGATAGATTTTTTTAATTTTCATTTTTTTATCTTTTAAGTGAGAAATGGGCTTTAAATTGTTTAGCTAAAGTTTTTTCAATATAATCTACTGTAAACCAGTAATCTGTTGAAGGGAGTTGTTGTCCGTTTAGGGTTCCGTCC
>NZ_MUGT01000130.1 GCF_002217205.1 Flavobacterium branchiophilum NBRC 15030 = ATCC 35035 | reverse complement strand
ATGTATATTTGGTATAAATAAAATTCAGCATTATGATTCAATTACATATCGAAAACAACATTGCAAAGATTGCCCTAAACAGACCCGATGTTTTTAATAGTTTTAACAGGGAAATGGCTCTTTTATTACAAAAAGTACTCAACGAATGTGCTCATAATCCACAGGTTAGAGCAATTATTTTGACAGGAAATGGCAAAGCATTTTGTGCCGGTCAAGACTTGAACGAGGTTATCAATCCCAATTTGAACCCTGGTTTTGAAGTTATTTTAGAAGAGCATTACAACCCAATCATCCAACTGATTAGACAAATAAAAAAACCTATAATCGCAGCCGTCAATGGTGTAGCAGCTGGTGCTGGAGCCAATATTGCTTTGGCTTGCGACATTGTTGTTGCTTCTGAGCAGGCTAGTTTTATACAAGCTTTTAGCAAAATTGGTTTGGTGCCAGATAGCGCAGGCACTTTCTTTTTGCCTCGATTAATTGGTTTTCAAAGGGCTTCTGCTTTGATGATATTGGGCGATAAAGTTTCGGCCGAAGAGGCTCTAAAAATGGGCATGATATACAAAATTTATCCCGCCTCGTTTTTTGAAGACGAAGTTCAAAATTTAGCATCAACTGTTGCCAAAATGCCTACTAAAGCTATTGGACTAACTAAAACTTTGTTAAACCAAGCCATGTCAAATAATTTGACAGAACAATTAGATTTAGAAAGCAAATGCCAAATTGAAGCCAGCCAATCTTTCGATTTTAAAGAAGGAGTAGAGGCATTTATCAACAAAAGAAACCCCGAGTTTATTGGTGATTAATGAATAATCATTTTTAAAAACTGTAAAAATATAGATTCTATTATTTTGCAACACTTTTGTTGTATTTCAAATAATTTTTTTAAATAAAAGTAGCATTTATGAACAATATTAAAGATACAAAAGCATCTAACAACCTCCCAAAAAGCAAAAATACGATTGCCATTATTGGTTCAGGAACCATGGGTAGCGGCATAGCTCAAGTAGCAGCCCTATCGGATTGTAAGGTAATATTGTTTGATTTGAATCAAGAGGCATTAGAAAAAAGCAAGAATGACCTAAACAAAATAGTCGTAAAATTATTTGAAAAAGGCAAATTAAATACCGAACAAAAATCAAATATCGAATCAAATATTTTTTTTACAAATAATATACAAGAAGTTGCTGAGGCAGATGTTGTTATAGAAGCCATCGTAGAAAATTTGGCCATCAAACAAAAACTCTTTGTAGAACTAGAACAATTGGTAAGCCAAAATACTATTTTAGCTACAAACACCTCATCGTTATCAATTGCGTCCATTGCTGGTGCATGTCAATTTCCCGAACGAGTTATTGGTATCCATTTTTTCAATCCTGCCCCTGTAATGCCGCTGGTAGAAGTCATTCCTGCTGTTCAAACTAGCGATATTATCTTACAAAAAACAATTGATTTACTTTCAAATTGGCACAAAACCGTAGCCCTTGCAAAGGACACTCCTGGTTTTATTGTAAACCGTGTGGCACGACCGTTTTATGGCGAAAGTTTACGCATTTTTGAAGAAGGTATTGCCGATTTTGCAACCATCGATTGGAGTTTGAAAACCATTGGCGGATTCAAAATGGGCCCTTTTGAATTGATGGATTTTATAGGAAATGATGTCAATTATACCGTTACAGATACGGTGTTTACTGCTTTTTATTATGACCCAAAATACAAACCTTCTTTAACTCAAAAAAGGCTTGTAGAAGCAGGTTTTTTGGGCAAAAAATCGGGTAGAGGCTTTTATAATTACAATCAAGACATACCCAAACCTACAACCGATAGGATATTGGCACAAAGCATTTTTGATAGGGTGATTGTCATGTTAATCAACGAAGCAGCCGATGCTTATTTCCTAAATATTGCAAGTGCAAACGACATTAATATGGCCATGACAAAAGGAGTCAATTACCCAAAAGGTTTACTCGATTGGGCAAATGAATTAGGTATCCCTTGGTGTGTAAACAAGTTAGACGAACTCTACAACGAATACCACGAAGACCGCTACAGATGCAGCCCCATACTAAGAAAATTAAACAGAAATAAATTGGATTTTGATTCAAAAACATAATATTATTTTCAATCTTTAAATCTTTAAATCTTTTAATTTTTCAATCTTTAAATCTTTCAATCTCATAAAACCATGAACTCCTCAACAATACCTCACAAAATGCTCAGTCAAGATGCTTTTAGTCAATGGTTAGGAATCACCATTTTAGAAAGCGAAATTGGCAAATGCAAAGTAGGAATGACCGTTCGGAAAGACATGCTCAATAGTATGGGCAAAGCCCACGGGGGTATCACTTTTGCGTTGGCCGATACTGCTTTTGGATTTGCAGCAAACGCTCTTGGCAAGTATGCCGTTTCCATAGAAACGTCCATCAATCATATCGAAGCCGTAAACGAAGGCGATTATTTAACAGCCGTTTCTGTGATAGAAAAAAGTAAAAACAAGCTGGGGTTTCACATCATTGAAGTACGACGTCATACCGCCAACAATCAGGAACCAGACGAATTGGTGGCCTTGTTTAAGGGCGTCGTTTTTAGGACACAAAAAGATTGGGAAATTTAATTTGTAATCAAATAATACCATTTTCAAAAAAATCAACAAATGACATCAAATAAATGGTTGGGCGTTCCCCAAAGAGTCGGGATATTCGTTCCAAACAACGTTCATTGAACTCCAAAAGAAATATCATGTTATGAAATAATCTTTTTTGAGTCAGAAAAAGCCTTAAAAAAGGATTTTATCTGCTATCCCTAACGCAACATTCCGTAATCAACAGCATTTTTCCAAATATAAAAACCAACATTTTTCAACATACAACTAAACAAGCATCAACCCAAAAATGGAAGCATTCATCATAGACGGAGTTCGAACTCCAATAGGACAATACCAAGGCTCATTATCATCTGTTCGTGCCGATGATTTAGCTGCTTTAGTCATCAAATCATTAGTGCAAAAAAATGCCAACATCCCAAAACAAGCGTATGACGATGTAATTTTTGGTTGTGCCAATCAAGCTGGCGAAGACAACCGAAATGTAGCCCGAATGGCATTGCTACTAGCAGGCTTGCCCTATACTGTGCCTGGCGAAACAGTCAATAGATTGTGTAGCTCTGGAATGTCTGCCATCATTCATGCACAACGTGCCATAAAAGCTGGCGACGGCCATGTGTTTATTGCCGGTGGTGTCGAAAACATGACTCGTGGGCCTCTGGTAGTTTCAAAACCCTCTACGGCTTTTGGAACAGATAGTGCCATGTATGATTCTAGTTTTGGATGGCGGTTTATCAACCCAAAAATGCAAAATTTATATGGCACAGAGGCCATGGGTACAACAGCCGAAAATTTAGCTGCCCTATACAATATTTCCCGACACGACCAGGATTTATTTGCATTCCAAAGCCAACAAAAAGCCTCCCTAGCACAAGCTTCTGGCAGATTTGAACAAGAAATTGTGTCTGTTGAAATTCCGCAACGCAAAGGCGATGCCATTATTTTTAGTAAAGATGAATTTATAAAACCTGCAACCAGCCTTCAAGGTTTGTCCAACTTAAAACCTGCTTTTCAAAAAGATGGCAGCGTAACGGCTGGCAATGCCTCTGGACTAAATGATGGTGCTGTGGCTACCCTTATCGTATCGGCAGAGGCCATAAAAACATACAATTTAAAACCGTTGGCCCGCTTGGTTAGTGCAGCTGTAGTGGGCGTAGAACCCCGCATTATGGGTATTGGCCCTGTTGCTGCAACAAACAAGGCACTACAAAAAGCAGGATTGACTTTGGATCAAATAGACCTTATCGAATTAAACGAAGCATTTGCAGCTCAAAGTTTGGCTTGCATCCGCGAGTTGGGTTTACAGGACAACGATCCAAGAATCAATCCAAATGGCGGTGCCATAGCATTAGGCCACCCTCTTGGTGCTACTGGTGCCCGTATTTTATATTCGGCTGCATTACAACTGCAACTCAATCAAAAAAGGTTTGCACTAATTACAATGTGTATTGGCGTTGGTCAAGGATATGCCGTGATAATTGAAAATTGTAGTCTTTAATCTATTTTTTTAAAATTAAAAATATCAATCATAATCACAAACCACAACTTTCATATTTAATAAATAATCAACTACTTTGTGGTACAAAAATATATAAACATGATAAACCATACTCAACATTACGTACAAGGAAAATGGGTTGTCGCTTCTGGCGAAGGAATTCCCACATTTGATGCCATAACTGGCGAATATGTAGCAACAACATCTGTAGAAGGATTAGACATTCCTAGCATTTTGCAATATGGAAGAACAAAAGGTGGCGAAAAATTGCGTAAAATGACTTTTCAAGAACGAGGCAACATGCTGAAAAGTCTTGCCATTTATTTAACCAAAAAGAAAGAAATATTTTACGAATTGAGTTATAAAACGGGTGCAACACGAACGGATTCTTGGATAGATATCGAAGGGGGTTTTGGCAATTTGTATGCCAATGCTTCTTTGCGAAAATTATTTCCAAATTTGCCTTATCATGTAGAGGGCGATCCTATTGATTTATCAAAAGGGGGCCGATTTATGGCTCACCACCTTTTAGTTCCCAAAAAAGGAGTTGCCATACACATCAATGCTTTCAATTTTCCAATATGGGGAATGCTCGAAAAATGTGCCGTCAATTGGATGGCAGGCATGCCGGCCGTGGTGTTGCCAGCACCCGTTACGGCTTATTTAACAGAAGCCGTTGTCAAAGAAATTATTGCTTCAAACATCATTCCCGAAGGGGCTTTGCAACTTATTTCAGGTACGGTTACCAACATTTTTGATACTGTCGAAAGTCAAGATGTGGTAACTTTTACAGGATCGGCTGCTACGGGTCGGATATTAAAATCGCATCCCAGAATAATTCAAGAAGCCGTCCCTTTTACATTAGAAGCCGACTCGTTAAACGCTTCTATTTTGGGCGAAGATGCCTTGCCTGGTACGCCCGAATTTCAACTTTTTATTCAACAAGCCCGCAGCGAAATAACCGTAAAAGCAGGTCAAAAATGTACCGCCATCCGCCGCTTGATTATACCCGAAAATGTAATTGACGAGGTTCAAAATGCCCTTTCAAAAGCATTAGACCAAGTAAACATAGGCAATCCTCGATTAAAAGAAGTCCGAATGGGTGCATTGGTAAGCAAAAAGCAAGTTGAGGTACTCCTTTCAAGAATACAAGAACTTTCACAATCAGCAGACATCGTTTATGGCAATTTACAACAAATTAATCTAATGGGTGCCAACGAAAAAGGAGCTTTTGTAAGTCCAACCCTTCTTAGAGAAAACCAGCCTTTTAATAATGCAGCCGCTCACGAAATAGAGGCCTTTGGCCCTGTTGCCACACTAATGCCCTATCAAAACCTAGAGCAAGCCATAACATTAGCCCAAATGGGTAAAGGCTCTTTGGTTTCGTCTATCGTAACATATTCCGACAAAATAGCAAAAGATTATGTCATAAATGCTGCATCACATCATGGCCGAATATTGGTTTTAAATAGAGAAAATGCCAAACAAAGCACAGGACACGGATCGCCTTTACCTCTTTTAGTACACGGTGGCCCTGGTAGGGCTGGCGGCGGACAAGAAATGGGTGGCGTAAGAGGCATCAAACATTATATGCAACGGTGTGCCATTCAGGGTTCGCCCACCACTCTGACCGAAATAACCGAAATTTACCAACCAAAATCGGCTTATAAACCCATCACCCAACACCCTTTTCAATACCATTGGGAAGACATTCAACCCGGAATGTCGTTACAAACCCACAACAGAACCGTAACAGACACCGACATTATTAATTTTTCTAATCTTACATGGGATCATTTTTATGCCCACACCGATATTACCGCCCTCGAAGGTAGTATTTTCAAGAAAAGAACCGCACATGGTTATTTCATTTTGGCCGCTGCCGCAGGACTTTTTGTATATCCAAACAAAGGCCCCGTTGCAGCCAATTACGGCCTAGAAGAGTGTCGTTTTTTAAAACCAATATACCACAACGATACTATTTATGTAAGACTTATCTGTAAACAAAAAATCGATCGTGATGTGGTTGCTGCCGAACATCCTAGCGGTATCGTAAAATGGTTTGTTGAAGTTTTTGATATGCAAAACGAGTTAGTTGCCGTAGCTACTATACTAACAATGGTACAAAAAAAACAAACCGTTTTTGTAGAAATGACCCATGAAAAAATCCAAGAATGTTTAAACAAACTAACAGAAAATACTCAACCAAAATGGGGTTCTATGACTGCCCAACACATGATAGAACATTTGGAATTTGGCTACAAAATTGCCGCTGGAATCATTCAAAATTTCGAACTCATTACCCCAAATCATATACTCGAAAAAGTACATCATACGTTGTATAACTACAATAAAATGCCACAAAATTTCGATTTCCCATTAGCACATTTATCTCAAATCGAAACGGTAAAGCATGCCAATTTAGACGAAGCCAAACACCATTTTTGGGAAGCCCGTGCAGCCTATTTGCAATTTTTTGAAACCCATCCAAACATCCTGCTCAAAAATGCAGTTTTTGGCAACATGAACCGATACGAATGGTATCTTTTAGACAGAAAACATTTGAACCATCATTTTGAACAATTTGACATTTTGTAATATTTTCAGGAGCTAATCCCGCTTTTCACTACAATCTTTTCTTTTTTTAAAGAAAAAAAAGAAAAGGATTTCCGTTGCAATCGGGGCTAATAAATTTATCTTAAAAAATCAACTAATATATAATAAAATGAGTGCATACGTAAAATATAACATCAACCACAACATAGCAACAATCGAGTTTTTTCATCCAGAACAAAATTCATTGCCAAGTACTATTCTGGAACAATTGGCACATACAATAACAATAACAGGAAACAATCCCGAAGTAAAAGTCATTATCCTACAAAGTGGAGGCGACAGAACTTTTTGTGCAGGAGCCAGTTTTCAAGAGTTAGTGGCTATAAATAATGCCGAAGCAGGAAAATTATTTTTTTCGGGTTTTGCCAACGTCATCAACGCCATGCGATTATGTCCAAAGTTCATCATCGGACGTGTGCAAGGCAAAGCCGTTGGTGGTGGTGTAGGCATTGCCGCCGCTACCGATTATTGTATGGCTACCCAATTTGCCAGTATCAAATTAAGCGAATTAAATGTTGGCATAGGCCCCTTTGTTGTAGCACCCGCAATTGAAAGAAAAATAGGAGTTGCTGCATTATCTCAAATTGCCATTGATGCCAATAGTTTTTATGATGCCACTTGGGCCTTTGACAAAGGATTGTATGCAAAGGTATATCAAAGTATCCCCGAATTGGACCAAGCTACTTTCAATTTGGCACAACAACTTTGCTCCTACAACCCCGAAGCAATGCAACAAATGAAGCACATTTTTTGGAACGGTACCCAACATTGGAACACCCTTTTAGCCGAAAGAGCAGCCATAAGTGGCAGCCTAGTCCTTTCAGAATTTACAAAAGAAACATTGAAAAAATTTGAGAAAAAGGATTAAAAAAAAATAAAAGATTGAAAAAATCAAAAAAATCAAAAAGAATGAAACTTGAAACCTGAAACTTGAAACTTGAAACCAAAAAAACCAAAAAAACCAAAAAAACCAAATAAAAATGACTATGTTTGAATTCAAAATGCCTAAAATGGGCGAAAGCATGACGGAGGCAACTATAATTAGTTGGTTGAAAAATGTGGGCGATTTTGTGCAAGCAGAAGAAACCCTTGTCGAAGTTGCAACAGATAAAGTAGATAGCGACATTGCATCTCCAATAGCTGGTACCATAACGGCAATTCATTTTCAAAAAAATGACGTGGTTCCAGTTGGCCATGTTTTAGCTACGATTAGCCCCTTAGCCTCTATTCATCATTCGACTGATATTAACGAAAAATCACATAGCATTACGACTGATTTTCAAACAATGGCCACATTCAAAAGTAACATTGTTGATAACCAATTTGTTACTGAAATACCGAATGAAGCTTCTATAAAGTCCAGTCGATTGGGTAGTAACTCGTTTTTATCTCCATTAATTATTGCAATTGCACAAAAAGAGCACCTTTCAATAGAAGAATTACAATCCATTGCTGGGTCTGGATCCAATGGTCGCTTGCAAAAAAGCGATGTTTTCAAATATTTAAAAAACAGAAAATACCCTTTAGAAAGTAGAAAATGGAACGACGAAGGACAAAAAAAAGCAGTTTATACTAAACCTCAAATCCATTTTGATGCTGCTCAGGACCACATCGTTACCATGGATAGGATGCGACAGCTGATTGCAGGACACATGGTATATTCCAAGCAAACATCGCCACATGTAACCTCTTTTATCGAAGTTGATGTTACCCATTTGGCACAATGGAGGCAAGACAACAAAGCATTGTTTTTTGAAAAAACGAACGAAAAATTAACATTTACACCCTTTTTCGTACAAGCAGTAGCAAAAGCAGTAACTTCGTTTCCTTTAATGAACGTTTCTGTTGATAAAGACCAAATTATTATACATCAAAACATACATATTGGTATGGCAACGGCACTTCCTAGCGGGAATTTGATTGTACCCGTTGTAAAAAATGCCAATCAAAAAAACATAGTTTCTTTAGCAAAAGAGGTCAATCATTTAGCCGAAGCCGCCCGAACAAACAAGCTCAAACCCGAACAAGTTCAAGGCAGTACCATTACCATTTCAAACGTGGGAACTTTTGGAAGTCTCATGGGAACTCCCATTATCAACCAGCCAGAGGTTGCCATCATCGCCTTTGGATTAATCAAAAAACGTCCTGAAGTTATCAGTACCCCAAATGGCGACGAAATTGCTATCAGAAGCATGATGTATTTGTCATTATCTTTTGACCATCGGGTAGTTGATGGCTTTTTGGCAGGGTCGTTTTTGACCAAAGTAGGCCAATTATTAGAAGAAAAAGTAGATTTTTTATATTAATGTAGTTAAAATAAGTTATAAAAAAATGAGATATTCGATTCAAATAAATAAAACAAATACATCAAAAGTTTCAGAAATAGACTTAAATTCCCTTTTGATGGGCACCCATTTTACCGATCATGTTTTTATTTGCGACTACCAAAACGGCCAATGGCAACAACCAAGAATAGAGCCTTTAGCATTAATCCCAACACACCCTGCTGCCATGGCACTACATTATGGTCAGGCTATTTTTGAAGGAATGAAAGCTACATTAGGAACAAATGGTACTCCGATTTTATTTAGACCCCAAGACAATGCCAAAAGATTGAATAATAGTGCCGAAAGAATGGGAATGCCATTATTTCCCGAAGATTTATTTGTTGAAGCTTTAAAAAAATTTACAGCATTAGAAAAAAATTGGATCCCACAAGCAAAAGGAAGTGCCTTATATATCAGGCCTTTTATGTATGCCGACGAAGCTTTTATTGGAATGAGGGCCGCTACCAGTTATAAATTTATCATTATGGCATCGCCAACAAAACCCATGTATGCCCAAAAAATAAAATTATTCGTCGAAAAAAAATTCATTAGAGCTGCAAATGGAGGAACTGGCGAAGCCAAAACCGCAGGCAATTATGCCGCAGCTATCAGACCAACAGAATTGGCAAAAGCCAAAGGATATGATCAGGTTTTGTGGTTAGATGCTCAACATTTTGAATACATTCAAGAGGTGGGCACAATGAATATTTTTTTTAAAATTAATGGTCAGTTTTATACTCCTAATTTAACAGGAACTATTTTGTCTGGTATAACTCGAATGAGTGTTATAACATTGTTAAAAAGTAATGGATTTGCCGTTACAGAAAGACCAATTACAATTACTGAAATTATAGAAGCCTTTGATAATGGTACGTTAGAAGAAGCCTTTGGAACAGGGACGGCCGTTGGTATTGCTATGATCAAAGAAATTGGCAATTGTACTTTTACCATTACTTTGCCCAACGAAAACCCCATTTCAGTATGGGTAAACGATACTTTAAATGCTATAAAAACACAAGAAATTCAAGATGAATTTGGTTGGACGTTAGAAGTATAATGGTTATTGGTTATTTATATTGATAATTAAAAATTACAATAAAATTATTATTTCATAAATATTATCTTATATGTTAGATATAAAAATTCTAAAGAAAGCTTTTTCGGTAATGGCAACAGCAAAGGCCATGACACAATGGTATGAAGTACAATTCAAATTGGTTTCAAAATATGTTCATGCTACATCTCGTGGGCACGAAGCCATACAAATTGCGTTGGCAATGCAACTATTGCCACAAGATTTTGTGTATCCTTATTATCGAGACGATGCCATGTTGCTGGGAATGGATCTAAGTCCCTACCAATTGATGCTGCAATTGATGGCCAAAAAAGACGACCCTTTTTCAGGAGGTCGAACGTATTATTGTCATCCAAGTTTGAACGAGGCCAACAAACCAAAAATCCCACATCAATCATCGGCAACTGGCATGCAAGCCATACCTGCAACAGGAGCGGCAATGGGTTTTTGGTACAAAGAAAAAACCTTCCCAAGCCCAGAAGGAAAAGGTTTTGCAGATGAAATTTCCCCTTTAGAGAAAAAGGGTCTTGTAGTTTGTTCATTAGGCGATGCCGCAGTAACAGAAGGAGAAGTAGCCGAAGCCTTACAAATGGCAGCCTTAAAACAACTGCCCATTTTATATTTGATTCAAGACAATGGTTGGGATATTTCTGCAAATGCCCATGAAACTAGGGCTCAAAATGCTTTTGAATATGCCAAAGGATTTCATGGCATAGAGGCCCTAACTATTGATGGATCTGATTTTTCTGAATGTTATACTACACTTCAAAAAGTAATTAATACCATTAGAGTTGAGCGTCGGCCTTTTTTGGTACATGCAAAGGTACCTTTGCTCAATCATCATACTTCTGGCGTTAGGATGGAATGGTATCGAGACGATTTGGAAGAAGCAAAAACCAGAGACCCCTACCCTATTATTATCCAACAATTAATAGCCATGGGCTGTGATGTAAATACCATTCAAACTATTGAACAAGAAGCAGTTACACAGGTTCAATCAGACTTTGAAAAGGCACTCCATGCTGCCGATCCCGTTCCAGGGGATTTGTTTACTCACGATTTTGCACCAACTCCCATTATGGAAGAAACAGGCAATCGCAACCCAATGAGGGAAGATAAAGTGATGATGGTCGATTGTGCTTTATTTGCAGTAGAAGAACTCATGAAAAAACATCCTGAATGTTTGCTATATGGGCAAGATGTTGGTGCAAGGCTGGGTGGTGTTTTTAGAGAAGCCGCAACATTGGCACAAAAATTTGGTAACAATAGGGTTTTTAATACCCCCATTCAAGAGGCCTTTATTGTAGGATCTACCGTTGGAATGTCTGCCGTTGGTTTGAAACCCATAGTCGAAGTACAATTTGCCGATTATATTTGGCCAGCTCTCAATCAGTTGTTTACAGAGGTCAGTCGTTCGTGCTACTTATCAAATGGCAAATGGCCTGTAAGCATGATTTTGAGGGTGCCAATTGGGGCTTATGGCAGCGGCGGACCGTATCATTCGTCGTCGATAGAAAGTATTTTAACCAATATAAGAGGCATCAAAATTGCTTATCCAAGTAATGGTGCCGACTTGAAAGGCTTGCTAAAAGCCGCCTACTACGACCCCAATCCAGTGGTAATTTTAGAGCACAAAGGACTGTATTGGAGCAAAGTAAAAGGTACCGATGCTGCAAAAGTAAACGAACCCAGCGAAGATTATATTTTGCCATTTGGCAAAGCTAATCTTGTTCAGGAAATTTGGCCACAAGAAACCCAAGAAACTTTAACCGTAATTACCTACGGAATGGGAGTTCACTGGGCTTTGAATGCCTCAGAAAATTTAAAAAATCAAGTAGAAATTATCGATTTGAGAACCCTGTATCCGTTAGACGAACTAACGGTTTTTAAGTCGGTTCAAAAAACAAAAAAATGTTTAGTACTAACAGAAGAACCCGTAAATAATTCCTTTGCCCGAAGCTTGGCAGGATTGATACAAGAACAATGTTTCCAGCAGCTAGATGCTCCTGTTATGGTTTTAGGAGCCGAAAATATGCCTGCCATTCCACTCAACAGCATTTTAGAACAAACAATGCTACCCAACATCGAAAAAGTAAGACAAAAAATGGAGTTCTTGTTGCAGTATTAACAGTTTAAATTTTTAATTTAAAATGATTGCTTTAAACCCTTGTCATTGAACTACATAAGTAAAAAAAAAGAAACACTACCCCATAAAAAGGAAAATCATGATCAAAGAATAAACTTTAACAATGATTTGCCAAAAGGGGGTTTAATACCAAATATACAT
>NZ_MUGT01000013.1 GCF_002217205.1 Flavobacterium branchiophilum NBRC 15030 = ATCC 35035 | reverse complement strand
GTGCTTATACCAAATCCGAATTAGAAGCTTATGACCGTTATTGGGATTCTATTTCTAGCGAAAAAACCTTAATTACAGAGGCTTATGATGTGGGGAAAGTAGAAGGAAAAATAGAAGGGAAAGTAGAAGGAAAAATAGAAAGAGATATTGAAATCATCCTTAATGGTTACAACAATGGGTTTTCTATTACTCAATTGGTTCAATTAACCAATCTGACGGAACAAGAGGTGCTTATGATTTTGAGAGATAACGGAATTGAGGTTTAAAAGCAATTTACCCCGTCAATGTCCCATGCCATAGTTTTTTTTAAAATCCTTGCTCATCGTAACACCTCCAAAAGTGGCAATCTAGCCCCGACTGGAGTGGAAATCCTTTTTGTTTTTTCGTTAAAAACAAAAAGATTGTAGCGAAAGGCGGGAACTGGCCCTGCGTGAAAATGCCAAAAGTGGCTGCTGCTAATAACTTTTAGCACCTCCTTCAGTGGCTGGGGGGCTCTTATACTACTACCACCCCGACCATTTGGGAACTAGTACAGCTTTGATAGCTATTTTTGGTAATGCATACCAAATCAGAGATTCATCTAACTCCGCTGAAAAAAATACCAAAGTGAGATAATTTTTCTTAAATTTGCCTTTTGGAGAAATAACATTCATCGAACACCGCTGAAAATAAAATCATGTGAGATAGACAATGGCACAACAACTAGGCAACAACTATTACAATAGCCCCTACAAGTTTAACGGCAAAGAGCTAGACGACGAAACAGGGTTTTATTATTATGGGGCAAGGTATTACGACCCGAGAGTGAGTATATGGATGAGTGTGGATCCGTTGGCGGAGAAGTTCCCAAGCTTGTCGCCTTATAATTATTGTCTGAATAATCCAGTAAATTTGATTGATACTGATGGGAGAAAGCCCATTCCTATACAAAAACTTTTAAATATAATAAATGGTGTAGCCAAATTAAAAACATTTGAACGAGCTTGGAAAAATTCTGGTCACGGAAATAATACAGTAGAGGAATGGGGATTCACAATTTCGACTTCAAGTGATAAGAAATGGCATATAGGAAGGAATTTGCATACAGATCACAAAGATGGTTCTGTTAGTCGTAATTCAAATATACCATCTACTGAAAAATTAGCAGGATATGCACACACGCATCCATATAACAAGGGTGATGGTGCTCCTTTAGGAGCAGGTTTTTCTCCTTCGGATATTTCAAATTTAAGAAGCAATTCTTCACAAGGAGGCTTTTTTACAATGGTTGAAGCTGGTAATAAAAGATATGCCGCTGTAATATCAGACCCTGAACTAGCAACTCAATTCTTTAAAAACAATTCTAAAGGCGATATTCAGAACAAGATGGATTCTATACTTATAGATCCTAAAAACTCATCATTAAGTTTTCAAGAAAGAATTGACAAGGCGTTAACAGGTACTTTTGGAGATGGTTCTAAAAGTGGAATAACCATATTTAATACAAATGACAAGAAAAAAGAAAATTTTAAACCTCTAAAAGAATGAAAAAAATAATATTTTTATGCGTAATTAATTTTTTTTTAAGTTGTAATTCACAAGTTTCAAATAAAGAAAACAGAAAAAATATTTTATTAGAAGACTGTAAAAATTATATTGGTAAGGAAATATTTTTATTATTGAAAAGTAAAAATTTTTCAAAGTACAATAAACTTACAATTATTGATTCCAAACCTGGCAAGGCATCAAGTTTATGGGTAAATCTTGATAATAATATTAGTCTTGAAATATTTCCAACGGAATTTAAACATATGAAATCATTTGACGTAAATTTTAAATGGGATATTGAAAAATTTAAATTAGAAATTATTAAAGAAATAAAAGTTTATGATAGAAACAAATTAATAAAAAACATTAATTAATTGAAAAACCCAGATGGCTCGGAAATGACAAAATAAAGTCGTGAACGATAGTACAGAATAGTATTCTTTGCCTACAAACGAGAGTAAAATCAAATACAAACTACAACGATAAAAAGTTGTAGTTTTTTTGTGTGTTGTAAAGAGTGGAAAACGTGCAGAAATACAAGGTTTTTATTTTTAAACTCTATTTATAGCGAATTTTGGATGTCTTTTATTGTGAACAATTGCAGTAAAAACTACTGTTTGGTTAACTTCATCAATATAAAAATGAATATTGTACGGAAAAGTTTTTGGATGTGCTATGCGAATATTTTTGTAACGTGGCGAATAAGAAGTTGGCATTTTTAAAACTTTTTGAATTACTGATTCAATAGCCAAAGCAAACTCCATTTCGAGTCCTTTTTTTTGTTCTTTGTACCAAATTTTTGCTTCTTGACATCTGTAAAAACTATGTCTAAATATTGTGAATTGTACATTAAATCTTGCGTTTTAGTTCTTCAAAAAGGCTTTCGATAGGTTTTAAACGTTCAGGATTTTTTGCAATTGCTTCTAATCTGTCATCAATTAAATCTTTTTCCCATTGTGGTAGTTCTTGCTCTAATGATTCTATATCAGGATAGTTTTTTTTTATCAAAGTCCAATCTTCCATCGGAACGTAAACGCCAGTTTGGTTGCCAAAATTGTCTTGTAATACTTGAAGTTTCATGAGTTTATTGTTTAGTGGTTTGCAAGTTTTGATCATTAAAAGGTTGCGTTTTAGCACATGATTTTTTTCATTGCACTAAAACCAAAACCTTCATAAGTTAATTTGAAACAAAATTAATTAAAAAAAGGATAGTTATTAAAAAGTTTATCATTTTTTTAGATACTGTTCTAAAAAAGTGAATTTAGGATGTGAGAAAGTGATTTACAAATGGAATACTAGAAGGCTTGCCCTTGGTAACACCTCACAAAGTGGCAATCTAGCCCCGACTGGAGTGGAAATCCTTTTTGTTTTTTCTTTAAAAACAAAAAGATTGTAGCGTAAGGCGGGAACTGCCCCTGCGTGGAAATGCCAAAAGTGGCTGCTGCTGCTATTTTTGATTCATTTGTAGGATTTATGACGAATGGTGGTTTGTGGTTGAATGTAGGTATAGTAATTTTGCAAATATAGTTGCTATTTGTTCGTTTTTTTTGATGGATACTATTATTTTTACAGCATGATAAAAACCTGTAAACCATGATAGAGCATTCGATTTTTGATAACGGTTTAGACCAAAATCCAGCCAATTTTACGGCCTTGAGCCCGCTTTCATTCATCAAGCGTACGGCATTTGTATATCCTGATTATACAGCGGTTGTATATGGTAAAATTCGTAGAACTTGGTCCGAAACCTATACCCGATGTATGAAATTAGCATCGGCATTAAGTAAACACGGCATCAAAAAAGGCGATACGGTATCGATAATGGCACCTAATGTACCTGCTATATTTGAAGCACATTTTGGAGTTCCAATGACTGGTGCTGTGCTTAACACCCTTAATATCAGACTAGATGCTGCTACAATTGGTTTTATGCTTGAACATGCTGGGACAAAGGTGTTGATAACAGATATTGAATTTTCTGCCACTATATTGGAAGCCATAGCTTGTTTAGACGATCCGCCATTGATTATTAATATTGAAGACGAGCATGCAGAAGGGGGGGGGTTAATTGGTGATTTGACTTATGAAAATTTTATTGCTCGGGGTGATGATGTGTTTGAATGGGAATTGCCTTCGAGCGAATGGCAGGCCATTTCGCTTAATTATACGTCTGGGACAACGGGCAACCCCAAAGGGGTGGTTTACCACCATCGGGGGGCTTATTTGAATGCCGCCAATAATATTATTACTTGGAGTATGCCACAGCATGCCGTTTATTTGTGGACTTTGCCCATGTTTCATTGCAATGGGTGGTGTTTTCCGTGGACATTGGCTGCCCAAGCCGGCACTAGTATTTGTATAAGAAAAGTAAAAGCAGATGTAATATTTGAGGCTATAGAAAATGAAAAAGTAACCCATTTTTGTGGGGCTCCCATTGTTTTGGGGTTATTGACGAATGCCTCCGAGGCAGACAAAAAACCTTTGCAAAATACGGTATATGTGATGACGGCTGGTGCTGCACCACCTGCAGCCATCATTGAGGGGGTAGAGGCTATGGGTTTTAAAATTACACATGTATATGGATTGACAGAAACCTATGGGCCAGCCGTGGTGTGTGCCTGGCAATCGGAGTGGGATGATTTACCCATTTCGGAGAAGGCAGATTTGAAGGCCAGACAAGGTGTGAAATATTTGTTTTTGGAGGATGTTATGGTTGCCAACCCTGATACTTTAGAACCCGTGCCAGCAGACGGCACCACTATTGGCGAAATTTTTATTAAAGGCAATATTGTAATGAAAGGCTATCTGAAAAACGAGCCCGCTACACAAGAGGCTTTTGCAGGGGGTTGGTTTCATACTGGCGACTTGGCGGTGTGGTATGCTGATGGATATGTGCAAATAAAAGACCGATCGAAAGACATCATTATTTCGGGAGGCGAAAACATTTCGACAATTGAGGTAGAAAGTGTTTTGTACAGGCATCCTGCTATTTTAGAAGCTGCTGTTGTGGCCCGCCCAGACCAAAAATGGGGCGAAACGGTTTGTGCATTTATCACACTAAAGCCCAACCAACTACTAACAGAATTAGAAGTTATACAATATTGCAAACAACATTTAGCAGGTTTTAAAACACCTAAAACAGTCATTTTTTCGGAATTGCCCAAAACATCAACTGGTAAAATTCAAAAATATGTATTAAGAGCCGAAGCTGCTTTGCTTGAATGAAAAAATGTATGAAAACTTTTGGGATAAAAAACAAACGGTTGATGCTTTTGGCATTAACCGTTTGATTGAAATGACTATAGATTGAAATAATAGTGCAAGCCAACGCCAAAGGTTATGGATTTGATATGTATATTTGGTATTATATGCATTAATAAAAAAACAACAAAAAGGTAACCCTATTTTTTTAAAAAAAATTCACATGATATACATCGGTCGAATTTCGTTGAATGTCAAAAGCTTCAAAAGCACCTGATTCTGGAATGATTTCCAAAATATCAAAAGACATACAACCCTTTGGAAGCCCTTCAAAAACAAGCGTAAAATGATGTTCCACCTTATTAATATATAGCCATTGCGGGTATAATGCAATGTTAAAATGTTGTATCAATTTGCATCGATGATTACTTTCTTTTGGGAATAAATAAATGGTAGGCCATACCCGCAATTGCCAGGGCATATTTGGTAAATATCTTGCATGACAATGAACAATTACTTGTTTCTCAACATCAATTTGAACGTCACTCAAAAGCTCTGGAGCCATTTCTATTTTTTCTTCTATTAATTCCATAATTATTTTTTATTTACAAAAAAATTCCTAAAAAAACATATAATTATACCAATGAATACAATTACTTGTAGTAACATATAACCAAAATTCAATAACCGACCTAAACCACTATAATAAAACAACCATATTATTCCAGCAAAATAAACCCTGCCCAAAAATAAGGATTATATTTTGATTTCATTTGCTCTTGTGCCGATTGAAACGCATCATGAACCGATTTTCCATTGAAACATTCGGTGTAGAAATAGTGGAATAATTCGGAGGTTTGTGCATCAGGTACTTTCCATAAACTCATGATAATGTTTTTGGCACCCGCCATTTTGAAAGCACGTTGTAAGCCGAAGACGCCTTCACTCCCTTTGATTTGTCCTAATCCTGTTTCGCATGCAGATAATACTACAAGTTGACAAGCACTCAAATCCAGATTGGAAATTTCGTTGGCGGTTAAAATTCCGTCTTCTATTTTTTCGTTATTTGGCTTTCGCCAAAATTTATTTGCTCCTGCAAGCAATAAACCCGAGCGAAACATGGGGTCGTCAGACCTTTTGTATAAATTTGATTTTCCATCTAATAAAAACCCCTCTTTTGGAAGTTCTTTATCGGGATTGGGAAAGAAAAAACCATGTGTTGCCAAATGCAATACATAAGGCGTTGTTTTACCACTTAACGATTTTATTTGTTCTTCCGTTGCATTGGTTTCGGTAAAGAGTTGCGTTGCAAATCCTTTGTTTTTTGCGGCGGCTTCAATTTGTTTTACTTCGGTATAGGTGCCATTCAAGTAACCAAATTTTTCTATGCCACTTCTCGTTTCTAGATCTTTATGAATAGTAACTTCCATCTCAAGCTCATCTGTTGTTTCTTTACTTACTAAAGCGTTACTCTTTTCGTAGTTAATGCCCCCAAAGAGTAGAAACTCCATATTTTTTTGAGTAGAAAATCTGGCAGATTGATAGGAAAGCAATTCAGAGGGCGAATTGAGTATATGGAATTTCATAGCTTTCTTATTTTCAATAAATGGAGCAACATCAAGAGCTGTAAAATTCACCTGATGTGCCAAGCCAGAAAGTGATAAATAGCAAACTTCCTTATTTTTTAGCTCGTTTTTTAATGGCTCAAAAAACAATGATGCCAATTCTTTTTCCATATATTGTTTGTTGATTGCATTGGCTTGAATGGTATCATTTGCTAGGTTGTTTCTTTCTAGCAATTTGGATAACGCTTTTTCTTCAAACAAAGAAATGTATTTTGGAAATTTACTATCTTTTGTGATGACAAAAGCACCATACATTACCTCGCCAGTCCATTTTTTATCATAGAAATCAAAGGAAACCAAGTCGATTGCCACTTCATTTGGTTTTAGTTTTTCTTGAACTTGTTTCCAGTTGATGGATAAGGCTTTTTTGGCATCGGCAAAAGTTGAAGACAAACGGGTAATGTCTTTTTCAAGGTTTTCGGTGTCGGTTTTTAACCCAACTTGCCGAAAACCCAACACAAAACCCTGATTATCAGTAGCTTTTTTTTATTAATGGTACACTACATGAACTTTTTTAGTTTTTCTAATAATTTTAAATTTCAAGCAATCGTAAATCTTTTGTACTTCTTCTATGGGTTTTGAGGGTTTTTCTATGGTTAGATTTTTGGTTTTTGTTGGAAGTTTTAC
>NZ_MUGT01000129.1 GCF_002217205.1 Flavobacterium branchiophilum NBRC 15030 = ATCC 35035 | reverse complement strand
CAACCATCAACCATCAACCTCCCTTTATGATTCTCATTTTAAATGATTTACCGTCGAAAAAATATTTTGAGCATTGCCTAAAATTTTAATAAAACCTTTTGCATCATCCGATGTCCAAGCGTTATTCATTTCACCGTACTGACCAAATCCTGTATTCATCAAATCATTAGGCGAATCAATTCCATTGAGCGAAAAATGATAGGGTTTTAAAGAAACAGTAACAGTACCGTTTACTGTTTGTTGTGTATCTGTCAAAAAAGTTTCAATATTTCGCATCACAGGGTCTAAAAATTGCCCTTCGTGAAACAACATCCCATACCAATTACCCAATTGTTCTTTCCAATATTGTTGCCATTTGCCCAAAGTATGTTTTTCGAGTAAATGATGTGCTTTGATGATGATTAAAGGGGCAGCAGCTTCAAAGCCCACTCTTCCTTTGATGCCTATAATCGTATCGCCCACATGAATATCTCTACCAATTGCAAAGGCACTTGCTATTTTTTCTAATGCCACAATATTATTAGACGGCTTGTCAAATTGATGGTTTAGTCCTACGAGTTCCCCTTTTTCAAAATGAAGTGTTACTTGCTCTTCGTCTGTTTTTTGCAACTGCGAAGGATAGGCTTCACTAGGCAAAGCCTGATTTGATGTTAAAGTTTCTTTGCCCCCCACACTCGTTCCCCAAAGGCCTTTGTTGATAGAATATTGAGCTTTTTCCCACGAATATGAAACACCCTTTGCTTGTAAGTAAGCAACTTCCTCTTGCCTTGATAATTTTAAATCACGGATAGGGGTAATGATTTCAATTTCTGGTGCAATAGTCTGAAAAATCAAATCAAATCGAATTTGATCATTACCAGCGCCCGTGCTACCATGTGCAATAGCAGATGCACCCACTTTTTTAGCATACTGTATGGCCTCTATTGCTTGAAAAACCCTCTCGGCACTTACAGATAGGGGGTAGGTATTGTTTTTTAATACATTTCCAAAAATCAAATATTTTATAGCTTTGTCGTAATATTCGTCCAAAATGGTTAAATTAACATGCTTGGCCGACCCTAATTCGTAAGCTCTTTTTTCGATGGCTTCCAATTCGTTTGCATCAAATCCGCCAGTGTTTACCAATACGGTGTGTACTTCAAAACCTTGGTCGTCTTTTAAATATTTCAAACAATAGGAGGTATCCAATCCTCCGCTATATGCTAAAACTACTTTTTTCATTTGTATATATTTATGTTGTGTTGTTATTATTTTTTTAAGAAAAGGGCTTGTTTTATCGATTTTAATCGATTTAAAATCTTAATATTAAATGGGTGTTTTGGTGGATCTTTTGGTTTTTCTTGTGGATCATACAACATTCCTGTGCAAAGACACATTTTATTGTCTTTACTTTTCAAAATTTCATAATTGGTACAAGTTTGACAACCTTTCCAAAAACTGGGATCGGTGGTTAGTTCTGAAAACGGAACTGGCTTGTAACCTAAATCCGAATTAATTTTCATCACCGCCAATCCTGTGGTGATACCAAAAATTTTGGCCTCGGGATATTTCTCTAATGAATAATCAAATACTTTAGTTTTAATTTTTTTGGCCAAACCTAAATTCCGATAATCAGGATGTACTATCAAGCCAGAATGGGCTACAAATTTGCCATGTTCCCAGCTTTCGATATAGCAAAAACCTGCAAACTGCCCTTCCACTAATGCTATTATAGCATCATGTTGTATCATTTTTTTTTGTATATATTCGGGTGTACGTTTTGCAATGCCTGTACCTCTTAGTTTTGCTGAGGTTTCTATGGTGTCGCAAATTTCTTGGGCAAACTGAAAATGTTCTTCTTGGGCTACTATGATTTTAAGATTCATTTTAAGATGTCGATTTATATGTTGGTTGTTGGAAATTTGAATTGTTTTGACTTGATGAATTGGGGCCATAACAAACAACTAAAATGTATTTTAACAATACTTTTAGTGTGGTTTATTGTAGATAAAAATCTTTTGGAAATTTGAAAAAAATTCAAAACAAATAAAATAAAAGGATTAAAAAAGCTAAAACTATTGGGTTAGAGTACTACAACAAGAGTACCCTTACTTCGGGCGAAGCAATCAAAGTTTTCCTTAATGCAAAAGGAGTAATATGTGCATTTCTTTTTTTCATCGGGTGCGAAATTACAACATTTATTTTTATATAAAAATGATTTCTAAATTTCTAACAAATTTTTGTGTAAATGTTGTTTTTTTGAATCAAAAAATAGGAGTTATTCATTTTACACCCTCTTTTTTATGATATGGCCACATTTTTCTTGAACTCTTGATTTTTTTTTCTATTTCATTTATAAAAAAAAGGTCATATAGTCTTGAAAATAGTAGCAAGAATAGTAAAATTTATTTATTGAAAAATATTTTATAAAAAAATAGAACTCAATATTTATTTGTAATGTTTTACTAGAATTTTAATTTAAAGAACAATTAAATTTATGGTTATATTATATAAAATAATTAGCTTATTTTGTATAATTAAGGTATTTTAATAATTTTTATGTAAATATGTATATAATTTTTAAGAATTGTATTTATTTTATTTCAAAAAAAATTCTAAATTATTTCAAAATATCTACTAAGGCAGCATGTATTGTTGGAAACCGAAATTGAAACCCAGCTTTTTGAATTTTCTCAGAACTGATGTTTTTGTTGTTAAATAAAAGTTCGTGCATGTCGCCTAAAATCAATTTCATAAACCATTTTGGAATATTGGGCAGCCAAATTCTTTTATTTAATATTTGGGCAATTGTATTGTTTTGTACTTTGTTGCTTACAACTTCTGGAGCTACTGCATGATAAACACCGCTCAAATGATGTGTCAAAACATAATAATACAATTGCGTCAAATCATCTATATGGATCCACGATTGTTGTTGGTTACCGTCTCCAAAATGAGCTCCTAAACCATTTTTTATGGGTTTCAATATTTCAGTAAGGGCACCGCCTTGTTTTGCAAAAACCACTCCAGTTCTAATTTTAGACACCGTAATTTGATTTTTACTAAAAATATCTACACTTTCTTCCCATTTTTGTACAACATCGCTTAAAAAACCTGTCGCTTTTTCAGTACTACTCTCATAATAAATGTTTTGATCATCGTCTGGATAAATGGCCGTTCCAGATGCTGCAATAATGTGTTTGATATGATTGGTTTTTTTATTCAATCCTTTGTATAGCAATTGTGTACTCGCTACTCGGCTATTTAAAATCTCTTTTTTATAATGCTGGGTCCACCTTTTGGCAATACTTGCACCCGCCAAATGGATGATCGCATCTACATCATTAAAACAACTATCATCTATTTTGCCATATTTTAAATTCCAAAAATATCCCTTCAAATGGGGTTCATCTTTAATTTTATTTATAGAAGTAGTCAAAAAATTAACTTGATGGCCTTTTTCCAATAACAATTCTGTTAGTTTTTGCCCAATTAAACCTGTAGCACCTGTTAGTAATACTTTCATTTACTTATTTTTTGGTTTGAATACTTTCAATTTTACAGTCCATTCAAAATCCATTTCCGACACTTGTTGACCTTTTTCATCTGTGCCAATAGACTTGAGCCAAACCGTTTGTCCTGTTTGAGTAGCAATGGCTTGTGCAATGGTTTGTTCTACCTTTAATCCTTCAGAACAACAAAATTGGATGCGACCAACCGCTTTTTTTGTAAATGTTGCTTTGTTATTGGCTACCAACATAGAGATAGGCTGCCCTGATTTTTCTATACTCGACATTACTAATGCACCCGTGGAGAGTTCTGCAGCCATGGCTTGAACAGCAAAATACAAAGATTGAAATGGGTTTTGATTGATCCAGCGGTGTTTTACGGTTGTAATACATTGTTGATTGTCAATATGTTTGAGTCGAACACCACTAAAAAAAGCACTTGGAAGTTTTAAGGCCAAAAATAAATTGATTTTGGAAGCTTTACTGAGCATGTCTTTAATTTTTTGTAAAATTAAGGTTTATTTTTCAATTGACAAACAATCAACAATAGTTAAATAAATGTTAAATTTAAGTACTATGCAAAACAAGATACTGTTTTTTAGCCGTATCTTTGCATAAGAAATTAATAGGCATACTATTGTTGCTCTGTTTTTATCATCATCAATCAAAAATCGAATAGTAAAAAAACAAATTTATGAACATTGAAAACACAAAAGCTCAAATGAGAAAAGGAGTTTTGGAGTTTTGCATTTTATCCGTATTGAAGGAAAAAGATGCTTACACATCCGAAATTTTGGATACACTCAAAACAGCAAAATTATTAGTTGTAGAAGGCACCGTGTATCCGCTTTTAACCCGCTTGAAAAACGATGGTTTACTTACCTACAGATGGGAAGAAAGTAGCTCTGGACCACCTCGAAAATATTATGGACTTACAGAAGAAGGTCAGATATTTTTGAATGAATTAACCGGTACATGGACAGAATTATCCGATGCCGTAAACTTAATAACCCATAAAAAACTTTAGCCATGAACAAAACAGTAAACATTAATTTAGGAGGATTTTTTTACCATATAGACGAAGATGCTTATCAAAAATTAAGTAGGTATTTTGATGCCATCAAACGCTCTTTAAAAAATTCTAATGGACAAGACGAAATCATCAAAGACATTGAACTTAGGGTTTCTGAATTGTTTTCTGAAAAACAAAAATCAGACAAGCATGTTATTGGTTTGAAAGAAGTGGACGAAGTTATTGCTGTAATGGGACAACCAGAAGATTACAGAATAGACGATGAACAATCTGAAAATCAACAAACTGGATTTTCATTTACCAATATAAATGGCGATAAAACAAGGCTAAAAAAATTGTATCGAGACAAAGATCATGCCATGGTAGGGGGTGTTTTAGCAGGTTTGGGGCATTATTTTGGTGTTGATAAATCTTGGTTCAGACTGATATTTTTATGTATGATTTCTTTTTATGGCACTGGTTTTTTGGTATATATCATACTTTGGATTGTTATTCCTGAAGCTGTAACTACTACCGAAAAATTAGAAATGACTGGAGAACCCGTTACTATTTCTAATATTGAAAAAAAAGTACGTCAGGAATTTGAAAATGTTTCTTATACTTTTTCAGATTTTCAAGAAAAAAATAAAATAAAAAATCAAAATTTCACCAATTCTTTAGGTGATTTTATCCTTACATTATTAAATATTTTTCTTAAATTTATTGGAGGAATGTTAATATTTACAGGATTTTTAACAATTGTTGCATTGCTAATTGGTGTTTTTACTTTAGGAAATATACATAATATTCAATTTCCTTGGACAACATTTATCGAAACGGGCAATTATGATTATCCTATTTGGACATTTGGATTAACCATGTTTTTTGTGGTGGGCATCCCGTTTTTTGTCTTGATTTTATTGGGTTTAAAATTGGTATCTCCTAGTTTAAAATCTATCGGGAACATAACCAAAAATACGTTATTGGCCATTTGGATTTTGTCTCTCACTTTTGCCATTGCCGTTGGTGTACAACAAATTGGTGCCTACTCGAATGAAGGTAGAGTGGTCAAAAAACAAAATATTTCTTTGCAACCCAATGATACACTGCAAATTAAATTTAGATACAACGAAAATTTTGCAAACGATATCCAACAGAATGAATTAAATATTACCGAAGATTCTTTAAAAAATAAAATTATTTTTAGCAACAATGTTCATTTTGAAATAAAAAAGTCTAACGATAAAATGGTTTATATTCAAATTGAAAAACAAGCCAACGGCAGTTCATTGTCGGATGCCAAACAACGGGCAGAACGGATCAATTATGGATTTAAAATGGAAGGAAATCAAATATGGTTGGATAATTATTTGACAACAAATTTAGACAACAAATTTAGAGATCAAGAAGTTAATATCATTTTATATGTTCCAAAAGGGCTATTATTTAAAGTAGATGAAAATGTAAAAGAGTATGACGAATCTGACAACGATTTCTTTAATTTGCATTATTCTTCTTCCGATTATATTTATAAAGTTGGAAAATCCAAAGTATTTTGCACCAATTGTCCAGATGATGAAAATGACTATGATGATGTAAACTATGACGTAGATTTAGACGAAATGGCCATACCCGAGGTAAACATCAACGAAAAGGAAATCAACATCAAAACCGATACGATTTCTAATACGAAAGGCGATTTAAAAGAATTGAAAATCAGCAAAGACGGCATCATAATCAAAACCAAATAGCCTTATGACACGAATATTTTTAATAATCACACGTTGGGTTTTAGCCTTTTTTTTAGCCATACTGTTTTCAAATTGTCATGAAGGAAAAACATTTAAAGCAAGTGGCAAAATCAAAACAGAAAACAGAAAAGTAAAAGAAAATTTTACAAATATTGAAGTTAGTAATGCCATTCAGTTGGTTATTGTGCAGAGCAAGCAACAACGAATTATCGTAACATCTGACGAAAATATGCTTCAAAACATACGAACGGTAGTTAAGGGCGATGTTTTAAAAATATATATTTCAGATAAAATTTATATAAAAAATAATAAATTACCTATAAAAGTAATGGTTTATATTGAAAAATTAGAAGCAATTGAGGCCAATGCGGCAAGTAGTGTAACCACACAAAACCAAATTGTTACATCAAATTTTTCGTTGGAAGCCTCGAGTGCCGCAAATGTTAAAATGGATATTCAATCAGAAAATGTCAATGTCAATGTGTCGAGTGCCGCAATTGTCAATATAAGAGGCTTGGCACTGCATTTAGAAACTACGACATCTAGTGGTGGTGTTTTTGAAGGTAACAGACTGAAAGTGAATGATATAGAAGCAGAAGCATCGAGCGGAGGGCATGTAGAAGTGTATCCTATTTTGAATTTGGACGCCAACGTTTCGAGCGGTGGAAGCATTGATTATTATCATAATCCTAAAACCATCGATATTGAAAAAAATTCAGGGGGCAACATAGCCAACAGAGCTTCTGAGTAATAAATTTTTGCATAAAATAGTTATAAATAGTACATTTCCCAGCAATTTACAAATCATGGATTTATATTTTGTTGGGAAATGCTGTTTTTAGTTGTCATCAATATCTTGGATAAATTCATCATATTCGGCAAAAAACAGTTCAAAAGCCGACATTTTTTCATTAAAAAAATCAAATATATCGTCCCAATGCTGTCTATTTGAAATAGAAATAGGACTTCTTTCTATCCAAATTCTAGAAATTGTCTTACCATTTTCTAATATATAATTTTTTTCATAAACTAAATCTCGAATAAATTCTTCTTCTAAAATATGTTGAAGTGCTTTTATTTTGTCAAAATACTGTAATCTTTTAGATTCATTTCTGTGTTCAATGTCTATTAAAACTTGAACTTTTTTGTTTTCGCCCAAAAACTTAAATGAAAAATCTTTTATTTTAGTATCATACAAAAGCCATTTTCTTGGGTATTTTTGAGCAAATGCAATCCAAAATTCTTGTTTAAGTCGTTGGTTTTCTTGTTTAGAATACATATCAAAAGGGCTTTTACGGTCTATTGTCTAAAATTTCTATTTCAACTCGTCTATTGGCAGCCCGCTCTGTTTCATGGGTTTCGGGTATGCTAAATATTGGTTTGGTACTTCCAAATCCTTTGTAAGACAATTGCGATTTTGGTATATTATTTGCTACTAAAAACTGATAAATAGCCTTTGCTCGCTGTGTAGATAAATCTTGTTTGTCCGATGGCATGCAGCAAATATGTCCTTGAATTTCAATTTTGAGTTGCGGATTATTTTGTATTACAAATAGTATTTCATATAATTTTACCCTAGATTCATTTACAACTGCAAAGGTATTGATAATAAAATTCAAATTTTCTATCTTAAGTTTTTCGCCCACTTGTGCTTCATTTATTTTTTTCATAAACAAAGTGTCCATTGCCATTTCGGTTTTGCTGCCATTGGGGTTTTCAAACATTAATTTTTCTGGAAATTGTATTTTTTTCTTAATCAATGGTACCTCTTCTTTTTTAATACCCAAAATATCATTTTCTTTATCTAAATCTTTTGCCAAAATATAATACAAGGTTACCCGTCTGTTTTGGGCCTTGATTTTGGACAATTGATGCAGTTTTCCAAAATTTCGGGTTTTAAAATCGGCTCTAAATTTTATTTTGGATTGCATATATCGGTACACAAAGTCAATTCGTTTTTGGGCTAATGTGTCGTTCAAACCCGTGCTGCCATCTTCGTCGCAAAAGCCATTGGTACCAACAATTTTAACCTCATGGTTTTGTTGCATCCAAGCATCTAATTTTTTGATTTCTAACACATTAAGCATATATTGATTGCTATCAAAATATACCGAAAACGATTCTTGAGCGTGCACCACAACGCCAAAACACATCCACATGAAACACAAAATTTTTTTCATTTTTTTAAATTTTTTTCTCCATAATATAATCTTCCATCAAATAACCTTGCCCAATTTCTAAATCGTATTCCTTTGTAATTTCAAATCCTTGTTTTTTGTAAAACAAAACGGCTTGATTGTATTTATTAACATTCAAATGCAAACCAATATTATGTTGTTGTAAGGCTTCATTTGTAATATAAGTTAGCAATTCTTGCCCTATTCCTTTTCCCTGACAATTAGGTAGCAAATACAGTTTATGAATACGGGTTTTTTGGGTGTTTTGATAATCAAATTCATAAGATCCAAATCCCAAACATTGTTCCCCTTCATAAGCTAAAACAAAATGATGATTTTTATTTAAAATATTGTCTGTTAATGTTTTATCATTATAAAATGCGTCCAACATAAATGCAATTTGGGCATTTGAAATGATATTTTGATAAGTCGATGGCCAAGTTTTATAAGCAATATCTTGTATTATTTTTATATCTTGGCAGTTGGCTTTTTGTAGCGTAATCATATTGTATTACTATTGAAAAAAGGTTTCTAACAGTTGAAAAAAGCTAGAAACCTTATATGAATATTAGTATATTTTTATTAAAAATGGCTATATTTTATATAAAAAATAGCCATTCAAATGAATATATTTTGGGTGTTTCCAAGGGTCGTGCTATCCGTTACAAACAACGTTCATTGAACTCCAAAAGAAATATAATTTTGTAAAATAATCTTTTTTGAGGCAGAAAAAGCTTCAAAAAAGGATTTCCATTGCTATCCCTAACGCAAACACTCTAAATAAGAGTATGCTGTCTTAATAAACAAACATGGGTCTTTCGCCCATCATGTCATTTACTTCTTGTGCAACGGCTTCTATTACAGCTTCGTCTGTATGGTTTGTAAGTACTCTGTCTATCAATGCCACAATAGTTTCCATATCCAATTCTACTAAACCACGAGTCGTAATTGCAGGCGTACCAACACGAATTCCCGAAGTTACAAACGGCGATTTGTCGTCAAAAGGCACCATGTTTTTGTTTACTGTAATTTCTGCCTTAACCAAAGCATTTTCAGCTTCTTTTCCTGTAATGTTTTTATTACGTAAATCAATCAACATCATGTGGTTATCTGTCCCACCCGAAATCAAATCGTAGCCTCTGTCTGTAAATGCTTTTGCCATGGCTTTTGCATTTTTTTGAACTTGAAGGGCATACGTAAAAAATTCGTCTTTCAATGCTTCGCCAAATGCTACTGCTTTTGCAGCAATAACGTGCATCAATGGCCCCCCCTGATTACCAGGAAAAACCGCCAAATCCAATAAAGACGACATCATTCTCAATTCACCTTTTGGTGTTGTAAGTCCAAATGGGTTTTCAAAATCTTTACCCATCATGATCATGCCACCTCTTGGCCCTCTTAGTGTTTTGTGGGTTGTAGTAGTTACAATATGACAATGTGGAATGGGGTCGTTCATCAATCCTTTTGCAATTAATCCTGCAGGATGAGAAATATCTGCCAAAAGAATAGCACCAACACTATCAGCTATTTGTCTGAAACGAGCAAAATCCATGTCTCTACAATAGGCAGATGCCCCAGCAATTATTAATTTTGGTTGCTCTTTTGTTGCAATTGCTTGAATTTTATCATAATCAAACTGTCCTGTTTCTTTTTCTACGCCATAAAATACGGGTGTATATAACCTTCCAGAAAAGTTTACAGGCGAGCCGTGCGTTAAATGACCACCATGAGACAAATCAAACCCCAAAATGGTATCTCCAGGTTTTAAACAAGCATGATATACCGCAGTATTGGCTTGCGAACCAGAATGTGGTTGCACATTAACATAAGCTGCTCCAAACAATTCTTTGGCTCTATCAATGGCAATTTGCTCTACAATATCCACTACTTCGCAACCACCATAATACCTTTTACCAGGATAACCTTCGGCATATTTGTTGGTTAAACAACTTCCTGCTGCTTCCATCACTTGGTCGGAAACAAAATTTTCTGAGGCAATAAGCTCAATGCCATGTATTTGTCTGTCTTGTTCTTCTACAATAAGATCAAAAATTTGTGTGTCGTTTTGCATTTCTAATTTTTCATTAAATTCTTTGCAAAAATACAAAAAAAGATTTGCTACAATAATTCTTTATAATATATTTGATAACTCAAATAATAAAAATTTTAATCCCATAAATAATGCCAATAACAGCCAATCAAATTAACCGAAAATCATGGCTTGATGTGCCTGAAAATAGTGATTTTCCTATTCAAAATATACCTTTTGGAGTTTTTTTAACACAAAAAGATGAAGTTACCATTGGTACTCGAATTGGTGATTATGCCATCGATTTAGGTGCTTTTCAACGCTTAAATTACTTTGAAGGTATCGATTTGACCGATGATATGTTCATGCAAGATACTTTGAACGACTTTATTTCGGACGGAAAAAAGACTTGGCGATTGGTTAGAAACCGCATTGCCTCTGTTTTTGATGCCGAAAATCCCATTTTAAGAGATAATAAAAACCATCGCAATCAAATTATTTTTAATGTTGCCGATGTTGAAATGCAGTTGCCAGTACTCATTGGCGATTATACAGACTTTTATTCCAGTAAAGAACATGCTACCAATGTAGGAAAAATGTTTAGAGACCCTGCTAATGCTTTGTTGCCCAATTGGTTACATATTCCTGTTGGTTATCATGGTCGGAGTTCGTCTATTATTCCTTCTGGAGTTCCTGTGCACAGACCCATGGGGCAAACTTTGCCAGAGGGTGCTACATCTCCCGTTTTTGGCCCGTCTCGATTCATTGATTTTGAATTAGAAACTGCTTTTATCACTACCGATGCCAATTTATTGGGCGAAAATATTCCCGTTCATGAAGCAGAGGAGTACATTTTTGGTATGGTACTTCTTAATGATTGGAGTGCTAGGGATATTCAAAAATGGGAATATGTTCCGTTAGGACCTTTTTTGGCCAAAAATTTTGCCTCTTCTATTTCACCTTGGATTATTACTATGGATGCTTTAGAACCTTTTAGAACCAAAGGTCCACAACAAGATCCCGCTCCGTTGCCCTATTTGCAACAAAAAGGAAAACATGCCTTTGATATTCATTTGGAAGTTTTCATTCAGCCAGAAAACGCCCATCCTACGCTTGTAACGGCCTCTAATTTTAAATACATGTATTGGACAATGAGCCAGCAACTGGCACACCACACAAGCAACGGTTGTAGGGTAAATTCTGGCGATATGATGGGCTCGGGTACTATTTCTGGACCAGTTCCAAATAGTTTTGGATCTATGCTTGAACTAACTTGGGGTGGCAAAAATCCCATTCAATTGAGCGATGGCTCTGAACGAAAGTTTATCAATGATTATGACACCGTGATTATTAAAGGTTTTGCTTTTAACAACGAAGTTAGAATAGGGTTTGGGGAAGTAACTAGCAAACTTTTACCACCTTTTGTAAGGAAATAAACAAACAACCACACTTTTTTTGGATAGAAACGGTGTGGTTGTTTTATTTAAACGACTAACAATTGCCCCAACAATTTAGTTTATTCAATCATTCATGTCGTACTTTTATGTGTAAAAAATATTTGTATATTTTATTATTTCTTTTTCTACCTATTATAGGTATGGCTCAAGCGCTTCCAAAATCAACAATGGACGAGCTAAACCAAACGAAACAATTAGTTGCTTCAAGAGAATATAACACCTATTCTAAAGGAATCAAATGGATAAATAGTTTAGAAAAACAAATTTTACTCACAAAAAATACTAATCAAATATTGGCATTTTATAGGGAAGTTTATGATATTTATTTGGAAAATAGCGAATACGATAGATGCAACGTTTACATAAACAAAGGATTCAATTTATTAAAAAAACAACCCAATCCAAGAGAGTTTGGTTTGTTTTGCGAAATGAAATCGGTGCTATACAGTTATCAAGCTGAATCAGAATTGAAAGAAAAATGGAATATTTTGGCACTGTATTATTTGAATAAATATGGCAAACCAGAAGAGAAAATAGATGTCAATTACAATTCGTCGTTATATGCTTATAAATCAAAAAAATGGGAAAAATCCATATATTTTGCTAATGAATGTATCAAAAACATAGATATTTCTAATGAAAAGGTAAAAAGAAAAACTTTTTTATACGTTTTTTTATGTTCTTCTCACTTAAATTTAAACCATTTGTCCGAGGCTGAAAGGTATTTTAAATTGTATGTTCAAAACTTGAAAGAACGTAAATTAGTAAGCGATGTTACAGATACCCGATTCCATAAATTGAAAGGAGATATTAGTTTGAAGAAAGGACTATATCAAGAGGCAGCTTATCATTTTCAACAATCGATTGAAATACAAAATAAAATTGAACTTCAAAAAAATAATGATTCTGGTGGATTGTTATATTTGAAACTCAAATTGTTTAAAAATTATTATGAAAATAAAAAACTAGAAGAAGAAAATAAAGCCAACAAAATAAAATCAAAATACCAATATTATATTTTAATTTTAAGTTTTTTAATCATATTAATTTTAATTATTTTTTCGATTTTTCAATATAAAAATGCTATTTATAAAACAAAAATAAATAAAATATTAAAAGAAAGAAACCTTGAATTAAGAAAAACCAATACCGTTTTAAAACAAGCTATTAAAACGAAGAGAAGATTTTTGGATACCATTTCTCACGAATTGCGAACGCCTCTTAACACCATAAAAAGTATTGCTTATTTGATAATGAACAAGCAAGCCGAAGATCAAAAGAGAGAATTGAGTAACACCCTGAAATTTTCGTCAGATTATTTGTTAAATCTTGTAAATAATATAATTGCTTTCAACACATTAAATAAATCCAAAACACAAGAATTTCATTATGAAGAAACCAATTTGAATCAATTAATTATTAATATTTCAAATTCCTTAAAATTTATTCACTCAAACGACAATACCGTACATTTGAATTTGGATGATGCCACCCCCGATTTATTACTTATTGACAAAATGAAAATAACTCAAATTATATTAAATTTGATTGATAATGCACTTAAATTTACTAAAAAAGGGGATATTTTTATAAATACAAAATTAACATATAAAAATAATAATAAAGTAAGTATTAATTTCCATATTAGTGATACGGGTATTGGAATTCCAAAAGCAATGCAATCAAAAATTTTTGAACCCTTTTTTCAAGGAAAGGATAATATCAAAAAAGATTACGGCGGAAACGGAATAGGTTTGTCTGTTGTTCAAAAAACTTTAACTTTGTTTCATTCTGACATTCATGTTATTTCTAATGAAAATAAAGGCACTACTTTTTATTTTGATTTGATTTTTGAAATAGTAAAACCAAAAAAAATAGTTATTGATAATCAGATAGATAAGAAAAAAAACCTCCATATTCTATTAGTTGAAGATAACAAAATCAATCAATTAATGACCAAAAAAATTCTTGAAAATGACGGTTTCAATTGTGATGTAGCCAATGATGGTGCCGAAGCAGTAAAAATGGCACGATCTAAAAAATACAACTTAATTTTAATGGATATCATGATGCCGATACTTAATGGTTTTGAGGCTTCTGTTCAAATAAAAACCTTTCAGCCTGAAGTTCCCATAATAGCCCTTTCGGCCGTTGCAGAAAACATCAACAAAAACAATATTATAAAAGCTAAAATGTCGTATTTTTTAACAAAACCTGTAGATTCTGAAGTTTTATTTGAAACTATTTTAAAATATGCTATTGATTAATTGTATTAAAATCTTTTAAAAAAAATAAATATATCCGTCTAATTAAACGAATTAAATACTTTATTAATCATTATTTTTTTTAGATTTGTAACTTATTTATCAACCCATTTACTATGTCATCAGATTGTGTTGCTTATCAAGAATCTCGTTTTTTTCAACCCATTATTGTTGATTATTTGAATCAAAATAATGCAATGGCTCATTTGTATAATAGATTTCCAAATATCGAAAATTTTCAAAGTCAAATCAACGAAAAAAAAGCTAGTTTTGACAATCTTCAATTAAAAAACAGATCAATTTTAGTTGATGTTTTAAACAATCAATATCAAAATATAAATGTTTCTGCAACAACTAGTCATAATATTAGTCAATTATTGTATGAAAATACTTTTACAATAACTACGGGACATCAATTGAACTTGTTTACTGGGCCATTATATTTTTTATATAAAATTATAACTACTATTAATCTTTGTAAGACTTTAAAACAACAATTTCCACAACAACATTTTGTTCCCGTTTATTGGATGGCCACAGAAGATCATGATTTTGAAGAAATCAATTTTTTTAATTTTAAAGGAAAAAAATTCCGTTGGGACAAAACCGTTTCAGGAGCTGTAGGTTCCATTTCAACTGAAGGTTTAGCCGCTTTTTTGTCCACTTTTGAAAAAGAAATGGGAACTAATATTCATGCTAAAACCATAAAAAAATGGTTTGAAAATGCCTATTTAAAACATGATAATTTGGCAGATGCTACCCGATATTTAGCTAACGAACTTTTTGGCGAACAAGGTTTAGTTATTTTAGATGCCAATGAACCCAAGTTGAAACAAATTTTTTCTCCTTTTGTAAAAATGGAGTTGTTAGAACAAATATCTTATAAGAAAATTTCTGAAACTTGTAAACATTTTAAAAATTACAAACCTCAAGTTACGCCTCGTGAAATCAATTTGTTTTATTTAGACCATCAAATCAGAGAACGAATTGTAGCAGATGGTAACAATTTTAAGGTACTAAACACCAATTTGTCTTTTACAAAACAAGCCTTATTGGATTTATTAGAAACTAATCCAGAAAAATTCAGCCCAAATGTGGTTTTGAGGCCCATGTATCAAGAAGTGATTTTACCCAATTTGTGCTATATTGGAGGGGGAGGGGAATTGGCTTATTGGTTAGAACTAAAATCTACTTTTGAAGCCCATCATGTTGTTTTTCCAATGTTATTAATTAGAAATTCAGTTGTTGTTTTATCTCAAAAACAAGTTTCAAAAATGAAAAAATGGCATGTTTCGGCACATGATTTATTTTTAACAAAACAAGAGTTATTAACCCAAAAGACCAAAGAACTTTCCGAATTTCCTATTGATTTTTCGCAACAAAAAAAGTTTTTAGAAAAACAGTTTGAAGCATTATATGTATTAGCTCATCAAACAAATAAATCTTTTTATGGAGCCGTAAAAGCTCAAGAAATGAAGCAATTAAAAGGCTTGGACAATTTAGAAAAAAAATTGTTAAATGCCCAAAAAAAACAATTTCATTCGGAATTAGATCGTATGCAAGCATTGCAAAACGAAATTTTTCCTAATGGAAGTTTGCAAGAAAGACAACTAAATTTTTCAGAATTTTATATAGAATATGGTCCAAATTTTATTCAAAAATTATTGGATTCTCTAAATCCTTTTCAACAAAATTTTGAAATGATTTCATTTTAATTATTTTTTATATTTTTTAAAATATTCGTAAATTGCACCCATTAATTTAATCTAAAATTCACAATGATTCAACAAACACCTTATATTCCTAAAAATAAAATAAGAATAGTAACCGCTGCTTCACTTTTTGATGGTCACGATGCAGCCATAAACATCATGCGTAGAATTATTCAAGCCACAGGCGTTGAAGTGATTCATCTTGGACACGACAGAAGTGTGGAAGAAGTAGTAAACACTGCCATTCAAGAAGATGCGAATGCCATTGCGATGACTTCTTATCAAGGAGGACACAATGAATATTTCAAATATATGTATGATTTATTAAAGGAAAAAGGGGCTGGACATATCAAAATATTTGGTGGAGGTGGAGGTGTAATTTTGCCTTCTGAAATTTCAGAATTACACGAATACGGCATTGAAAGAATTTATTCGCCAGATGATGGTCGTGCCATGGGATTGCAAGGGATGATTAATGATTTGGTGAAAAGGTGCCCCCCAACCCCCGAAGGGGGAGCTGAAATGGCTGCAGAAAATTTGACTGAAAATCTCAAGAATAAGAATGTAAATACTATTGCCCGATTAATTTCTTTAGCTGAAAATAATCCTGAAAAATTTCATACTCTATTTCCACAATCTTCAGAAGCTCCTCATTCGGGGGCGGCTCCCGTCTTAGGAATTACAGGAACTGGTGGTGCTGGAAAATCATCATTAGTGGATGAATTGGTGCGTCGTTTTTTAATTGATTTTCCTGAAAAAACCATCGGATTAATTTCGGTTGACCCATCCAAACGTAAGACTGGTGGTGCTTTGTTAGGCGATAGAATCCGAATGAATGCTATTAATAATCCTAGAGTTTATATGCGTTCGTTGGCAACTCGTCAATCCAATTTGGCTTTATCCAAATATGTGGCTGAAGCAATTGAAGTACTAAAAGCCGCTCAATATGATATTATTATTTTAGAAACGTCTGGAATTGGTCAATCGGATACCGAAATTTTAGAACATTCGGATGTTTCGTTATACGTAATGACACCTGAATTTGGAGCTGCTACACAGTTAGAAAAAATTGATATGTTGGATTTTGCTGATTTAGTGGCATTGAATAAATTCGACAAACGAGGTGCTTTAGATGCGATTCGTGATGTGAAAAAACAATACCAACGCAATCATAATTTGTGGGATGTGGATACCGATAAGATGCCTATTTTTGGAACAATCGCTTCACAATTTAACGATCCAGGTATGAATACACTCTACAAATCCATCATGGATAAGATTGTAGAAAAAACAGGAGCCGATTTGAAATCGACTTTTGAAATTACACGTGAAATGAGTGAGAAAATTTTCGTGATTCCTCCACATAGAACGCGTTATTTATCTGAAATTGCCGAAAATAATAGAAAATACGATGAAACCGCTCTTTCTCAAGTAGAAGTAGCCCAAAAATTATATGGGATTTTTAAAACTGTGGAATCGGTTAACGGAAATTTACCGCAATTAGATAAAGCAGGAATTATTGAAAGTTCATTGAAAATTACTGCGGATAACAAAGATTTTGTTTCGTTATTGACAAAAGAATTTGACCGAGTAAAAATGAATTTAGACCCTTATAATTGGGAAATTATTTTAACTTGGGACGAAAAAGTCAATAAATACAAAAATCCAGTGTATAGTTTTAAAGTTCGTGATAAAGAAATTAAAATTGCTACACATACCGAATCCTTATCACATTCGCAAATTCCAAAAGTGGCTTTACCAAAATACCAAGCTTGGGGTGATATTTTAAAATGGAATTTACAAGAAAATGTTCCGGGAGAATTTCCTTTTGCGTCTGGTTTGTATCCATTTAAAAGAGAAGGCGAAGACCCAAGTAGAATGTTTGCAGGAGAAGGTGGTCCAGAACGAACCAACAAGCGTTTTCATTATGTTTCTGCCGGATTACCAGCAAAACGTTTATCAACGGCTTTTGACTCAGTAACTTTATACGGAAACGATCCACATATTCGTCCTGATATTTATGGAAAAATTGGAAATGCCGGAGTTTCGATTTGTTGTTTAGACGATGCAAAAAAATTGTATTCTGGTTTCGATTTGAGTCATCCAATGACCTCTGTTTCCATGACGATTAATGGACCAGCACCAATGTTGTTAGGATTTTTTATGAATGCGGCCATCGATCAAAACTGTGAAAAATACATTATTGAAAATGGTTTGCAACACCTAGTTGAAGAAAAATTAATTGAATTATACGATTCTAAAAACATTCCCCGACCTGCTTATCGAACAGACAACTCCCCCTTCGGGGGCGGGGGGGCTAATGCCTTACCAGAAGGAAATAATGGTTTAGGGTTGATGCTTTTAGGCGTAACGGGCGATCAAGTTTTACCTTTAGATATTTATCAAGATATAAAAATGAAAACCTTAGCACAAGTTCGTGGTACGGTTCAAGCCGATATTTTGAAAGAAGATCAAGCACAGAATACCTGTATTTTTTCTACCGAATTTGCCTTGCGATTAATGGGTGATGTGCAAGAGTATTTCATCAAACAAAATGTTCGTAATTTTTATTCGGTTTCAATTTCTGGATATCATATTGCTGAAGCAGGGGCGAATCCAATTACGCAGTTAGCATTTACATTATCTAATGGGTTCACTTATGTGGAATACTATTTAAGCAGAGGAATGAACATCAACGATTTTGGTCCGAATTTATCGTTCTTTTTCTCGAATGGAATCGATCCTGAATATGCAGTTATTGGTCGAGTGGCTCGAAAAATTTGGGCGAAAGCCATGAAAAACAAATACGGAGCCAATGAAAGAGCACAAATGTTGAAATACCATATTCAAACTTCGGGGCGTTCGTTGCATGCACAAGAAATTGATTTTAATGATATTCGTACGACTTTACAAGCATTGTATGCAATTTATGATAATTGTAATTCCTTGCATACCAATGCTTATGACGAAGCAATAACAACACCAACAGAAGAATCCGTGCGAAGAGCTATGGCTATTCAGTTGATTATTAATAAAGAATTAGGGTTGGCGAAAAATGAAAATCCAATTCAAGGTTCTTTTATTATTGAAGAATTGACGGATTTAGTAGAAGACGCTGTTTTACAAGAATTCGACCGAATTACAGAACGTGGCGGGGTTTTGGGTGCGATGGAAACCATGTACCAACGATCTAAAATTCAAGAAGAAAGTTTGTATTATGAAACCTTGAAACACACGGGTGAATTCCCAATTATTGGTGTGAATACGTTCTTAAGTTCCAAAGGTTCGCCAACGGTTATTCCGGCAGAAGTGATTCGTGCCACAGAAGAAGAAAAGCAATATCAGATTGAAATGTTAGCGAATTTGCATCAAACCAATGCAGAGAAAGTAGCGGAACAATTGAATAGCATTCAAGAAGCAGCCATTAAAAACCAAAACATTTTTGAGAAATTGATGGATGCCACCAAAGTTTGTTCATTAGGTCAAATCACCAGTGCTTTGTTTGAAGTGGGAGGGCAATATAGACGGAATATGTAATAAATTAATATTTTAAATGAAACCAATCCTTAAAACCTTTCCAACCACTAAATTCATAGGTAAAAACCTTTCATTTTCGTATGCTGATTATCGAGCATTTGAATTATGGAGTAGTTTTATGCCTAGACGAAAAGAAATTGAAAACACCGTTGGTTCAAATTTGTACAACATTCAAGTGAATCCTGAAAACTTTGATTTTCAGCCGAATACACTTTTTGTAAAATGGGCTGCGGTGGAAGTTTCTAGTTTTGGAAATATTCCGAACGATATGGAAACATTGGAAATTGAATCAGGTTTGTATGCCGTTTTTCAATATAAGGGAGATCAACAAGGAGTTGCAGCTTTTTTCAAATCGATTTATATGGAATGGTTGCCTTCCTCGGGATATGAATTGGAAAATCGACCTCAATTTGAAATTTTAGGCGAAAAATATAAAAATAACGACCCCAATTCCGAGGAAGAGATTTGGATTCCGGTTAAACATAAACTTTAAAAAAAACATGAAAAAGATTACATTATTTTTATTTTTTATGATGCTAAATGTTTCGGTATCATTTGCTGCTACAGTAGATACTTTACTAATAGCATCAAAAAGCATGAATAAAAGTTACAAAGCGGCAATTGTGTTACCTAATAATTATTCAAAAAGTAAAAATAATTATCCTGTTTTGTATTTATTGCATGGTGCTTATGGACATTTTGACAATTGGTTACAATCTACACCAAACCCTAATTTGGTTAAAAATTTATCAGATTTATACGACATCATTGTTGTAATGCCTGAAGGAGAAACTTTTAGTTTTTATATCAATAGTCCTTTAAATCAGGCCAGCCAGTTTGAAACCTATATTAGTCAGGAAGTTATCCAAAAAATTGACGCTACATACAGAACGGTTTCAAATAAAAATGGAAGAGTAATATCAGGTCTTTCTATGGGAGGACATGGAGCTTTATATTTAGCTACTAAACATCCAGACCTGTTTTGTGCAGCAGGGAGTATGAGTGGAGTAGTGGATATGACTATTATGATTAGTCCTGAGCGTATCGAGAGAACAAAATCATTATTTGAACCAATATTAGGAAAAGAAGTTACAAATCCACAAGCATACAAACCATATACAATTATGGATCAAATAGAAAAAATTAAAAATAATAAAATACCTTTGATAATTGACTGCGGTGTAGAGGATTTTTTATATGAAATAAATAAAGAATTTCACAGACGCTTGTTGTATTATAAAATACCTCACGACTATATCGAAAGACCTGGTGCACATACGTGGGAATATTGGGAAAATGCTTTGCCTTATCAAATGCTATTTTTTAATAATATTTTGAAGAAAAAAGAATAGTTATAAATAAATAAAGATTAATATTTGTGTTGGGCTACATGATAATATCAATAGGCTACTTTATTTGATTTTTAATGCAAAGTTATCCTTTTTTTTGCAAATTGTTATTAATTTTATTTCTTTTTAGGTTGCAATTTATACCTTTGCCCAAAATTTAAAAAAATCATATCCAATGAGTGTAATAGAAAAAAAACTGAAGGACCGTAGTGGTGCAATTTGTGAAATTAGTGGTACAGAACATGATTTAGTAGTTTATACACTAGCACCTTATACGGCTGAAAGTTTAGAACATTCGGTATTAATAGCCCAAAATTTAAAAAATCAAATAGAAAATCCAGAAACTACCGACGAAAAAGATTGGCGAGGTTTATCAGAAAGCATGTGGAGCGAGCATTTACCTGTTCAAATTTTATCCTATCGGATGCTTGCTCGACTAAAAAATAATGATTTGCTCGAGATGATGTATTTGGAAGAAGAAGCCTTAAACTGGGCAAAAGCAACTGGCGAAGGCGAAGAGGAAGACGAAAACAAAGTTGTACATAAAGACAGTAATGGTGCTGTATTGAAAGATGGCGACTCTGTAGTTTTAATTAAAGATTTGGATGTAAAAGGAGCTACTTTTACTGCAAAAAGAGGCGCTGCTGTACATCATATCAAGTTGGTTTGGGACGATGCCAATTTAATAGAAGGTAGAGTAGAAAATCAAAATATTTATATTTTAACACAATATGTAAAGAAAACAAAATAATTGTATCTTTCTTAAAATAAAAAAGCCAAAATATAGCAATATATTTTGGCTTTTTTATTTATTAAAAAAAGTATTAATTTACAATAATCCATTCTCCAGAGGACAATAAATTTTCGGCTTTTTTGTATTTCATATTTTCTGTTTTACCTGTTGCAACATGTTGAATGGTAACATTGTCGTTTCGATTTATTTTTGGTGCATCTCTTACAATGGTTTCTGTTACCTGACGTTGTTGGGTATTGGTTTCTTCAATAGCAGTTTCAGATGTAACCTCTTTAGAAGCAATTTCTTCTCTGCTTGTTGTATAATTTACTTTTATAGGAGCAGTAGTTGGAGGTGGTGCAACTTGCAATTGCAATTGAGGCAAATCAGCTTTCATCAAAAACGAAACCACTTCTTTATTTACGGTATTGAGCATATTACTAAACAATTTGAATGCTTCTAATTTATAAATAAGTAACGGATCTTTTTGTTCGTGCACTGCTAATTGAACGGATTGTTTAAGTTCGTCCATTTTTCTTAAATGTTTTTTCCAAGCTTCATCAACAATAGCAAGCGTAATATTTTTTTCAAAATCAGCAATCAAGTTACTCCCTTCAGACTCGTAAGACAATTTCAAATCGGTTACAATATTCAGTTCTCTAATGCCATCTGTAAATGGAATTACAATTCTTTCATATCTATTATTAATATCCTCAAAAACATTTTTAATGATTGGCATTGCCGCTTTGGCAGTTCTATCTATTTTTTCTTGATAATAAGTAGCAGTAGCTTTATATACTTTGGCCGTAATGTCATTTGCGTTCATTTTAGCAAACTCAGCTTCCGAAACTGGGCTTTCGATACCTAAATAGCGGTACAATTCAAACTCATAATTTTTATAATCATTTGCACCTTTATTGGTATTAACAATCAATTCACAAGTGTCATATTGCATATTGGCCAAATCCAGTTTCAATCGTTCGCCAAACAGTGCATGACGACGACGTTTATAAACCACCTCACGTTGGGCATTCATCACATCGTCATATTCCAATAATCTTTTTCGTGTACCAAAGTTGTTTTCTTCTACTTTCTTTTGAGCTCTTTCAATAGACTTAGTCATCATCGAATGTTGGATCACTTCGCCTTCTTTTAGCCCCATTCTGTCCATAACTTTGGCAACTCTTTCAGATCCAAATAATCGCATCAAATTGTCTTCCAAAGAAACATAAAATTGAGAACTTCCAGGGTCTCCTTGTCGGCCAGCTCTCCCTCGTAGTTGTCTATCTACTCGTCTGGAATCATGTCTTTCTGTACCAATAATTGCTAATCCGCCCGCCGCTTTTACTTCGGGTGTCAATTTGATATCGGTTCCTCTACCTGCCATATTGGTAGCAATAGTTACTACACCTGGTTTTCCTGCTTCTTCAACAATTTGAGCTTCTTGTTTGTGCATTTTAGCATTCAATACATTATGCGCTACACCTCTCATTTTCAACATACGACTCAACAATTCCGAAATTTCAACAGACGTTGTTCCAATCAAAACTGGACGACCAGCTTGACTCAATTGCGTTACATCTTCGATAACTGCGTTAAATTTTTCTCGTGTAGTTTTGTAAATATAATCTTCTTTGTCAATTCGAGATAATCCTCTGTTTGTTGGGATTTCCACTACGTCTAGCTTGTAAATTTCCCATAATTCCCCTGCCTCGGTAACAGCAGTACCAGTCATGCCACCCAGCTTACGGTACATTCTAAAATAATTCTGAAGGGTAATGGTTGCAAATGTTTGAGTCGCTGCTTCAATTTTTACATTTTCTTTGGCTTCTATAGCCTGATGCAAACCATCAGAATACCTACGGCCATCCATAATACGGCCTGTTTGTTCATCTACAATCAAAATTTTATGATCCATAATCACATATTCCACATCTTTTTCAAACAAGGTATAGGCTTTCAAAAGCTGTGTTAAGGTGTGAATACGTTCACTTTTAATAGAAAAATCCTGAAATAAATGCTCTTTTTCTTCAGATTCTTCTTCTTTATTTAAATTTAATTTTTCAATTCGAGCAATTTCTGTTCCAATATCTGGCAACACAAAAAAGTTTTCATCTTCAGACCCCGAGGATAAATATTTGAAACCATTTTCTGTTAGCTCAACTTGGTTATTTTTCTCTTCAATCACAAAATACAATGCTTCATCTACCTTTGGCATCTCGCGATTGTTATCTTGCATGTATTGATTTTCTGTTTTTTGAAGCAATTGTTTGATCCCTTCTTCACTCAAAAATTTTATCAAAGCTTTGTTTTTTGGTAAAGATCTGTATGCTCTAAGTAATTGAAAACCACCATCTTTTGTGTTACCTTCTTTGATGAGCCTTTTGGCTTCTGTCAAAAATCCATTAGCCAATTGTCTTTGCAAATTATACAAACCTTCAATTTTAGGTTTCAATTCATTAAACTCATGTCTGTCGCCTTGTGGCACAGGCCCAGAAATAATCAATGGTGTTCTAGCGTCATCAATTAAAACCGAATCTACTTCATCTACAATAGCAAAATTATGTTTTCTTTGAACCAAATCTTCTGGCGAATGGGCCATGTTGTCTCTCAAATAATCAAATCCAAATTCATTATTTGTTCCATAAGTAATGTCAGCTTCATAAGCTTTTCTTCGACCTTCGGAGTTTGGCTCATGATTGTCTATACAATCTACAGTCAAACCATGAAATTCAAACAAAGGAGCTTTCCAAGTGCTATCACGTTTGGCCAAATAATCATTAACGGTTACCAAATGTACTCCATTGCCTGTAAGGGCATTCAAATAAAGTGGTAATGTAGCAACTAAAGTTTTTCCTTCTCCTGTTTGCATCTCGGCAACTTTTCCTTCATGCAAAACGATACCACCAATAAGTTGCACGTCATAATGCACCATATCCCAAGTTATTTCTTTTCCAGCGGCATTCCATGAATTAGCCCAGTTGGCTTGGTCGCCCACAATTGTAATATATGGTTTTGTAGCCGAAAGTGCTCTGTCTTTTGCGGTTGCACTAACGGTAACACTGGTGTTTTCTTTAAATCTTTTGGCGGTTTCTTTTAAAACTGCAAATGCTTCTGGTAATATTTCTGATAATGTTTTTTCAGATAATTCATAAGCTTCTTTTTCTAAAGCATCAATGGCCAAATACAAATCTTCTTTTTTATCAATGTCTTCCGTTTGTTCTACTTCAATTTGCAGGCTTGCAATTTTGGCATCCTTTTCGGCTCTTGCATTTTGAATTCTCGTTTTAAATTCTGTTGTTTTTGCTCTTAATTCATCATGAGACAAACTACTAAATGCCTCTTCCAATGCCTTGATTTTTTTTATATAAGGTTGTGTAGCTTTAACATCCTTTTGGGACTTATCGCCTACAAAAACTTTCAATATACTGTTTATGAAACTCATAATTTATTGTTTTACTTTTTGTTTTTATTTAGTTATTTTAACGAAAAAAAAAGCCTCTTTTGAGACTTTTCTTCTTTTATTCTATTAATATTCATCCTCGTTCCAAAGATAGTCTTCGTCTGTTGGATAATCTGGCCAAATCTCTTCCATCGATTCGTAAATTTCTCCTTCATCTTCAATAGATTGAAGGTTTTCTACAACTTCAAGTGGAGCTCCAGCTCTAATCGCATAGTCGATAAGCTCATCTTTGTTAGCAGGCCACGGTGCATCACTTAAATAAGATGCTAATTCTAAAGTCCAATACATCTTGTTAGATTTTAATTTGTGCAAAAATAATTTTTTTACCGAAAAAATCAAGTAAATTTACATTTATTTTTCAATTTTTTTTAAGAACATCACATTGTAAACCAAAATAGCGGCATCTTCTACCTTATTTTTCATAAAAATGATGTCTTTTTGGTTCTTCATCAACCAGATCAAACATCCATTAATAATCATTTTCTAGGTATCCATTTTACCTCTTCGGCTTGCAAGTCAAAACTCAATTTCCGTGCCAATACAAACAAATAGTCAGATAGTCTGTTCAAATAAGCAATAGCAAGCGCAGACACCCCTTCAAAATGACTTAAATGTACCGCCAAACGTTCGGCTCTGCGACAAACACAACGTGCAATATGACAATATGACACTATAACATGTCCACCTGGCAATATAAAATGTGTCATTGGAGGCAATAAAGCATCCATTTGATCCATTTCTTGTTCCAAAAAAAGTATATCACTTTCAATAATGCCTAATTTTTGCAATCTTGGCTCTCCATTTTTTTTAATTTCTTTTTCTGGAGGTGTTGCCAAAATGGCACCAACAGTAAACAACCGATCCTGAATTTCAATCAACACCTTTTGATATGCTTCGTTAATGTCTTGATCTCTTATCAATCCTATGTACGAATTGAGTTCATCTACAGTGCCATAGCTCTCTATCCGAGCATGGTCTTTGGGAACTCTAGTACCACCAAAAAGAGCAGTCGTTCCATTATCCCCTGTTTTTGTATATATTTTCATAACATTTTTAAATAACCATATTTTTTTTATGAAATCTTAAAATTTATTGATCCTTCATAAATACTTTCCAGCTACAAAATTAACTCAAAATAATGAATTGAATAGCTAATATTTTTTATTTAATTATTTTAAAATATTTAAATATCGATAAAAATAATATTGTTTTTATTTTTTAAAGTCATAAAGCGTTAATTTAACGACAAATAACACTTATAAAATATTTTTAAAGAATTGGACAAAGAAAAATAAATACAATTTAGATTTGTATTTTATTCATCTATTAAATTTATAGCTTCAAATTATGGTTATTATTATTTTTTTTTGTAATTTTCGCACCTAAAAATAAATTATAAACATTTTTTGAAATGAAAAAATGTAGATTTTTAAATGAAAACAACTTTATGTTGTAGATAAAAAAATGTATTTTTATGTTTCATCAAATTTTTTGTTTAAAAAAAATTACAAAATAAATAAGTTTTATTATTATGAAAAAATTAGTATTGCTGCTTTTATCATTAAGTATTCCTATTATTTCAACTGCTCAAGTACAAAAAACAGCTGTAGATGCTAGAATTGTAGAAGTATATGCGGATCAATTAGAAAAATTAGTTTTAACCGACCCACAAAACTTAAAAGATTTAAACGATATTTTAAACAAAAGATATGAAATTATTGAATTAAAATACGAAATTGATGAAAAATACCTTAACTTATCTAATATCCCATTGTTTAATAAATATAATCCAAATTTAACAAGAGATACTTATCCATTCGACACAAATACTTTTAATATATTGAAATATGATTTGAATTTTTTTGAACCATACGATATGGTTTATAGGATTTATCAAACCAATTATGCCATTGTAATACATCCTCAATTTAAACCAAAATACAATTAAAGCCTTATTTGTTATTTATCTTTTTTAAATATAATAAAATGAAAAAATATTTATTTTACATACTATTTCTTACAAGCGTTACTTGTTTTTCTCAATTCAATATGTCAAATGCACCTGTAAGTGCTTGTACAGGTACTTTTTTTGATTCAGGTGGTGCCAATGTTGGGTATAATTCTAATGAAAATTTCACAAAAGTATTTTGTCCTACAACAGCAAATACTGCAATGAAACTTACATTTACAGCCTTTAATATAGAAAATAATGCTGATAAAATGTATATTTATGATGGTAATTCTATTTCTGCTCCATTATTAGGCACCTATACTGGTACAACTTTGCCAACAAACATAATAGCTACTGCTGCAAATGGTTCAGGTTGCTTAACTGTACGATTTATTTCAGATGGTACAACTAACAATTCTGGTTGGGAAGCAAATATAAGTTGTGTACCCATTTGTCAAACGATAGTTTCAAATTTAGTAAGTTCAACTCCATCTGCAGTAGATAGTGTAATACAAATTTCTCAAAACCAAAATGTATCTTTTAATGGTTCGGGCGTTTTTGGAAATTCTGGTGCTGGAGCTACTTATATCTGGGAATTTAGCAATGGCGTTACCCAAACTGGGCAAAACATTGTTCACAATTTTCCAAATGCCGGCTATATCTTAGTAAATTTAAAAATTATTGATTCTAATGGATGTCAAAGTACAAATAAATTGAATATAATAGTTCAAGTTGCGTCTCCGCCTAATGTTACATTTGCACCAGTAACTGTTTGCCCTGGTCAACCTATAACTTTAAATGCTACAGTTACTCCAATTGAATATCAATACGATTGTTCTCCACCTGTAGTTGGAGTAACTTTTTTACCTGACGGTAATGGAGCGTCTTATCAAACAAGTATTAATGTTGATTGTTATGACCCTACAAAATTAATAACTTCAGCAAATGATATTTTAAATATATGTTTAAATATGGAGCATTCTTATTTAGGTGATTTAGACATCGTTTTGAGAAGTCCCAACGGTCAACAATGTATTTTAAAAGCTTATCCTGGTGGTGGTGGAACATTTCTAGGTAACCCTTTTGATGACCCTTCTACACTAGTAGGTACTGGTTTGAATTATTGTTTTACTAATACAGCTACAACTACACTTGTTGCTGGTCCCACCATTCCAACTACGGGTGGTTCAGGCGGTACAACTGTTGCTCCTGGAGATTACAAGCCAGTTAATTCTTTTAGTAATTTTATAGGATCTCCAATAAATGGTATTTGGACTATCATAGTAACAGATCATTTAAGTGTAGATAATGGTTATATTTTTTCATGGGGAATTGATTTTAATCCAAGTTTTCTGCCGCAAGATTTAACTTTTCAACCAACAATTGTATCACAAAATTGGGATAATGTAAATAGTAATCCATATACATTTAATGCAGAAACACCTTCCGTATCTACAAACTATACGCATACATTTACTTATTCTGATAATTATGGAGGTAGTTATTCTCAAGATTTTACTTATCAAGTACCTATAATGCCATTAACCACCCCCACAACAGCGCAATCGTCTATATGCCAGTCTAGTAGTACATTTAATTTGAATCAGTTTGTACCAATCATCCTCAATGGATTGTCAGCGGCTGATTATGAAGTATTTTTCTATACTAGTAGTGCCAATGCTCAAGCGGGTACCAATCACATTACCAATTTGAATGCTTATCCGGGTACAGATAATCAAACAATATATGTATCTGTAACCGATC
>NZ_MUGT01000128.1 GCF_002217205.1 Flavobacterium branchiophilum NBRC 15030 = ATCC 35035 | reverse complement strand
CTAAAAAATAACTACGCATTTTTGGCCTATTTTATAAATATATTTGATATTCATTTGGTGTGAAGTACTAAGTTTGCAAAAGAGCCCTAGCCCAGATTGAAGTGGAAAGGACAAAGCCTCAAAAGGGATTTTTTTGTTGCTACAAAAGAGCGACCACCGGAAGCTCCTTTTGTAGCATACAAAAAACCCTTTTGAGGCTTTGGACTTGAAACGAAAAGCTGGAATAGCTTCTTGTAAAATAGTTAGTTGATGATTGATTTATTCTGTTGGTATAAACTCTTCTGTATTTTGTTCGACATTGGTTGTATCTACAACGGGCTTACGGTAAACAGGGGTATAACAATCTACTTTTATGGATAAATTTTCGGGTCTGGTAAAATTTTCTTTAGAAATATTAAGTGTTTCGTCGGCATAGCATTTTTTCATAAAATAACCCCAAATTGGCAGTGCAGCAGTGGCACCTTGCCCATAAGTAAGGCTTTTGAAACGGGCCGAACGGTCCTCGCAACCTACCCAAACACCTGTTACCAAATTGGGTACCATGCCCATAAACCAACCATCGGATTGGTTTTGAGTAGTTCCTGTTTTTCCAGCAATGGGGTTTGTAAACATATATGGGTAGCCAGTCCAGCGGTTGTCTCCAGCACCACCCCCTTGTGTTCTCAATCTTTCGCCCGATCCGCCTTCTGTTACACCTTCTAAAAGTTTGATTACAGCAAAGGCAATATCTTTGTTTAAAACATCGTGGGTTTCTGGGGTGGGCTCGTAGATGGTTTTGCCATTTTTATCTTCAATTCGTACTAGAAATTGTGGTTTCATGTAAACTCCTTCGTTTGCAAAAGTACTATAAGCGGCTACCATATCGTGTACCGTAATTTCTACAGCACCTAGTGCTATTGATGGTTGAACTGGTATTTCGGATTTAACGCCTAATTTGTGTGTGAGTTCTACAACGTCTTCTGGACCTGTTTGGTCTATCAGCTTGGCCGATACGGTGTTGATGGAATTGGCTAAAGCTCTTTTGAGGGTTACCATGCCTCTATATCGGTTGTCTGAATTTCGAGGTTCCCAGTCTTCGGTAACATGATGACGGCCTTTGTGAATCATAAATGGGCCATCGATAATGGTGTCGCATGGCGATTTGCCCAACTGTTGTATGGCCGTTGCATAAACAAATGGTTTAAAGGTAGAACCTACTTGTCTGGCTCCTTGCCCTACGTGGTCGTATTGAAAATATTTGTAATTGATGCCTCCAACCCAAGCTTTTACCTGGCCTGTTTGGGGTTCCATAGACATTAATCCAGCTTGTAAAAAATGCTTGTAATATCGAATGGAATCCATTGGTGTCATTTCCATTTCTTTGTCGCCATCCCATGAGAATACGGTCATTTTGGTTTTTATCGAAAAAGATTTGATGATTTCCTCGTCCGTTTTATCTTGTTCTTTTAGTACTTTCCATCTTTCCGACGATTTCATGGCTTGCATCATGATTTTATCCGTTTCGGCTGTGGTGATGTTTACAAATGGGGCATTTTTATTGTCTTTGGCTTGGCTAAAAAATTCTTCTTGCAAATTTTTGATATGTGCCGATACGGCTTCCTCGGCATATTGTTGGATGCGAGAATCGATTGTGGTGTATATTTTCAATCCGTCTCTATACATGTCATAATCTGATCCATCTGGTTTTTTGTTCTCTTTTATCCAAGCTTTCATATAGTCTCGAAGGTATTCTCTAAAATAAGTTGCCATACCGTCCAGATGACTTTCTGGATGAAATTTTAAAACAAGAGGTTTGTTTTCTAATTTTGATTTGGCCGTTTCTTCCAAGTAGCCGTTTTTAACCATTTGGTGCAACACTACATTGCGACGTTCTTTGACTTTTTCTGGACGACGCACAGGGTTAAACAACGAAGGGTTTTTGAGCATTCCAACCAACATAGCACTTTCTTCGATGGTTAAATTGCGAGGTTCTTTGCCAAAATATACTTTTGCCGCCGATCGTATTCCAACTGCGGTATTTACAAAATCGGCTTTATTAAAATACATGGCTATAATTTCAGATTTGGTGTATTGTCGCTCGAGTTTGATGGCAATGATCCATTCTTTTACTTTTTGAACGATGGCAATTATTGGGTTTCTTGATCTTTCGCCATGAAATAATAACTTGGCCAACTGTTGTGTAATGGTGCTGGCACCTCCGTTGGTTCCTAATTTTAATACGGCTCTTAAAGTACCACGTGCATCAATACCCGAATGGTCATAAAAACGTTCGTCTTCTGTAGCCACAAGGGCATCTACTAAATGTTTGGGCAAATCTTTGTATTTGATAGAAGTTCGGTTTTCATTATAAAATTTGCCTAGCAAAACCCCATCAAATGAGATGATTTCTGTGGCTAAATTTGAATTTGGATTTTCCAATTCTTCTACGGAAGGCATAGAGCCAAATAGTCCCCATGATGTTAAAAGCACAAACAGAAAAAGACCGCTTATTCCATACAAAAACAATCTCCAAAATTTTCTTTGATAGTGTTTAATATCTTTATTTATTGTGGGGTTTGAGGTGTTTTTTTGGGATATTTTCATGATTTTTTATTTTATTTCACGTTTCACGTTAGTTTGATGGTATGTCATGATTTAGTTTAAAGTTTCAATTCTAAAACCAACTTCGGTTATGCCTTTCAATTCTTTTACACCGTTTACTTCGCTCGATTTGCGAAGGGCTTGTTGGATGTTTACTTTGTAAACGCCATTTTGTTTGAACTGAAATTTTTCTTTGTAAAATAATTTACTCAGCTTTACATCGGTTATGCCTTCGCCCATCAGACTGCCATCTGGATTGGCCATTTCATATTCAAGAGTATCTACTTTGGTTACACCATCGGGTTGTGTCATGGAAACCAATACAAATATATTGTTAAACGGGTAATCATCATTGCATCTGATATTCAAAAATAAATTATAATATTGTTGCTTGTCGAGTTTTGGTAATGTAAACTTCAAAGTGTCATTTTTGCTCCAAGTGCCACCAAGGGATTCATATTCGTCAAAAACCCTTTGTTTGTCGCAACTAAAAAGACAAATGGAAAGCAATAAAATCCAGTAATTATTTTTCAGATTCATTGTTATTATTTGGTGTTTTGTTGTCGTTTCGGTTTGATTGATTGTTTCTGTTTTTGTTTTTATTTCGATTGTTTTTGTTTCGGTGATTGGGTTTTTTGGCAACCGATGTGTTTTCAGAAACAGTGTGGTTCGCTGCTGTTTTCTCCAAAGCTGGTGTTGCATTGGGTTTGATAATGGTTTTGTTTTCTGTATTGTTTTTAACCAACTTGTTCGATTGGTTTTTGTTTGGTACTATTTTATTTTGGTTTGACACTTGGTGTGCCACTTTGCCACCCTCGGTTTTATTTTCGGGTTTTGCATCTGTGTTAGATACTCGTTTTTTGACAGGTCGTTTTTTTCGTTTAGGCTGATCAAAACGAGTCAAACTTTCTTGTCCCATAGCGTTTTTAAATTCTTTTTGTGGCTCTTCAACAGTTTCTAAAGCATAATCTTCTAAAGATGATACTTTGTTTTTGAGTTTGTTTTCGGCAATAATTTCCTGCACTTGTTCTATCTTCAATACCTGCCAATTGGCAAAATTATTAGTGTAGGCAAACCACATCAAGCCCTTGAAAATATCCTGTTTTTGGCATACGGCATCTCCTTTTTCTGTTATCAACTTGGTGTCAAAATCAGGAAAAGCTTTTAGTGCATCCATATAAGTGTCCAACTCATAATTCAAACAACACTTGAGTTTGCCACATTGTCCCGCTAATTTTTGTGGATTCAAAGACAATTGTTGGTATCGAGCAGCCGAGGTATTGACACTTCTAAAATCGGTAAGCCAAGTAGAACAGCACAACTCTCTACCACACGAACCAATACCACCAAGTCTTGAGGCTTCTTGTCGAAAACCTACTTGTTTCATTTCGATTCTGGTGCTAAATTCTCGAGCAAATTCCTTAATTAAGGTTCGAAAATCAATCCGATCGTTTGCGGTATAATAAAAAGTGGCTTTTGATCCATCGCCCTGAAATTCGATGTCAGAAATTTTCATTTCTAATTTTTGTTCGATGGCTAGTTCACGAGCTTTCACTTTCATGACCTCTTCCTTTTCTCGCACTTTTGTCCAAACATCAATGTCTTTTTGCGATGCTTTTCTGTATATTTTTGCAATTTCGGCTGTTTGATAATCAGTACCTTTCTTTTTCATTTGAATTTTAACCAATTCACCTGTCAAGGTAACTATGCCAATATCGTGTCCTGGCGATGCCTCTGTGGCAACAATATCGCCAATAGACAATACGAGCTTTTCGGTATTTCTATAAAATTCTTTTCGGCCGTTTTTAAAACGTATTTCAACACAATCAAAAGGGGCTTCGCCATTGGGCAAACTCATATTGGAAAGCCAGTCAAAAACCGTCAATTTGTTGCAGCTATCGGTGCCACACGAACCATTATTTTTACAACCCTTTGGAGCTCCCCCCTCTGAAGTCGAACAACTTGTACATGCCATAATTGATATAGTAGTTTTGCATCAAATGCAAATTAAGTTCTTATTTTGTTTTGAGTGTAAAGATATTATTTTTAGTTAAACTTTATAACCATGTATTCAAGTTTTTTAAAAAATTATCATTTTGCAACAGATGTTCAGACGCAATTACTCCAATATTTTATTCCAAAGCCACTTTTTTGAACTTGAAGCAAAACAAAATACGCCATTTTTTATGGCAATAATAAAGCTACTATTTCCAGTAATGTAAAACCGGCATCGACCTATCAATAAGAATAACATCATTATACCGATTCCCCAAAAGTCAATAAATTATGATCGGGGTCGAGAATGGAAAATTCTTTTTGCCCCCACGGTTTGGTTTGCAAATGTCCCGCTGGGTGGATTTTTACGTTGTTTTTGACAAAATTTTGATAAACCGTTTCAATATTTTCAGTTCGGATATAGACTTGCCCATAATTTTCTAGCGGATTAAGGCTTGGAAATTCAAAAAAATGGAGTTGGATTTGGTCTTTTTCGAGCATCAAATAGCCTTCAAAATCAGCACTTCCAAAAACCTTAAAGCCCAATTTCTTGTAATAGAAGTCTTTGGTAATGGCTTTGTTCCGCATGGGGAGTTTGGGGTGGGTTTGGGTGAGCGTGGGGTTATAAAGTAAAAAAATGAATAAAATCGAATAAATCTTCTTCATCTTCTCTAAATTTCAATACAATATTTGATTTTAAGTTATCAAGCCAATTTTCAATTTCTTCTTTTGTTTTAAATTTCTCTAAAAAATGAAATCGCTCATTGGCTTCAATGTCTTCAAATTCATTAAAATAAAATCCGATTTCTGTATTGAAACTATCGCTATAACTATCGCTTGGATTAGAGAGAAGCTCTTTTAAATAGTTTATTTTTTCTACTAATTGCAACATGTTTATGAATTTTAAATTTATTCCAATATCTTTTCTATAAATACATTTTCTTTAATAAAAGTGCTTAAATTTTCATCTTTTTTCTCATCAAAATATCTTGCAATTAGTAACTTTTTATCAATAGTATAAAAACATTTGCCATTTAATAATCTGAAATTTGCTTCAACAAGTTCTTTTGCAGATTCCACACTCAAATCTTTTTCAAAAATAGTAAATTTTGATTTATTTTCATCATTGAAAAAATCTAAAAATTGATTTCTAAATTTATCTTTAGAATCTTTTCTAAAATCATCAATTTTTGTGCCTGAAAATGTTGAATATGCTTTTAAAACATACAAAAAATTAATCTCATATTGATGCACAAACAAAGTATCTCTATCAAATAATCGGTCTTCAAAATGAAATGATTTTATAGGTAATTCATTTTTTGGAATTAAATGATGGGCATCAAAATCATGAACATCTTTAATATAGCCATAAATAAAAAAGTTCGGAGTAATATTATATCCTTCGGTAATTTCGTTTCGATAGCGAATATTTTCTTTATAAATCTTATTTTCGTTCAATAAATCAATATTAAATTGAATGACATTTTTGGCGTATGTGAATTGTTTGTATTTTGATAATTTGCCAGCTTCTGAACCTGATTTATAATATTTTGAATCCCCAATATAAAAAATATCAGAGGTGTCAATCAATGATTTATGGTCAAAAATATGGTCAATTATTTTGCCGTCTTCGTTGTATTTCAATTCGTCTAACGAAACAGAATCCACTTCTTTAGTTTCATCTAATTTATCCGAAAACAATTTATCAATCATGTCTTCAAAAACGATGTTGTAATTTCTAACAGAAATAAATTCTTCTCGTTTTTTCTTGCTACTTCCTGTGTCTGTTTTTGCAAAATAAAGTTCACACAACAAATACATTTTTCGCATAACATCTGAAAAATAACGATGTTTAATTTTTCTCAATTTAGAAAGTCCATTTTCTTGTAATTGCTCAAATTTATGCCCTTTTATGAGTTGATAACTGCTATCTATTTTTAAATACAATTGATGGTCTTCATTGAATTTATTTAATATTGAGAAAAAATACACCAATAATTCTTCTTCTTGGTTAATGATTTTCTTTTTGTTATTAATTTCAATATAAATAGGCTGTTTTTTTGCATCTAAAATGGGCAACGATTTGCGAATTGTCTTTTCCCATTTTGGTTTTTTAGCTAGATTGGATTGGTATTCAATGTGTTTGTAAAGAATCGTATTTTTATTTTTTTTGTAAAAATTCACGAAACTCAAAAGCAAGTCCAAATAAGAATATTCCAAATCGCCTAAATTGGAATTCATTTCATAAGTCAATGAAGAATCTACAATTGAAGTGTCTTTAATTCTTCTTTGATATTCGGTAAGACTTTTATAAAACAAAATTAATAATTGTCTAATCCAATTATATTCTTCTTTGTGTTTAAAAGTTTCATGGTTTTTGAAATCGAATAAGGCTTCTTTTGAAATTTCAAAAACCGTTTTTTCACCATCCTGCATAAAAACTTTTGGCAACATATAAACCAATTCTTTATTTTCAAAAGAATGGTAATAGCCTACCGAAGTGATTTTGCCCAAAATACCATTTTGCGTATAGAATTTTGGATCATCAAAAACCTGATTTAAGATTTCTATGGGATAATTTTCGCCTTCAATTAAGATTTTCATTAACCTTCGTTATTTTCAGTTAATGAATTTTCGTCTATTAAATCAGCATCTTTTTTTAGATTAATAGGCTCTAAACCAATTCTTTGAAATAATTCAATCGTTTTTATTTTTCCATTTGTTTCAATTGGGAAAAAATCTTCATAATAAGTATTCGCTTCAAATACTTTATTTTCTTCATCTTTAAAAACATCATTCCATAAATAAAAAATCACTTTATTGATGAATTGTTTTAATGAAATTTTATTATCGATTTCAGGTTTAATAAAATAGTTTCCAATGCATTTATCCATCCCTAAAGATTGATTTTCTTTAATATGTGAAATGTTAATTTTTTTTATAAAATCATTCCAACTATAAATAGAGCCATTTTCTGTATCAATTTGAAAGTAAAAGGATTTATTTTCTTTTTTATCATCATTAAACTTTTCATAATTTATTGGCACATATTCCCATTCCCAACGTCTTTTAAAAGCACTATCCATAGGAAATAATGATTGGTCAGATGTGTTCATGGTAGCATAAATCGTCAAATTGGGTGGAAGTTTCAAGCCATTTGCAATGCCTTCATGCTTTTCATTATCACCAAATTTTTCAATTAAATGATTTTTCAATTCCTCTGATGGCGAAACGGTATAATTGCTGTTTCTATCCAATAACTGAAAAATATCTCCAAAAATTTCAGCACAATTTCCCCTGTTAATTTCTTCTATAACTAAATAATATTGATTGTTTGGGTCTAACCACGCACGTTCATAAATATTGGTAAAAGCTTGAGGTACAAATTTATAACTTATACCTCCATCTTTTTCAGAAACTGGTTTGTAACCACCCACAAAAGAAGCATTATCAAATTCAGGGTGAAAAGTAACACGTTCATAAAATTTTGTATCCAAATTTTTTATCACTTGATCCACTTTGTATGATTTTCCGGTTCCAGGAGAGCCGAAGAAGATTTTTTGTTCGGTGTTTTTTAAAGGGGATGTATTTAAATTTGATTTATTCATTTGACTAAACCTGTTTTCTAAATAATCATAAATTTCTAGGTTTTCAGTCAAATTATAAATTAAGCTACCTAATTTTGCAGATGATGCATCTGGTACGTTTATTATTTTTAAAATTACAGAACCAAAAAAATCAGAAGCACTACGTAATTTATAATCATTTGTAGTGCCATTAATTATTGATTTGGCTCCAAAATTTAAAGTTTGATTTGATGAAAACATTTTTTTAAATAATTCCAAATCTTCATTAGTGTAGTTTAATGAATCATTCAATATCGTCCTGCTATTTATAAATTCACCTAAAACATTTTTGTCATTATGACTTTTAATTCTATCAAATGCATCTGTGTATTTTTTTAGTTCAGTTGCGAAAGGTTTAATTTTAATAGCTAATAAAATATATTGACTTGGGATAAAAATAATATTATTTTCAGAATGAAATTTAATAGAATGAGATTCAACTTTTTCTACATTTGGTAAATTATTAATTTTAATTCTATCTTCATTATTAAATGTAATTTCTTCCCATTCTTTATTCTGCAAAAAATAACTTTTGAGTTCGTTCCCTAAAATTGAAATATCTGTAAGATTCATGTTTTATGTTTATTTTAGCAATTGTTTTTTTATTTCATTAAAAATAGATTGTATAACAGGTACAGAAACACTATTCCCAAATTGTTTATATGCTTGAACATCTGAAACAGGAATAACAAAATTTTCAGGATAGCCTTGAAGATTAGCTGCTTCACGTGGTGTTAATTTTCTTGGATTGTTATCTACTTGTTCAATTAATATTTCACTTCCATCTTTATAATATCTTGCAGAAATAGTACTTGTATAAGGAGCATTTTTGTCAAATGAAGAAAATCCAAATCCATTTCCTTTTTCTTTATGTTCTTTTCTTCTTCTCAAGTGACCAGCAAAGAGTCTATCTGAAATCGTATATTTTTCACTTGGATTTTTTATTAATATGTCACCAACTTTTGTGGTTTTAATTGTTGATAGATTTTCTTTATCATATATAATTTCTCCGTTTTCACTTAAACCGAAAGGGAAATTAAAATCATTATTTGAACTTTTTAACCAAGCTACAATAAATAATCTTTCTCGATTTTGAGGAAGTCCAAAATTTTTTGAATTTAAAATTTCTGCTTTTACATCATAACCGAGATTATTTAATGAGTTAATAATTGTTTTTAAAGTATTTCCTTTGTCATGATTTTTTAATCCTTTTACATTTTCTAAGAAAATTACTTTTATTGGATTTTCACTTTCAATTCTCCTGTTGATAATATCTGCAACATCAAAAAATAGTGTTCCTCTAGTATCCTCAAATCCTTTTTTCAATCCTGCATGTGAAAAAGGTTGACAAGGAAACCCCCCACACAATACATCAAAATCAGTTGGAATAAACGATTTTGTGCTTTCTTTCGTAATATCCCCAAATGGTGTTTCTCCAAAATTGGCACGATATGTTTTTTTTGCGTTTTCATCCCATTCAGAAGTAAAAACACACTTGCCACCTAAATTTTGCAATGCCAATCGGAAGCCTCCAATTCCAGCAAATAAATCAATAAACTTGAAACTATAATTTTCAGGCGTTGGAAAAGGAACATTTTCAACTTCAAAAAGTAATTGTTGTAAAGCTACATCTGAAACCATATTTAGGTTTTCAGTCTCATTTTTATAGTTTACAATTTGTTCTAAATATAGCTTTGCTTCTTTTTCAAAATGTTTTTTTACTCCATTTCTATAATTATGCAAATAATGCGTCAATACCGCTTTCCGATTGTCTTCTTCTTCAAAAAAATGAAGCTTGAATTTCTTCCCGTCAAATTCATCTATTTTAATTTCCTCTTTCATTTCTTAAAAATTTCATCGTTAAAAAAAACAGAAAAATCTAACTCTAAAGCAACTATGATTTTTTCTAATACCACTAATGATACATTCCGTTTGCCATTTTCTACAGCACTCATGTAGCCACGTTCTATTTCTGCCATATTTGCAAGGGTTTCTTGTGATATATTTAAACTTTTTCTGAAATATTTAATTCTATCACCAACTTGTGTATTTATAGTATTGGTCATTTTTTGTTTTATTTAAACGACAAACTTATTCTAAAGTGTCCTTTAAAGCAACACACTGTAGTACACAACGATATCTTTTTTTTAATTAAGCAGCCTACAATTGTATGCAATAATTAAAATTTATCCACAAAATTTTTGGTATATATATAACGTGTGGCACAAATAAAATGGGTTGTTTTTCATTTGCATGGGTAGTGTCAAAATAGGTTGTTTGAATACCTTTTTGGCTCATTTAGGAAGGTGCTTTTACCCTAAATCCAGGGTTCTAAGCATAAAAAAAACCGAAATCACACTGCTAATTTCGGTTTTTATAGTATTTTGGTTTATATGTATATTTGTTATAAACATTAATTATGCTTTTCAAACATGCTACAAAAAAAACCCGTTTCAAACTGAAACGGGTTTTTGATGACTTTATATTTTTTTAATAATTAAAGTTGGCTCTGTTGTCCACAATTTCGGCATTGGCTTTTAAAGCTGGGATAACACCGTTAATTTTTCCGGCATTGGCGGCTTTTACTTTTGCCAAATAAGGGTTGTAATCTTTTAAAGCAAGTGCTTTTGTAACTGCTTTTGTACGTACTACATATACTCCTGCATTGCCATCTATTGGGCTAGAGGTTTTGTTGGCACCAATTCCAAAGGCGGTTCCAACTACTTTTGCTTCTTGACCAATGTTTTGTAATACAGCGTTTTCTAGTGTTACATCTGCTGCGTTTTGTACTTTTACTTGGTTGGCCGTTGCCATTGCTTCTAATGAAGTACCTTTTAGTTTGGCTTTAATCATTTCGGCTTTTTTCTTGTTTTTCAAAACAGGTTCTACAGACAATCTGGCATCTTCTACAGCCATCAATCCTGCTGGATAGGATTTTTTGTACTTGGCAATTACTTGTCCTAAATTTGCTATTTCAAATCGTTTGATGTCGCCTACGTTTGTTTCTTTGCTAAATGCCCATCGGATAACCTGACGTTGTGGTCCTAATCCGCCTGCGTTTTCGTCTAAAGCTTTAAATTTTGTGGCTGGCGAAACCGTTAGTTTCATGGCTTTGGCCACTTCTTCAAAGGCTTTTGTGTTGGCTTCCATTTCAAACTTGGTGGCTTGTGTGTATATATTGTCTGTTGTTTTTTCTGATGCTTGAATTTTTCTGGCAACAGTAGCAAGTCTTACAGCATCTTGTTTGTCTGTAACATTGATGATGTGAAAACCAAATTGTGTTTCTACCAAACCTATTTTGCCCACTCCGTTGTTGAACACAAAGTCGTTAAAAGGTTTTACCATTTGTCCTTGGCTAAAGTAACCTAAATCACCACCTTGCTGAGCAGATGAATCGTCGGAGTATTGAAAAGCCATCATCATAAATCCAGCTGGATTGGCCAATGCTTGTGCCAACAACGCTTGTGCTTTTGCTTGTGCTTCTTCTTTGGTACGTTTTTCTCTTTTGTTTGGTACAGGAGTACCTTCATAGCTTATCAAAATGTGGCTTGCTTTGGCATTGACATTGGCTTTTTTGCCTAATGATTTTGATAAGCAATAGTATTTTCCGTTAATATAAGGGCCATATACAGATCCTACTGGCAAGTTGAATAACTTGTCGGCATCCATGGCTGGCAAATCTTTTTTGGCTATGTATGTAGAGTCATAAGGTACGTCGGAATTGGCATTTACAAACTCGGCAACGTCTTTTGCAGCTCCAAATCCGGCAATGGTATCATTGGTTTTGGTGGTCGCATTATACACCACACTTTTAGACAACAAAGAGGTTATCGACGATTTGATGTCGTTTTCATCTTGTGCAGAAGGTTTGTCTTCTATTAATACATATTGAATTTCACGAGCTTCCTCAGTTTTGTATTTTTTCTCGTTCTTTTTCATATAGTCCGTAATTTCTGCGTCAGAAATTTTTACTTCGCTATCTTTGATAGCTGTATAAGGCACGTTTACATAATCAAAAGTAACTTTGTTTGTTTCAGCTTCATATTTCAATTTGGCTTCGGCTTTGGTTGCATGAAAACCTGCTTTGAGCAACGTGCCATATATTTCGTATTTGGCATTAAGTGCTGCATCATCTTCAGCACCTTTCAAAGAAGCGGCCTGATCTGGATTGGTTTTGAAATAATCTTTAAATTTTGAAATATCAAAAACACCTGCTTCGTTTTGAAACATTTTGTTTTGCCCAATATTTTGATTTTGCTTCAACGCATTTACAATTTGATTTTCGCCTACTCGCAAACCGATTTTTTTGAATTCAGCATTCAAAAGAGCCAACGAAATTTCTTGTTCCCACACCTGATTCACGGCTTGGATGTTGGTTGTGCCTCGACCACTTTTTTCTAAATTGTTTACTTTTTGGTTAAAACTTTGAAAATTAATATCTTCTCCGTTGATAGATCCTACGTCTTTTGAGGAACCAAAATCTCCTTTTCTCCAAAAATCTTGGATAATAAATGCAAACAAGGATATTGCAATAATTGAAATTAGTAATATCGAACGCTGTCTAATTTTTGCTAAAACTGCCATTTTCTATAAGTGATTAAATTTTATTTCAGTTTGCGAAAATACAATTATCTATTTAATAATTATACATTGTTGGTTATTTTTACATGATTTTTTTAAAAAATATTGTTTTTTATTTTATTTTAGTCAATTTTACAGTCAATATTTTGTTGTTTGAAGCCTCTTCAATGTCAAATTTGAAATTTTCGATATATATTTCATCGTTTGTTTGAGGGATTTCGTTGGTATAATTGACAATAAATCCTCCTAATGTTTCATAAGAATCTCCTTCGGGAATGTTGAGTTTGTAGGTTTCGTTGATGTATTGTACATCTAGCCGTGCCGAAAAAAGGTAACTGCCGTTGTCCAACGCTTGTTCCAAAAGCTCTTCGTCCAAGTCGTGTTCGTCCTGAATATCGCCAAAAAGCTCTTCTACAATATCTTCCATCGTAATAATACCCGATGTGCCGCCATATTCATCCAATACTATGGCTACGCTCTTTCTTTTTTTAGTAAGTAAATCCATAACATCTTTTATGAAAATGGTTTCGGGTACAAATTCAATTGGAATGGTAATGTCCTTAATATGTTTGGGTTTTTTAAACAATTCAAACGAATGTATGTAGCCAACGATATCGTCTAATGAATTTTGATATACTAAAATTTTGGAATACCCTGTTTCTATAAACATTTGTCTCAAATGGATGATGCTGTCGCCAATTTCGATAGCCTGAATTTCTGTTCGTGGTGTCATGATTTCTCTTGCCTTTACTCCAGAAAATTCTAATGCGTTTTGAAAAATTTGTATTTCAGAATCCAGCTCTTCCTGGTTGTCTATGGCATCCATTTGTTGCGAAATATAATCGCCAAGTTCGGTTTTACTAAAATGGAGTTGCACTTGATCGCCTTCTGTTTTGAAAAATTTTTTTAAAACAATATCCGAAATCCAAATGGTAAATACCGAAATGTAATAAAAAAGGGTATAAAAAACATAAGCTGGAACAGCAAAAAATTTGATTAAATTATTAGCATATATTTGAAAAAACACTTTAGGTAAAAACTCGGAAGTTACTAATACCAAGAGCGTTGAAAGTATGGTTTGAATCAATAGATTTGTAAAGTTTGTGAAATGGTACCCCCATGAAAGGATGTATGTCATCAGCAAATCGCCCATATAAAAACCATAAATTACCAATGCAATATTATTGCCCACCAGCATTGTAGTAATAAATTGCGAAGGTTTTTCGGTAAGTTTGGTAAGTATTTTTGAAATGAAACTGTCTTGTTTTTTTTCGATTTCCAAATAAATTTTGTTAGACGATACAAAAGCAATTTCCATACCCGAAAAAAAGGCACATAAAATTAGACAAATAACTATTATGATGATTTCCATTGCTTATTGTTTGGGTCCAAAACGTTTTGCCATTTTTCTTTTGATAAAAAAAAGGGCAATGGCCATGCCAACAAACAACAAACTAATCCAAAAAGTTTCGCCGTTTTGATATTGTCTTATCGCATCTATCAAAAAAAGCAGGGCAATGCCCAAATACACATATTGAATATATTTTTGAAAAATCATTTTTTTAAATTTATTTAGATTGTACTTCGCCAGTAAGTCTTTGGGTATTCATTATTTTAAAATCTTTACTAAAATCTACTCCTTCGCCAGTTAAATTGCCTTCGGGCGAATGAAATTCATAATATTTTTCTGTATAAAACCATTCGTTTTTTTGATCAAAAAACAGTTGATTGGTTTTCATTTGTTGTCCCATTTCGTTAGTAATGGTTACATTGCCTTGCAAATCAACGATTTGTGTTCGTTTATAATTAATGGCATATTTGGATTTTATAAACGTTCGTTTGCCATTTTTGTCATATAATGTAAGGTCTATTCCTTTTGGAAATTCAATAAACGGGAACGAAACCGTGGAAAAATCCAACATTTTTGGGGTGATTAAAATAGCGGTTATACGTCCAGAATCTGTATATTTTAAATTGATGTCATCCGATTCGCCAGCAGGTTTGAACGCTACAAAATTTATTTTTTGAACGTCCTTAAAGTGGCTTTCGCAACTTGTCAAGCCCAACAGTACACTCCCCAAAAGAAGTCGCATAACATAGTTTAGTTTCAAAATCATGTTTTTGGCACTTTTATGGTTTTGTTTATCCAACAATGCAATTGTAGGTCTTTGCCCGCTTTACCAGAATCCATAATTTCAGCTCGGTTTGGGGCCTTTTTCAAATATTTATCAGCAATAATGCGGGCAGTTTGTTTGTAATTGGCATCTACTTCTCCCGCTTTTTCTACCACTGAAGCCATAAGCCAATAGGTAGCTTTTTTTTCAAAATTGTTGCTACCGCAGTTGCCCGATTCGTATAATTGGGCCATATATAAATATGCTTTTGCCAACTTGGGGTTTTCTATCAAGGCTTTTTCTAAATATTGAGCCGCTTTTTCAAAATCGGACGTGCCAAATACAGTAGTGGCCAATTGATAATATAACAAGGCCCGTTCTTGTGGGTCTGATGAACGGCTAACGGCTGTGTCTATCCATTGGGTGGTTAATGGAACATTTGATTGCATCAAATAAGTATATGACATAATTTTTGCCGAAATAGAATTGTGGTTCAATGCTTCAGACTGGGTGGCAATTTTATTAAAAAAAGGAGTGTTTACACAGTTTTTTTCAAACATCAATTGGGCCATTTCAAATAACCAAAACGAATCATTTTGATGGCTTTCAAATGCTGCTTGTGCAAAATTTTGGATATTTTCGTTAGTTTCATAAGGTGCCATCAAAGCGTTGTTGCCTTCTACAACCGTTTGAAATGAAGCGATCAACTGGTTGTTGCTGTCTATTTTTTGTTTGTAATGTTCTGATTGTATTGTAGATGCATTGTCTTGCCCTATGTTATTATCAGCCTTTAGTGCGGCTAATTTATCTGCAATCAAAGCGGCTATTTCTATTTTTTTGGACATCAATTGGTGCAACGAAACTTTTTTATTGGCTAATTGATATTGTTTTTCTAACAATAAAAAATAAATACTCAAGGCTTCAGGATTTTGAAAATCAGCTTTGTTTTTAACAAATTCTCGATGTAAAATATCAAAAACTACGTCGTCTGTATCCCATTTTTGATTGAATAATAGCAATGCTTTTTTGATATTACTTCCCTTACTATTACTAGGATAATTCAAATTATATTGGGTATAAATTTGTATTAAATCCTTGTATATCATCACGTTTTCTTCTTTTGTACGTGCTATTTCTAATGATTGATAAGCTAATTTTTCGCCATCAACAAAAAAAGCTTCACTTGGATTGGGGCATGTTTTAAAAACATCTTTCCAAATGGAATAAGCGTCTGTTGTTTTATTTTGATTAATAGCAATAGCCAATGCCTCTTTTTTCGACAGGCATTCTTGGTCTTTTTGTTGAGCAATTATTGCACTCGTAAAACCTAAAAATAGATATATTAGTTTTTTTGACATCAATTAATCATTTTAGCGTTGTAGGTTTATTTTAAAACAATTTTTATTATATGGCAAAATTAATCATATTTGCGTTTTTGAAACCATTTATCGTTAAAAGAAACGCCAATACTTATATTAAAATAATTTTCTTTAACCAAACCAGCTGTGGTTGTTCCTTTTGAGCCTAATTCTAACCCAATATTCAAGTTAGACGTGTAGCCAGGCAAAGGCAATCCAAAACCTAACGATACAGATTGGTCTTTGATGGATTGATTGTTGATCATCAAACCTGTATTTTCAAATTTCAAACCTCCTCTATATACAATTCTATCCAAATAACTGGTAAAAGAATTGTATTTTGGTATATAATAGCCTCCAAAACTCCATTTTGAACCATTTTCAAAACGAACATTTGTTAATGGATCATTGAATACATTACTAAAATTACTGCTTTTTCTAAAATGATACTCTGTTCCAATTAACCATTTTTTGGGTTGTCCAATGGCAATGCCCATAGTGGTTTTTTCAGAAAAATTCAAAGTCAATTTGGATAAAATAGCATCATTGGTTTCAGTAACAGACCCACCATAAGATAGGGTAGATATAGACCTATTGTTATTGACGTTCAATTGAGATTCTGGACTATATGAAACACTGGCAGAAAGTTCTAATTTTTTAGAAATTTTATCTTTAAACGCCATGGCAAATGTAAAATTTGTTCCTTTTATAATAGAGGTATTGGCTTCAATAGTGCCAAGTTCTACATCTGATATAAATTCAGAACTTTGTGTTGTTATTTTTCCAAAATTATAATCAAAATTAATCCCTATACTCAAAGCTTTAGTAATCGAATAGCCCAATCCAGCATATACTTTATTCAAACCACCTGTGCCATTGTAGCGAATTAAATCGGTTTTTTGAATTTTGTATCCCACAGCAGAATAGGGTATTACACCAAAACTGGCACCAAGTTTTCCAATAGGAAGACCAACTGCCAAATAATCAAGTGAAAACCGTTTGACTGTTTCTGATTGAACTTCAGATTGTATTTTATTCTGATTGTTATTAGTACCAATGGCAAAACTTGTAAGTTTTAAGTGCGAATATGAAGCGGGATTCTCCATATTGAGATGGATGCTATCGCACAACAAAGACAAACCTCCCATCGAACGATTTTCGACAGTTCCTTTAAATTTTACTTCACCAATACCAAAGTAGGAATAAGGCGACGAACTACCTTCCTGAGCGAAGGTGCTTACGGCTAAAAATAAGCAAAAGCTTGTAATAATATTTTTAATCATTTTTATTTATATATTGAAAAGTTTGATTCAAACTTTCGAGTAGAAAATTTGAATTGGCAAATATGGTGTTTTTTAATCGTTTAGCCAAAAAATTAGCATCGCCACCCGTTAAAATTATGATAAAATTGGCATATTTTGCCAAATATTGGTTAATAAATCCATCAATTTCATAAATCATACCATTTACAACCCCCGAATGTATAGCGGCAGTTGTCGAATTTCCAATCCAATCGTCGGGGGCTTGCAAGGTAAGTAACGGCAATTTGGCCGTATAATTGTTTAACGATTCATACCGCAATCGAAAACCAGGCGAAATAGCTCCTCCAAAATAGCGGTTGTGCTCGTCAACAAAATCATACGTTACACAAGTTCCTGCATCTATAATCAATCGGTTTTGATTTGGAAATTGTAAAACGGCACCTGCACTCAACACCAAACGGTCTATTCCAACTGTTTGAGGCGTTTGGTAACAATTTTGAAATGGAAATGATATATTTTGATCCAAAAAACAGATTTTTACTTTTGATTTGAGGGTTAAAAAATCGTTTTCAGCCCATTTTCCCACCGATGAAACTACCATATCGGTAATTTTTGGATATGAATTTAAAATATTTTCGATATTATTTAAAAATATTTTCGATTCAATCGATTCAATAAATACAATTCTATCCTCCTGAAATACAGCTACTTTGATTCGAGTATTTCCAATGTCTAAAGCTAAAAGCATATATTAATTTTGATTTTGCAAACATACAAATCATTTTTTTTATAAAAATGTTTTGGAGAAACAAAAAAACATCTTATATTTGCACTCGCAATAGCAAAGGTACCTTAGCTCAGATGGTAGAGCAATGGACTGAAAATCCATGTGTCCCTGGTTCGATCCCTGGAGGTACCACAAAACCCACTAATTTATTAGTGGGTTTTTTGTTTAAAAGCCTTATTTTACAGTACTTTACAGAAAATTTGATAAATTAATTTATCATTAAATATCAATAGTTTTGATACTCATTTGATACTGAAAACCTTTGAGTATCAAAAAATATATCGATTTTTATTTATAAGTTTGCAGTATCGAAATACTTAAAACTTATGAATAAAACTAAATTTACACCGATTTACAACCGTACCAAAAAACTAAATAAGGACGGCAAAGCATTAATTCAAATAGAATGTTATTTGAACGGCAAACGAAAATATTTTAGTACAAATATTTACGTTGAACCCTCGAACTGGAACGCCAAAACCCACAAAATTAAAACCGATTACACCAACGCAATTAAACTAAACAAGCAAATTACAGAAACTTTGCGAAATTTAGAAAACTACGAACTTGACAAAATAAACAACGGCAAAGCGTTTAATTTGAATATGTTAGATACTATTTTTGAAACCTCGAAAATAGAAAGTTTTACGGATTTTATGGAGTTGGAAATACCACTTTTAGAAAGTAGTACAGGAACAAAAAACAGCCAAAAAACTACATTAAGAAAATTGCGAGAATTTAAAAAAGTGATTTATTTTGAAGATTTAACATTTGAATTTTTGCACGATTTTAATTTATTTTTGAATAAGCAAATTATTACTTATAAAAATTTGCCTTCAAAAAAATTAACGCAAAGTACTATAAGTAAGTATTTTAAAAATATAAAACGATTTGTAAACCTTGCAATTAATAAAGATTTAATGGACGTGCAAAGTTATCCGTTCCGAAAATTTAAAATAAAGCAAACTGAAAGCAAAAAGATATTTTTAACCCCGAACGAAATAGAAAGTTTTGAGAATGTAGCACTAACAGACGAAAACAAAAAATATCAAATTGTAAAAGATTTGTTTATGTTTTCAGTTTATACAGGATTGCGTTATAGTGATGTTTTTAGTTTGCAAAAAAAAGATATTGTTTCTATTGGTGGCAAAGACTGGCTAATTAAAACAATGGAAAAAACAGACGAAAATGTACGCATACCAATATACGAAATATTTAACGGCAAACCGATTGAGATACTAAAAAAATATACAAACTTTGGTAGTATATTTTGTTTTAACCACTTGACAAACCAACACTGTAACCGCCAATTAAAAGAAATTTCAAAACTGGCAAAGATTGAAAATAAAACAATTACGTTTCACACCGCACGGCATACAACGGCTACCTATTTGCTATACAAAGGCGTTTCTATAACAACCGTGCAAAAGATTTTAGGACACAAAAAACTGGCTACAACCCAAATTTATGGGCATATAATGGACACAACAATAGAAAACGAACTAACAGCCGTAAACTGGTAAACAACCCAAAGACTACAAAGCAAAACCGCACCAACTGGAGCGGTTTTTTTATGCACCCACACGAAACAAAACAAAGGGTAATTACCCTTTTTAGCACCTTGCAACCCAACAAAGCCATTAAAAAATAGCGGTTAATTTACCTTTTTTATTGCATCAGTACCAAAGTGGCAAACAACAAAAAACGCCCCCAATTGGAGCGTTTTATTTTTTATGTAGGTTTTGATTTTTTGAGTAAAATAGTAGCGTACAAGCCTAAAATCATTAAAACAAGTGTAATGAAAAAAGCAAAAAACCATTTAATCATATCGCTTTTTACGTCTTTAATTTCGCCCCGAACTACCTCAAAACGCAAGTCTATTTTATGAAAATCGTCTTTAAGAATACTTTTGTATTCGTTGTTTTCAAGTTTCATATCGTTTTGAACTTCGTCTTTTATGGCTTGTGCAAACTCTAAAGCCTTTGTTTCAGATAGTTTAAAATCGTTTTTAAGTATGTTATATAAATTGATATTCACGGCTTCCATAGTATTAATTTGAAATACAAATGTATAGATTATTTTTGAAAAAAGCATTATTATTGATACCTATTGACAAAAAAAACACTATTTTTTTATACTTTTGCCACGATCGAAATACTAATAAATATATAAAACAATGGCAAAACAAAGCAAAATTACAGTAAAACACTATCCAAACACGAACTTAAAACCTCAAACAGAAAACGGAAAAATAAAATATCCGCTTTATGTACAGGTAATTTACAAAAGCACAAATTATAAATTCAAATCAGAAAACGACTATTTTAAGTATGTAGATGATACAGATTTAGAAAACGATTTTATTTGTAAAATGTTAGAAAGTGAAATAAAACGGATTGAAAGAACCGTTTTATTGATTTCACAAAACAATGAAAAATTATTAACCAGTAAAGATATTTTTAAATGTTCAAAGCCGTTAGATAAAATTATTGAGCAAAATTTAGGTAAATTAATTGCAAAAGAGTTTAACGATGCACCGCCACTACTAACAAATTTAAGTTATACAGAAATTAATAGTTTATTATTTTTTTTAGGTGCGAGTGCATACGAAACACTACAAAAAAATGATAAAATAGGTAGTGTATGGCAAATAATAGGTAATTTGAATTATCAAACTTTTGAATTTTTAGAAAATGATTATTGCTACATTGATTTATTTTATGGCGATAAATTCAGTACAATTTTTGAAATAATAAAGTTTACAACAGGTTTAAATGAAGATTCAGCAAAAGAATATTTAGAAAATTTTAGATATTTTATTGACTTATAAAAATGATTTAATATATTAATATTCAAGCGGTTATACAACCGCTTTTTTTTATGTTCTTAAAATTGGAATAATAAAATTGTAATTTTTTTATAAAAAAACTTGGAATTTCAAAATTGTAATTTATATTTGCAAAATAAACATTGAAAATAACAATTTTAAAAAAAGCAAAAAAATGGATATTAAAGCAATCAAAGAGCAGTTACCTACTGGCGGAATTAAAGAAATTGCCAATTTGAGCGGGGTGCATTATGCAACCGTGCAAGGTTTTTTTAATGGTAAGAAAACCAAAGACGATGTAAAGATTATAGAAGTTACAGCCGATTATTTGGAAAACTACAAGGACAAAAAAAATAAAGCAACTAAAAAACTTCAAAAAGTTGCAAGTGCGTAAATAATCGAAATACTTAACTTAAAAATAGTAGAAAATGCAAAAAACAAATTTTAACGGACACGATGTACGTTTTGAAATTATAGAAAATGAAGTATGGTTTTTAGCGGTCGATTTACAACCAATAACAGGACATACAAATTTGAGGGAGGCGATTAGAATGACTTTAGACCTCGATGAAGTCCGTGAAATCTCCGTGCAGGATAAAAAAGGGTCAGTTAGACCGCATAAAATTATAAGTGAAAGCGGTTTTTATAAACTAGTGTTTAATTCAAAATTGCCCCTTGCAAAAGAATTTACAAAATATGTTACAAAAGTAATTTTGCCACAAATACGCAAAACTGGAACTTTTGGAAACAACCAGTTACAGGCAAATGTTACAGCGTTGCAACTGGGTGAACAAAAAGTAGATAATTTGAGTAAACAAATTGCATTACTGAACAAAGAGCGTAGGTATGAAAAAATGAATAATGATAAAATTAAAATTTTTGATGTATTCAAAACCAACGATGCAGGACACACAAACGGACTTATTCAGTAACGACACTAATTTTTTAGAGTAATGGAAAATAAAGTAATTGTTCAAACAGAAAACGGCATTATTACAACTATTGACGGTTTACCATTTTTAGAATTTCAAGCCAAAGTAAAAAATGAATTTAGAGCAAAAGCATTATTATTAATGCAAATTGATAGTGAGGATTTTAACAAAATGATTTTTAAATGTGGTTGTAAAATCGAAAGCCAAAACACACACCCAAACAGCAAAGGCATAACAAAACAAAAAGCGTTTTGGGATTGGTTAAACCACGAAATTGATTGTTTATTTTATACTGGAGTAGATGCGTTTACAGCTAATAAATTAACTATTAATCAGTACAAAAATATCTTTATAGGTGGTATAGAAAAGTTTATAGTTCAAGATACTATTAACCACGATTTGAGCCACTTAATTACAATAAAAACAAGCGACACGGTTAATTTAGATAGCGTTTTAAATTCTAAAGATTTTGAATAATGGAAAAATTAGAATTTTCGACAAACTGGAATAATAAGTTAGATTGTAAATGTTTCACAACAATAAGAATTTACAACCCGACAAAGCATTTTAACGGCAATAAATTTGAGGTTTTTTTGCAAAAAAAGTACAAAGCCAAAGTAGAAGTTTTGAGCGTGGGCGTTATCAAAATAAAAGATTTAACCGATTATATATGTTACCTCGATACAGGATATAGCAAACTGGAAACTATCGAAATTTTATATAAAATGTACCCACGCATTGACTTTAAAAACCAGCATTTAACCATTTTATTACTCAAAAAAATTGAGCCACCAAAACCAAAACAAGAAAATTTATTTAATTAAATATCAATAAATTATGCAAGTATCAATACACGAAAAAGCGTTTAACACTTTAAAAAATTTTGAAAGTGGTTTACAGGAACTAATACAGGAACTACAAACGGCAAAAGCCACAAAAAAAGATATTGACAAAGTCAATTTAGTAGTATCAAAATTGCAAAGTGCAAAACAACATTTTAACGATAAATAAAACTTAAATACTAACATTATGAAGCATTGGAGCGAATTTTTAGGCACACGAACCCAAGCCACTAACAGGCTCGGAAAAATTGCAAGAACCTTAACTTTTGAGGTGCAAGAAAAACAAATAGCGTTAGACAACGCAAAGGCAAATTTAGAGCGATTGGAGTTGAACATTTGCAATAAAATAGCAAACAACTACACCCACGAAAACGACTTTACAACGGCAATAGAAAACGCCAAACACAAAGCCGAAATTTTTAACAACGAATTGATAAACCAACTTTAAAACCTATTTAAACAAATGGAAAATAGTATAGTTATTGTGCAAGTTCCACAAAGTGAGTGGAACGATTTAAAAAAACAGATGCAAACCATTAGTAAAAGTTTACTGGAGTTGAACGGCAAAAACAAAGCCGAATTTTTAACACCTAAAGAATGTTGCGAGTTATTGAAGTGCAGCCGAAACACTTTTCAGAGTTACATAGATAAAGGTTTTTTAGAGCCTATCAAAATGAAGTCCGAAAAGTACAGTAAAATTTTAGTTAAGCGGGTTGATGTTGATTTTTTGATACAAAGCAAAAATTAAAAAACCGCCTTACTTAAGGGCGGTTTATAATCGAAATACTTAATTTTATGAATACAGAAAACACCAATACAATAGAGGTTTTTAATAAAAAAGCCTTAATAGATTGTAATAATTTGTTAGGCAAATTAAACCTTAAAAGAGAACCACAGGAACGCATAAAAGTAGAATTAGACTTTTTTAACTACTTTGATTTGAGTGCCAAAACTACAAGCGTTTTAGATGCTATTCAAATAATTGCATACGATGACAGAGCAGATGTAAATAGTAAAAATAGTGCTATTTATGATTTAGCCGAAATTGTAAAAAAGATGCTACCACACAACGAAATGGAATTTTTAGATAGTCTTTTTTTAGAACCAACCGAAAACAAAACCGACTTTATTAACATTAACAAAATTTAAAAATGAATACAGCAGTAGAACCAAAAGAAACAATTTTTGAAGTTAATAAAAGCGTTTTGTTAGATGCTAATAAATGGTTACCAGAACTAAACCAAAGCACCGAAAACACAAACAAAATAAGTATAAAATTAGATTTTTACAACTATTCAGATGTAGGATTGTATATTCATAGTTTGCTAAATGCGGTTATAAATGCGGACGAAAACGAACTAAAAAGAGATCCTATAATGTTTCAGTATGTAGCAAATTTAACAAGTCAGTTAGTGCGGTCGTTACCTTTAGAGTTTATAGATAAAATATTAATTAGCCAAAGCAACACAAAAGAAAATTTCACGAACCTAAAAGACTTATAAATATGAAAATTGTAACACTTCAAAAAGTATATAATTTGAGCGGTGCAACTACTCAAATAAGACTAAAAATGTTTAACAAAGTGGTTTTTAGATTTTCGTTTAAACCAACTTTAAAACCTATTTAAACAAATGGAAAATAGTATAGTTATTGTGCAAGTTCCTCAAAGCGAGTGGAACGATTTAAAAAATCAGATGCAAACCATTAGTAAAAGTTTACTGGAGTTGAACGGCAAAAACAAAGCCGAATTTTTAACCCCTAAAGAATGTTGCGAGTTATTGAAGTGCAGCCGAAATACTTTTCAGAGTTACATAGACAAAGGCTTTTTAGAACCTATCAAAATGAAGTCCGAAAAGTACAGTAAAATTTTAGTAAAGCGTGTTGATGTTGATTTTTTGATACAAAGCAAAAATTAAAAAACCGCCTTACTTAAGGGCGGTTTATAATCGAAATACTTAACTTATAAACATTGGAGCGTTTTAAATTAAGTTTAGCAAAGATATAAATAAATAAATTAATGATTGATAGTATAGTAATGATAAAAAATAAAAAAATTGATAAGTGCAGTTTGTTTTTAGAAATAGCGAACATTACAGAAAAAGAAACGGAATTGTTTAAAAACCAAACCAAAAGTAAAACCGAAATTTTAGAAGCGAAAATAGAAGCCGTTGCATTTGATATAATTAAAGAAATTGTAGAATTTGTTGAAGAAATAAAAGACTGTAAATATAATTACAAAGGTGGTTTTACAGCAATATTTGAGAATCACGCAAAGCATTATAATAATGAAATGGAATTTTTGATTGATGAGCAAAATCACATTTTTAAAAACAAATTGCAAAAGATACTGAACCATAGTATTAAGATATTTGAAATTGAGCAAAACAATAATTAATGATAGATTTTATAAGGTTTTCTAAAAAAAATCTAACCGATGCCGAAATGAACGCTATTATAGAAAAAAGCCGTTTAACCGTCCACACAAAGGACGGTTTTAGGTTTTACGAAAATGGCAAAATTAAAGATTTACAAGGCGGTTTTTATGTAGGTATTGACAAAGACAAAAAACTTAAAATTGAAGGAAGTTTACACAAATACTATTCATTTTTGAATACTGGAAAAAACTCAAATTTTGATAGTTTCACAATGAAACAAGCCAAAGAAACAATTTTAAAACTAATTGAAAACAAAGGATTTGAGCCGTTAAATTTATATGTTAATCATTATGAAATAGGTATAAACTTAAACTTTGATTTTGATGTAATAGAGATTTTAAAAAACACTTACAGCATAGGTACAGGAATAACAGAAAAAAAGTTATACATAAACCCACAATACAGGAAAGAAAGATTATTAACAACCGAAAGAGATAATAATAAAAAAATAGTTTTTAAAACTTATGATAAGATTTTTGAGGTAAAAGACAAACGAGGTACACCGCCAAAACCAAACATAAATATATTAAGAATTGAAACCGAATACAGGAAAGTAGAAAAAACATTTTTAATTGATTTTTTTACAGATAGAAATTTAATCAAAGTACAAAATACATTTTTTAATAAGTGGGACAATTTGAATTTTGATTTTAATATTGATGCACCAAGTGGAACGCACAAAAGCAAAATCGAACTTTCAAAAGAATTAATAAGAAACGGCACAGAAACAACCAAATTGAAGTATAAAAAATTATTGAATGAAAACGCAATAACCTCAAAAATGTATAGAAGTATAAACAATTTTATAAATAACTGGATAACAGATAAATACAAATATAAAGTAACCAAAACAAAAGTAGCGACTATTTGGGCAAATAGTTATAATATTGAAAAACAGATATATAGTCAAAAAAATAATTTATAATGATATGTATTGATAAAAATATTTTAAAAAAAAGACTATTATACAGTCCTATTTTTTTTTCTCGGTAGCTTGTCATATACAGTCGATAGACTGCAAGTAATACAACCAACCCACTAAACACAATACAATACTATTAACCAAATAGGCATAAAAGAGTATAAAATATAAAAAAGGTCGAAAAATCAATAAAAATGCACTTTTTAACCTATATACTCAAAAAACACCCTAAAAAACAGGATTATTTATGTAAACTATTGATTTGCAGTATTAAGAAGTATAAAAAAGGTCGATTTGAGCCAAAAAACACTAAAAACACCCTCAAATAACCATACCCAAGCACTTCAAAGACAAAATTTTTAGTAGGGGGCATATAATTTAAAAAAGATAAAAAACAAGTTCAAAAAATACCAAAAGAAAAAACCCAACCCCAAAACGAATAATAGCGTTATTTTAGTTCCATTATGTACCATTGAATGTACATTAAATTACTTCAAAACGAAAACTTATATTAAAACAACCCTTATAATGAAAAAAACAAAGAAAAAAGCCACCGCACCAAAGCAAAGGCAAACTTATACACTCGATACAAAGGCAAACGCTTTAAGATTGTATTTGATAGGTTTAACACTTTCAGAAATTAGTAAAATAGTAGATGCACCAGTACGCACTATTGAAAAATGGTATATTTCAGATAATTGGAAGCCACAAAGAGAAACAAAAGCCGTACACCTCAAAGCATTAGATTTATACGATAGTGGCAAAACGTATAAAGAAATCGCAAAGATTTTAAATAAAAGTTTGCCAACGATAGGGCGTTACATAAAAATAGCACGAAATGAAAACGATATTGATTAAAACACCATACAAAGGATTGTTTATAACAGAAAACGGCAAAGCGTGGCGAAATGATTTAAAAATTGAAATTACAGCCACCGCAAACGACAAAGTTAGATTTAACGGCAAATTATACGATTTGAAAAAGTTAATCAATTACAGCAGTCAAAACGATACAAAAGTAAAGCGTATCAATACCAAACAACCGCCACCAGTCAAAAAAAGCGTTTCAGTTCGTGAACTTCAAAAGATAGGATTTAAGAAAACGCAAATAAGCGGTTTATATGTATCAAAAAACGGCAAAGCATATAATTATAATTCAAACCGATATTTAACAGCCACCGCCAAAGGAACTATAATAATAAACGGCAAACATTACAATTTTGCAAAGCTAATTTTAGAAACATTTGCAAAAATCAAAAATAGGAGCGGTTTTATAAATTTCAAAAATGGTAACAACAAAGATTTTAGTTTTGAAAATTTAGAATATCAAAGCACCATAAAACAACTGCCACCAGTTGCCACCAATTTAATAAAGTGCATAAGGTTTTATTTTGCAGTCGATAAAAATTTTACGACTTCAAACATTTTGTATAAATACTATTTGTATCAAATAATTTTAAAACGTGGTTTTGAGTGGCGTTGTGCAAGTTGCAAAGATTTTGATTTGTTTTTAGACTATTCAAAAAACGATTTTAAAACCTCGAATAATCAAAACGATATTTTTGCAAAATTCAATTATACAGCCACCAACGGCAAAAATGCAATTAACAAATATTTGAATTTATTAGTTAATGAATGTTTGCAGGATTTTGAAAACGGACTTTTGAAACTCAAAGAATTTGCACCAAAGCCACCAACGAAAACGCAAAAATTAAAGCAGTTGCAAAATTTAATAAATGAAAGCGGTTTTAATATAAAAGTTCCTTTGCGAAAACCAAGCGTAAAAGAAGTATTTAACCGATATAAAAAGAAAACCAACGAAATTAACCAACTACAAAAAAAGCCACTTTAAAAAGTGGTTTTTTTATGGTTTTTTGCGTTGTTTGGTACTAATAGTAATCGAATTAACTTGTTTAAAACATTGATTTATAATGTTTTAATATAAAATATTTTTTTATAAGTATCAAAGTAGTAGCAAAAAACAAGTTTTTAAGGTTTAAAAGTGAGTTTTTTAAAATCTATTTGAAACCTCAACAAAGTAGTTTTTTTGTTTAAAAATAGTTTTAAGGTTAATTTTTATTTTGAGCGGTCGCCTTTGGATTGGTTGCCACCAGTTCCACGAACCCACCAAGTCGAACCAGTCGAACCAGTAGCACCGATTTTGATTAGTATTTAGATTTAATATAAATTATAGCATTGTTACTAATTTGATACTGAAAATAAATAATACTTTGTAAAGTATTGAAAATAAGTATTTTAAAAGTTTAAATTCAGTTACTGGAGGTACCACAAAACCCACTCAATTGAGTGGG
>NZ_MUGT01000127.1:11059-24962 GCF_002217205.1 Flavobacterium branchiophilum NBRC 15030 = ATCC 35035 | reverse complement strand
GGGGGCTAGACCAGTAAAACTCTTTTTTTATCTAATTCGTTCATTTTGTTATATTTAATAGATTAATTAATTTCACGTACTAATTTTTTAGCTTGGATTGATAATTCAACAGGAATAGGTTTAGGTCTTATTTTAGTTAAGAAAAAAGAAAGTAATATCCCAAAATGTAAAAAAATCAAAATTGCAATAGTAAAACCATAACTAGGAGGATAAATTTTATTCAATTTAAACGGATTGTTTAATGGCAATTTGCCTGTTGGCAATTCGGATAATTCAATAGATGATTGATTTACAGGTAATGCTGCTAGTTTTTTATCAACTATATCCTTACTTTGCTTAACATATTCATTAAGGTTGGTATAGGATTTCATGATACTCATTCGCTTCCAATTTTGAAAAACTAAATTGTATTTTTCATTGTTTTTTGTCAACTCCTTTTCTAAATATTTTTTAGAGTTTTCAACCTTTAATTGATAGGGTTTTACAGAAGCATTAATCATGTATTGCGGTTTTCCTTCTTTAGCAAGATTTGATTCATAATCAGCTAAATCGGTTTTACTTCTTTGTTCATATTTTGCAACAAAATCAGTAACCAATTGTAATTTTTGTTGTGCTTCTTGTTGTACTTTTTCTTTAGCATTAAATTCTACATTCAAAAAATGCGACATTAAAATAAAACTCACCAAAGAAAGTAATAGAAAAAAACCAATGAAAAGAAAAGAAAAGTGTTTAAATTTTTGTCTTATAAGTGCTTCTTTGTTTTTTCGCATTAATTCTACTACGTAGTAATAAAGTGCTGCAATAAAAAAACTTATAAGCCCACTAAAAGCTAAATTTCCTTCTGTGATGTATAGGAGTGCTAAAAAGTTAGAGAAAAATAATACCAGCAGAAAAACGCCTGATACTATATCGACAAAGGTGTAATTTTCTTGTTTCATAAATTAAAAAGAGTTAATGTATAGTTGATTCATGTTGTTTGTGTTTTTGGTATTGGCAATTAAATATTTTTTTACCTCATCAAAAGAGGTATTTTTATTTTTAGATTTTAGTAGTGCTACCACTCCAGTAACAATAGGAGCTGCCATGCTAGTGCCTTCTAAAAATTCATATTGATTACCAGGTTTGGCACCTAAAATTTGTGTGCCAGGTGCATATAAAGTGGTTAATGTACCATAATTTGAAAAATTTGCTTTGTTATTATTACTATCAAATGCCCCTACTAAAATGGTGTTTTTTGATCTTTGAAAAGGATCTATTCCAGTATTGATATTACTATTACCGGCAGCTAAAACACAAATTGTATTGTTTTCGGATGCAAAAGTAAACAATTCATTCCAAAACTCTTCTTCATCTTTAGCAACTGAATTAATAATTTCTTTTTGTTCGTCATTTGATAAATTCAAATTTAAGGGAATGTTCATTCCTAAAGATAAATTAATAACATCGGCATTGTTTTTTATAGCAAACAAAATGCCGTCAATAATATATGAGTTTGACATTAATCCATTATTATCTTCCACTTTGATAGGCATAATTAAACAATTAGGGCAAATTCCCACAATTCCTTGATTGTTATTTCCATTTGAAGCAATTGTTGAAGCAACATGTGTGCCATGATTTTGATTGCTAGGTTTTACATCATCATTTTTGTAAATGCTGTTATAAGCAAGTTTTGTTTTACCTACTAATTCGGGGTGGCTTAAATCAAAACCATTATCAATAACTGCTACAATAATAGTGTTACTACCTGTAGTTTTATCCCAAATTTTTTGAATATTAATAGCATTAAAATACCAATTCACTTCATTTTTTTTGAGTAAAGGATCTGAGAATTTATTGAATGAGGAAAAAATTGTTTCGTCCCAAACTAATAATTTATAGGAATTCAGTTTGTTTTTTACCTCGTTTTTAAATGTGATTCTTTCTTCACTTGGAAGTTCTACTTGTAATCTATTGACAACACTATCAATATAAACAATTTTATAATCATCTGAAGAGTAACTTTTTTTCAAATCATGGGCCAATTTTGCAATAGACCCGTTTTTATCTTTAATAGCAATATTGACAATATTAGAGATTATTTGCTTGTTATTTGTAGAATCAATTACGATTTTATTTGTGTCAATAGGAATGATTTTGCCAATTTCTTCTGGTAAATAATCTTGTTTCCAATAATAGCTTTCTTGATATGCAATAGTATTTCTATTGCTTAATGAATTTTTAAAAAGCAGGTACCAGAAGAATATTGAAATAATTAAAGCTATTACTAAATAAATGTAATAATGAATTGGATATTTTTTTTTATACATAATTTTATTTTGGACAATTAACAATGTATTTCCATTCGGTATTGTTTTGTGGTGCTTTTACAATTACTATGCAAGAACTACTTTTGGCAGCATCAAAATCAAATTCTAAACTACCTTTTCCTTTAACAGTTCCTTTTGTAGAAGCTACTTCCTGATTGTTAAAATATACTATCATTTCGTCAGGAATACTATTCATGTCAAAATCAATGATTACTTTACCTGATTTGTTGCCTAAACTATGAATGGTTTCTGTTTCACCTTGACCACCTGATTTTACGGTTGCATCACAATCGATAATTTGTTTTTTTTGTTGGGTTGTATCTTGAATATATACCACAGAATCTTTTCTAATTGTGCCTCTACAATCTTCCAATTGTTTTTGTAAATCAAGAATTTGGTCTTTATTTGAAACGCAGATTGGTTGCCACATCAGCGCATAAATGAGTATTCCAAGTAAAAAGAAAAAAAGTAAATAATACAACCACCAATATTTATAAAAAAAATCTTTCATGGCTATAAAGTATTATATTTTATTGATTTGTATAAAAAAGTTAAAATGATTAATGCAGCTAAAATTAAAAGCAACCCCCAATAGTTTGATGCAAACCATTTCAAAAACTCAAAAAAAGAATATTTTTTTTCAAAAACTTCTTCAATAACCACTTCTTCATTGTCTTTTACAATATCTTCTATTATTTCTTGTTCTTCAATTTCTGTAACCTCATTTTTTGGATTACTATCATTTTCATGAGTTATATCTTCATTTTCTTTTATTGGATTAGATAATGGAATTTCTTCGTTATATAGTTTTTTTTCAGGTTCTTTTATTGATTGAATACTTGGTTTATAGTTGTTTCTATTCTCAAATTGCCATCCCCAAACAATACAAAATTCAATTCCGTTTGAAAAAATAATATTATTTTGATCATTGAAAACTTCTGTTAATATCTTAGCCCAATCTTTGTGGTTTTCGTCTTTAGCTTGCTTTAATAGTTCAATTTTTTGATTTACAACTTCAATAAAATTCCAATAATCGTTAACAATACTGTCATTATTTTCTATTTCTTCAATTGGTTTAAGATTTGGGAAAGGAGCGTAAAAATCGGTATCATTTGAATTACGAACAGGTTTTGCGATTTTGTTTTTATGATTTTTTCCGTTTTCAAAATTGATTGCTAAAAAATTGGCTATTTTTTCATATAAATTAAATAAATATTCTTTGTCATGCGACAAAGGTTTGAATTTTTCCGTTGGTATTTGATGAAATTTAATCATACATTAATTTGTTAAAACATTAATTTGTTGGAGCAACTTTTTTAATTCGTTATTAGAAACTTCATCATAATCTACAAAACCAGTATTTATTATAAGCGAAATTCTAAGCGTTTCAATCCATTTATTGAATTTTTCAAGAATTATTTGATTTACATTTAGTGCATCTTCAAATTGTTCAAATATTGATTTTATTGCTTCTAAATTTTTATTTTTAGGTTTATTGAAATACTTGAAATTATAGTCTAACTTTTCAATTTCATTAATTTCTTCTGTTTTATAAAAGTTTTTATCAAAATTAAAAACCATTTCATTAACAATCATGGTGAACAATTCGGAGAGAAATATTTCGATTCCCGAATTTATTTCAGTATCGGATGTAATATTATTTATTAAATGTTCCACTTTTAATTTCATATTTCTTTGCTGGAATAATTTGAAATAAAAGTCAATTAAAAAATGGAGACTTTCTTTAGAAATTCCATTATTTATAAAATAATGAAACTTTTCTAAATCATTTTTTTCTAAATCATTTCTCCAAAAATCAAATAAAATATCCGTATAATATTGAGCTCTTGTTTTGGAATTGACTTTTTTTACAAAGGCATTTTTATTTATATTGTGTGTTTCAAGAACATCAAGTACATCTTGATCAGAAGTTAGCCATAATTCTTTTTTTAATATAGCCATTGCCTGTTCTATATTTTCAGCTTTTTTTAATTCAGGAATTTGCATAATTAAAATATTAGACTCATCTAATTCTTTTGTATTTACAGCACCTAAATCAACATGAATGTTATTAATTAGGAAATTGTACACATCAACTGGGTTTACAGACAAACAAGCGATAAAATTATTAAATGAGTTAATATCTTTTATCAATAAAGGACTAAATGAGAAAAATAATTTGTTTACATTCTTATTGTTTTTATCTCTTAATTCCGAAAGGTCGTCTGTGTGCAAAAATTCATTTAAAACAGTTAAAGTTTCGTTTATAATTAAATCATGTTTGTTTTTATATCTATTAATTTTAGAAGCATTATTTGATACTTTATTTAAGTTTTGAATAATTAGATTAGTACCATCAGAATTGATATCGGTAGCACTTTTCCATGATTGCATTGGATCATTGAAGTGCTTCAATACAAATTCATGATTCAAAAAAGAATTTCCTAATTCTATAAAATAGTTTTTTCTTATATCGTTGAATTCTAGTTCTTTTCCATTTTGTTCAAAACCCAAATAGGTGTCGTTTGAATATTTAAAATCTCTTAAAAGATAAAAATTATTGAAAAAAGGAATTTTTATAGACCAGTCTTTATGCCAGTTTCGTGTTGAGGTAACAATTTCATTTTCGAAAAACGTATTGAAACGGGTATCCCATTTGTAATTTAATTTATTAGGAATTGCGTTGAAATTTTCATCGTTAGTGGTGTCAAATTTCAGTTGGTTGTTGAAAAAAGTGAAAATTACAAATAAAGGAGCAATTTCGGCATCATTTAGAGCGTTTTGTCTCTCATTTGGATTTTCGCCAATATTTCTAGTAATCCAATTATTTAGAAGTGCGGGTAATTCATTCACTTCTAATTTAATGTCATTAGTACAGAACAATAAATTATTCACATTAAAATCATCTGAATATTTGTTGAAAAGGTAGGATACTTTTCCACGAAGTAGCATTTCAGGGATTAAATCATCATTAATTTCATCAAATTCTAATGTTTTACGACTACGAGCTCCTGGGAAGTCTAATAAATCCGAATTTAATAAAAAAGGTTTGTTTTCTGCTAATTCACTCGGTATGTTAAAAACTAACTCTTCAATTAAAGCTGCAATAATTGAAACTTGTAATGTTCCAATTTCACCAGATTCATTTTTAAAGTTGGTAGTATTTGTGTCAGTGTATAATTGATTAATGCGTTTTACATCTAAAATTTGATTGCCTTCTTCTCTTAAAACTTCATTAAAACTCAGATAGATGTTTTTTGCAAAATTGATTTTGTTCAAACTTTGAATAAGCAAAGAAGCTAATTTAGAAATAGAACTATTTTTATTCCATAAAATTTCAAAAATTGCCACCCAATTTTCCTTAGATGCTTTTTCAATAAACATGGCAATTCTTTCAAAGAACCTTGTTTCATTTAAACTTTCAAAAACTAGAGAGTGTTTACTTAAATGGTTATTAAAATATTCTTTAATTTCAAAAATTTCAAATTCAGATAAAAAAGTTTGTACAGGATTGTTTCTAGTAATTTCTTCAAAATTAGCGATATGATTTTCTAATTCTTTTTTATCATACGTTTTGGTAATTTTCTTAGAATCCAAGAAATACGTATCTAATACAATTATTATAATATCTTTTGGAGTAAGCAATTTTACTCTAATGGGGAAATCAGAAAATTTTATGGTAGTGTCGATTGTAAAACGAGTTACTACACCAGTACTTTCAGCACCCGTTCCGGGAGGATTAATATCTCTTAAAAAGTCATATTTATCATTTCCGTTGTTTATGTAAAATGGGTTTTGAGATTCACTCAATAGATTTTTGATTAAATATGATTTTCCAACTTGACTAGCGCCATAGACAGCCATCACAGGTTTAGAATGGATGTTACTGTTTATTTTATTGAGTGTATTTACATTGTTTTTTAATTTCAAATTGACACTATTTTTTGTTTCATATTTGAGATTCGTATTTACCCAATTAATTGAATCAATCAGAGAAGCAATATTTTGATCTATTGCATTTTTTATGTTATCGATTTCTATATTAGAAAAGTTTTTCATATCCTTTGTGTCTATGTTTATAATTGAAATTTAGCTATTTAACATTTTAAGTTAAATTCACAAGTATCTAGCCAATACCCTCGTACATCATTTAATGTTTGAAATGAAAAGCTTAAATATTTAGTAGGTCTGTCATTTCCTTCTGCATCTTCTATGCTTTCTATTTTTACTATTTCCTTTGATTCATCAAAATCTCGAGTAATATTAATTTTTAAAGGTAGTGCTTGAATAAATTTGTTTTTTTCAATTGCTAATTGGTTACTATAAAAATCAAAATCTTTATTTGGATATTTGTTTTTTAAAGACTTTAGTATTTCCTCGTCATTAAATGATAAAGCATTCAAACTAGAAATAGGATAGTTTTTAGAATCAAATTTTGAATAACCAAAATACTCTGGAATACGATTAATGGTTATTGTATTGTCATTTTTTTTAGGCGAAAGAATTATTTCTTTGTTTTGAAAATTTTGTTTGCTAATAGTATCCGCATTGGATATAATATCTTTTTTAAGATTTTCAATGTCTAATTCAAAATCGTTAATTTTTTTTAATTTACCTCCCATAAGAGCAATAATAGCACCAACAGAAACGGTAGTTTTTGGATCTTTAATAAAACCTAACGAATCTGAAAAAGGGAACCAAGTTCCAATCCAAACCTTGTTAAGATTAATTACATTTTGAGGTGAACAAGCAAGGTATTTTAGAAATAAATCATTTAAACTATTAGAAGAACAAGGTTTGCCCGATAGTACCACATAATCACATTCAAATTGATTACTAATCATTGCAATTTGTTTTGCTAAACCATCAAAAACAGAATTTATTATTTGATTTACTTTTTTAGAACTGATATTCCACTTTATATCTAAAAAGTTAAAACCGAAATGAGTTTCAAAATAACTTATTAATTCCTTGTTTCTGAAAGGTTTACCAATTATTTCTTCAAATGTTAAAATATTGGAATTAGAAGTAGCATTTGCATTTTGAATATAATATGTTGCAATTGGAATAGCAATTTGAATAATGAAATTTTTTCTCATTAATTGTGCTTTCAATCCCATATTGTTAGAATCAGGACCAAAAAAGCTATTTAGTTTATCAGAAACATGCTCTATATTTAAAGATTTTGCATAATTTTCTAGCACTCCAACAGCACCCTTTTCCGATTCTATTAAACAATCGCCTTCAATGATAATTTGTTGTATAATTACTTTTAATAAATCATCTCCTGCCAATTTAAAACTATCCCAAAACAAAGGAGTTGGTTTCAATTTTATTTTTTCACCATTCGTTATGTTATATTTATTAATCATTAAATCAGTTGTTCCAGCACCTATATCAATGGAGGCAATAGTTATGTTCTCTTTTCCCTTTAATAAAAAATTATCAATAACATAACTGTGATTTTTTAGTTTATTAGTTACTAAACCATATAAAAAAACAAGCTGGCAACTGGTGGATTCATCATAGTTCCAATCTTTTCGATCTTCTTGTTGAGCAATATTTTTTTCTAAATCTTTGATGGTTGGAATAATTTCTGGTATTTCAAACCAAAATTTATTATCATCACTATCAAAATAAAATTTTACATAATTGTTTAATAAAACACATGCATCTTGAGCTGCTTTTCTTAATTGAATTTGTTCGTACTGAATCATTCCTGTTGGACAAGAAATCGTTATCCTTTTTAATGTTCGAGGCGTTGTTAAATTGCCGTGTTCTTCACGAAAAGCGTAAGAATTTATTTGAACATACGCATGAATAAGAATTTCTAAAAAAACAAATTTCATCAACGCATTTTTAGAAAATAAGGATTTTGACCCAAAAATTTCATTAGGATTTAGCAAATCTCCTTTTGTGTTTAATTGTTCTGAAATTCCTGGTAGATAAACTTTTTTGATAGTATTTGCTGAAAAAGGATAAAAATCCCATTCCATATCCGCTTGTTTCGTGTCCCATAAATATCGTTTCGGACTTGAATTATAAGCATGTATTTCATAACCATGATTCAAATTTAAAGAAGCTTCACTAATAATCTCTTGGGCTTCGTAACCAATTCGGACAAAGCTAGGAACAATAAATTTTTTATTATGATAATTAGAAGTATTTATTTTTCCAAAGTTAGATTCACAAAAAATAACGTTCATTGGAAAAGGATTGTTATACTCTAGCAAAGGATTGGAATAATTTTGTATGTTAAGTTTTTTTACTTTATTAAATAAAAAATTGGACTTATCTGTGTTTTCAAAAAGTAAAGCACAAGTTGATGAATTTCCTAAATCAACAACAAGATCCACTTCAATTTTTTTCGATTCGTCGGTGAAAATTTGAATTTCTGGAAGTTCTTTTTGTGCTGCAATCCAATTTATCAATAATAAATAATTCGCTAAATACTGGTTGTATGGTTTTTCAAGTTTTAATTCTTCGTTATTTCCATAATAAATTTCAGATAGATATTCATTTAACCAAATATTAGCAGGGTCGTAAACATAATTTCTAATATTTATATCATTAGAATTTAATTTGAAAATATTCTCTTCTGGATTTTTACTTAATTTAGGACTGGTTAAATCGTATTCGTTTTTTGCTGAAGTTGTATCAATAGCAAGAACAATATCTGCCTTGGTTATTTCCTCATTACAACTTATAAAAACTCTAACCCAATCTGTTGGGAATAGTAAATTTTTATTAATAGTATTTTCTTTAAAAAACGGTATTGGAATCCATTTGTTTTTGAAAGCTTTAATTGCTTTTTTTAAATTAGATGTTGAAAAGGGTTCTGAAATTTGTTTCAGTTCACCAATGTTAATATCTTCAATTAACTTGTTGTTGATTAAATATTCCTTCTCAATTAACTCTTGTTTAATTAAATAAATCTCATCACCATCAATATTATATTTTAATAAAGGATCATAAATGAATTTCAAGTTTTTACTATCAAATGGTTCGTGATAATACAATTTGGTTTTTTTATTTAATTCCATGTCTATGTCAATATTATATTTATAATATTGAATGCTAGTATTTGATATTAATGAGATTCTTTTCATTATATTTGTTTAAATTTAACTCTTTTAAAGTCAAGTGTTTTATTCAAGCCCAAAATTATAAAAAATAATGACTTTACCAAAAGCCAAGCTTTATTTCTTTTGAAAAAATAGCGTAAAAACAAAATTTTATTGTTCTATTTTCTTATATTATTTAGTCTGATTTTACATAAAATACAGATGTAAAAACAACAAACCACACTTGTATATCCAACAAAATACTTTTGGCTATTTTGGAGTTCCTTTTGGTACATACATCTTGTTATGTGGTTTGTATTAATGTTATTTCATCTTTTTTGTGTTTTGTTTCAAAAAAACAAGCAAATTGAGATGGTTTCATACAAAAATTTTATATTTTTGCATCATCAATTCGTCGTCGAATAGCGGGAACTATTTGAGGTTTTTAGACGTATTTATTGGCTCAACAAACGGGTTACTAGCTGGTTTTTTGAGCTTTTTTTTATGCTTTTTGGATAATTTTACTGCCTGTTTTTTTTATATTATTTTGTTTAAAACAATATATTCTTAATATTTTTTTACCTAAAAATCTTTGATTTTTCGTTTTTTTTGGTTTTAATTTTCAAAATCAGGGCTGTTTTTTCGTTTTTTTGTTGTAAAAACCTTTTTGTCATTTCGACCGTACCAAATTTTTGCTTCGACCGCACGAAATGAAGCTTTTTTTGCTGCCAAAAAGCCAAAAAAAAACCTCAAGTGCGGGAACACACTCGAGGTTTTTAGACGGCCATTTACTGGCTCAACAAACGGGCTACTAGCTGGTTTTTTTGAATTGTGCGGTTTTCAAAAACTGACGCAATTTTTTACCTGGACGTAACAAAATACGGCTTTTTTTGATGGCATTTGCCGTTACTTCGCCCGAAGTTACTTTGCCTTCGGAACTGATGCCCACTTGAAAATTGCCCAACCGGCCTAATTTTACAATACGACCTTCGCCCAACTCGCCAATGATGTTGTGTTCTAGCGAGGTTAAAACCGCTAAACAATCTGACTCTATAACGGTACATTGGTACGAAATAAGCGTTGCCAAACGCTCCAAATCTGTTTCGCCTGCTGCAATGGCAGTGGCATAAAATTTTTCCGGTGCAAGTAAATCTTGCGGGTTCTTCTTTGGAAGAACTTTAAAAGTAATGCTCATAAATAATTAGAGATTAAATTAATAATATTTAACAAGTTTTCTGTAACTTGATAGGACAAAATTACAAAATAGGAATTGTCAAAAAAAGATAAAGTTATTCACAATATGGTGTCTTTTTCAACAAAATGATGTGATATACAGAATTAAGAAACATAATTATAGCCATTTTTTATACGTTTACTAACGTTTTCAACATGGTGTTGTACACAAATTGTATTGAAGTTGTACCGTAATTGGAAGTTGGGTATTTTATTCTTTTTTAAAGATGAAATTGATACGAGATGTTTTTAACTAATAGCGAAAAACTCTCGATCTCCTTTTTATTTTTCATCAAGGCTTTTTAAAATTTTCTAATTGCTCTTATTATAGTATATATGCGACCCCAGCGGGGTCATATATTGGCTTGTATAAATTTGTAATCGGCTAGAAATATAGGAACCCTACGGGGTCGGTTTGAAACCTAAATTTCGCTTTTATTATTTATAGAAAATAAATAATAAGGTAACCCTAGATTAAAGTTTTTTTTAAATTTAAACGTCTTAATAATACCAGAATGGGTATTGCTTTGAATGTAACCATAATTCATTATCCTATTTTTTTTGCGGCCTCTCAAACCTTAATTCACCGTAAAATAAATTACAATAATAGTGCAAGCCAACGCCAAAGGTTAGGGCTTAAGGTATTAAAAATCAATATAGTAGATTGGTTTTTGTGGCATAGAACAAGAGGGGCATTGGTTCTAAAAATTGATATATCATTTTTTTTGCAATGAAGGGCGGGATTTATTTTTATAAATGTTTTTTAAATGTATCTGTTGAAAATATTTTTTTGATAAATTTTGAGTATCTTTGTCCCGTCTCAAAGGGGTGCTCTAAATTACGAGCTGAGATTATACCCAACGAACCTGAACAGGTAATGCTGTTAAGGGAAGAGCAAAAAAATATTTGGAGTGCACGCCAGATAACATTTTTTGCAAAAAATCAATAAATAGAAATCCAAAGAATAATGACCCCTTTTATTCGTAATTTTAATTTTTTACGAATGAAAACATTACATCGAAATCGGTTTTTTAAAACCAAAACCATTACAAACAAGCACAAACTCCTTTTTTGTGCCACATTTTTATTTTCAATAAACGTTTTTTCTCAAAATCCAGACAGTACAAAGGTTCGGGAGCTTAATGAAGTTTTGGTTAGTGCCACAAGAATCAATGCCAAAACGCCCATGAGTTTTAGCAACATGAATCAAAAAGACATCGAAAGGCAAAATTTAGGTCAGGACATTCCTATTTTATTGCAAATGTTGCCTTCTGTAGTTACCACATCTGATGCGGGCAACGGATTTGGATACACCGGGATGAGAGTGAGGGGGAGCGATGCCAGCAGAGTCAATGTTACCCTAAACGGTATTCCTTATAACGATAGCGAAAGTCAGGGTACTTTTTTTGTAAACCTTCCAGATTTTGCCTCGTCTTTGCAAAGCATTCAGTTGCAGCGTGGGGCAGGGTCTTCTACCAATGGCAGTGGTGCCTTTGGGGCAAGTTTGAACCTACTTACAGAAAATGCTTCAAAAGAAAGCAAAGGCGAAATTTCAAATGCCTTTGGGAGTTTCAATTCCCGAAAAAGCACCGTCAAATGGACTACGGGATTGATAGACCATCGTTTTGAAATTTCGGGTCGTTTGTCAAATTTGTATTCAGATGGGTATATCGACAGGGCTTCGTCCAAACTCAAATCTTATTTTTTGCAAGCCCATTATGTTGGCAAAACAACACATATTAAGGCCCTTTCTTTTGGTGGATCCGAAAAAACGTATCAGGCTTGGTACGGACTAGACGAAGCCACCTTGCATAGCCATCGGACTTTTAATTATGCGGGTATGTATGTTGATGCCAATGGCAATACCCAATTTTATGACAACCAAACAGACAATTACCAGCAGGATCATTATCAATTACATTGGAACGAAAAATGGCATGCTCATTGGAATACCAACTTGGCTTTTCATTATACCAAAGGCAAAGGATATTATGAAGAGTACCAACAAAATCAAAATTTTTCGGATTATGGCCTGCAACCTGTTGTTATTGGGAATCAAACCCTCAATCAAACCGATTTAATCAGACAAAAATGGCTTGATAATGATTTTTATGGGACTACTTTTTCTGTTAATTACCAAAAAAACAATACTGCTATCATACTAGGATCGGCACTCAATCAGTACAAAGGCAGCCATTTTGGCAAAATCATTTGGGCACAATATGCTTCAAACAGCACACCAAATGTACCATATTACAATTATTTTGGCAATAAAAATGAAGCCAACTTTTTTGTAAAAATCAATGCCAATATCAATACTAAATGGGCTTATTACCTTGATTTACAACACCGATCACTGCAATATGAAGCCATTGGCGTTTTGAACGACAAAGTAAACGAATCTTATAGTTTTTGGAATCCAAAAGCAGGTTTGACTTTTAATTGGAACAAACACCATCAATTTTATTTGTCTTATGCAAAGGCTCAAAAAGAACCCAACAGAACAGACTTTGAAAACGGCACACCCAAACCCGAAAAATTACATGATTTTGAACTAGGATGGCGTTTTGAAAAAGGTCAAACGCAATGCAACTTCAATAGTTTTTATATGCTATACCAAGACCAATTGGTACTTACAGGAGCTCTGGACAATGTAGGAAACCCAATTCGTACCAATGTTGGTAAAAGTTACCGATTGGGAGTCGAAATGGATGCTCAGTTTTGGATGCACTCCAAATGGCATTGGAACACAAACCTCACGTGGTCTGCCAATAGAAACCTCGATTTTGTAACCACAAACCATTTGGGTATTACTACCATTGGCAAAACAAATATTGCTTTTTCGCCCAAAATTATTTTTGGAAATGCCCTAACATTTGTACCTCAAAAAAGTTTTCAATTGGTTTGGTTGTCCAAATTTGTAGGAACTCAATATTTGTCTAACGAAAACGACCCTAATGCTATGTTGAAAGATTATTTTGTACATGATTTGATGGCCAATTATGAAATAAAACCTAAAAACATTTTCAAATCGATACAGTTTTTATTGAAAGTTAATAATATTTTCAATGTCCAATACGTTTCAAACGGTGCCGATTATGGGGGGGGCTATGTATATTATTTTCCGCAAGCCGGCAGTAACTTTCTTTTGGGATTGAATTTAAAATTTTAAATGATCATTTAGTTAATTAAAAATGGCCCATAATGGCATTGGCATCAACTGATGTAGCCAAAAATCAAAAATTATTTTTATAATACCAAATATATTTATAAAATAATCCAAAGAGGCGTAGTTAT
>NZ_MUGT01000127.1:2951-11052 GCF_002217205.1 Flavobacterium branchiophilum NBRC 15030 = ATCC 35035 | reverse complement strand
AAAATAGAACAAGTAGATTGGACTATTTTATATGTATATTTGGTATAATAAGCATCTTGTCAAGTACTTACTCTTAACAAGATGCTTTTTTTGTGATTGTTTGTTTTTTAAGCCTAAAAAAATATATAATGTAAAAAAAGAGAATATTTTTTAGGATTGATAAAATTTATTTGTAAGTTTGATAAAAATAAAGTACTTTTGGTCTATCGTGTTAAAATGACGCAATAGAATTCCAAAAAAACAACTATTAAAAACTAAAAAACTACATTAATTTTTATGAAAAAAGACATTAGAATTAAACTATCCATTATGATGTTCTTCAACTTTTTTGTTTGGGGCATTTGGTTTGTAACCATGGGAACTTATTTGACAAAAGGCGATATTGCAGCCAGCGGCACTCAAACAGGCTTGGCTTATGGCACACAATGTTTGGGGGCTATTGTAGCACCATTTATAGTGGGCATGATAGCCGATAAATTTTTTGCAGCACAAAAAATATTAGGTATTTTGCATCTTGTTGGTGCTGGAATCTTGTATGTATTAGCTTCGCAAACCAATTTCGATTCTTTTTATAGCTTATTATTGGTTTACATGATTTTGTTTATGCCAACTTTAGCTTTGGTCAATTCAATATCTTTGAATCAAATGCAAGATGCCGAAAAAGAATTTTCAAACATTAGGGTTTGGGGTACTATTGGTTGGATAGTTTCGGGCTTGATTATTGGTTGGATGGCCTGGGAAGGTTCGCCAAAAACGTTGAACATCACATTTTTAGTTTCATCCATAGTTTCTGCGGGTTTTGGAGTGTTTTGTTTCTTTTTGCCCAATACTCCTCCACCAAAAGCGGGCAAACAAGTTAGTTTTTCTGAAACTATAGGTCTTGATGCCCTCAAAGTATTGAGCGATAAAAATTATTTAATCTTCTTTATAGCTTCTATTTTAATTTGTATTCCGTTGGCCTTTTATTATGGTCAGGCCAATCAATTTTTGAACGAAGTGGGCATGGAAGGTGCCGCAGCCAAAATGACATTTGGACAAATGTCTGAAACATTATTTTTATTCTTAATGCCTTTGTTTTTTGTTCGATTTGGAGTCAAACAAATGTTGCTCATTGGAATGGTTGCTTGGGTGGTTAGGTATTTACTATTTGCCTATGGCAATATCGACGACAATTTATGGATGCTGTATTTAGGAATTACCCTTCATGGCGTTTGTTATGATTTCTTTTTTGTAACAGGGCAAATCTACACCGATCAAAAAGCAGGCGAACAAGTACGTTCTTCGGCACAAGGGTTGATTACTTTAGCCACTTATGGTGTTGGAATGTACATTGGTTTTTATGTTGCAGGCTTGATTGTCGATCAAAATGCTGTTGGCGATGGAATGCACAATTGGTACAAAATCTGGATATTCCCTTGCTTGTTTGCTGCTGGAATTTCGATGATGTTTTTTGCTTTTTTTAAAGAAAAACAAAAAATTCAAGGCGGACATTAATGTTTCTAATACATAATCCATCTCAATTCAACTGTTTTTTTAAACGGGTAATTACAGTTTGTATTTGGTAACATTTTGTTGCAAAACTATTTTGAACTTTATAATAATTACACTATTACAAATATGAAAAGAAGAGCATTGTTAAAAAATCTTGCATGGGGTGGCCTTGTGGCCCTGACCCCCCAAATAGTATTGGCACAAGATGACAATAATTTTGCCTTGTCAAATGGGATTCAAAAGCCTTTAAAAGGCAACATCAAACATTCGGTTTGCCGCTGGACTTTTGATCATTTGTCTGTTTCAGATTTGTGTTTGTTAGTCAAACAAATAGGTTTTTCTGCCCTTGATTTGATAGAGCCAAAAGATTTTCCAATCCTCAAAAAACATGGCGTTCATTGCTCAATGTGCACGGGTGCTCACATTAGCCTGACCGAAGGCTGGAACGATTTAAAAAACCACCCTGTTTTGATAGACAATTACCTCAAACATATTGATTGGGTTGCCGATGCAGGGTATCAAAACCTAATTTGTTTTAGTGGCAATCGAAACGGCATGAGCGACCAAGAGGGACTTGAAAATTGTGTAATTGGCTTAAAACAAATTATGCCACATGCCGAAAAAAGAGGGGTTGTGATACAAATGGAGTTGTTTAATAGCAAAGTAAACCACCCCGATTATATGGCCGATTCTTCTCGTTGGGGAATCGAATTGTGTAAAGCATTGGGAAGTTCTCATTTTAAACTTTTGTATGACATATACCATCTTCAAATAATGGAAGGCAATATCATTGAAACCATTCAAAAAAACCACCACTATTTTGGACATTACCACACGGCAGGTGTGCCTGGCCGACATGAAATAGACAACACCCAAGAGCTCAATTATCCAGCCATCATGAAAGCCATTTTCAAAACAGGATATACAGGATATGTTGCACAAGAATTTATAGCAACTGCCAAAAACAAAACAGAATCATTAGCAAAAGCAATTGCCATTTGCGATATTTAATAAAATAAAATTTAACTTAAACTATTAACTAAAATAAAGTAATTAAAATGACTGAAAATCAATATGATGCCATAGTAGTAGGCTCTGGAATATCTGGAGGCTGGGCTGCAAAAGAATTAACTGAAAAAGGCCTAAAAGTGTTGCTCTTGGAAAGAGGACACAACATAGAACACATTAAAGACTATGCGGAACAAAACAAACCCATTTGGGAATACCCGCACCGTCATTTTAGACCAACCAAAGAAATGGTTGCCGAAAATCCTGTACTCAAAAGAGATTATCCACTTAATGAACGAAACTTGTCTTATTGGGCAAGCGATAAAGACAATCCTTATAGCGAAACCAAAAGGTTTGATTGGTTTAGAGGCTACCATGTGGGTGGACGTTCATTGATGTGGGGTCGTCAAAGTTACCGTTGGAGCGATTTAGATTTTGAAGCCAATTTGAAAGATGGCATTGCAATTGATTGGCCTATTCGATATAAAGATATAGAACCTTGGTACACTTATGTTGAAAAATTTATTGGTGTTAGTGGCTCGGTAGAAAATTTACCTCAATTGCCAGACAGCCATTTTATGCCTCCAATGGAACTAAATGCAGTAGAAAAAACGGTAGCCGAAAAGATAAAAGCCCATTATGCCGATCAACGACGCCTGATTATTGGAAGAACAGCTCACAATACTGGAGGCAAATTAGAAGGCCGTAGCGAATGTCAGTACCGCAATATGTGTTGGAACGGTTGTCAATTTGGGGGATATTTTTCTACACAGACTTCCACTTTACCTGCCGCAGTTAAAACAGGCAATTTGACACTTCGTCCATTTTCAATCGTAAAAGAAGTAAATTACGATAAAAATACCAAAAAAGCTACTGGTGTAACCGTTATTGATGCTGAAACCAAAGAAGAACACGTTTTTTCTAGTAAAATAGTGTTTCTATGTGCCTCGGCTTTAAACTCGGCTTGGATATTAATGAATTCTGCTACCGATGTTTGGAAAGAAGGTTTGGGTAGTTCTAGTGGTGAATTGGGGCATAATGTAATGGACCACCATTTTAGAGTAGGAGCAAGTGGTGAATTTGATGGTTTTGATGATTCCTATTATTTTGGCTACAGACCAACTGGTTTTTATATCCCACGTTACCATAATATCAATGACAAAACCAAGCGCAATTACATCAGAGGTTTTGGTTATCAAGGGGGGGCATCTAGAAATGGTTGGGAAAGCCAAGTGGCCGAAATGAACATTGGAAAAGATTTGAAAGACGTTTTTGGTAGTTTAGGTGGTTGGAGCATTGGAGCAACTGCTTTTGGCGAAATGTTGCCTTATCATGAAAATAAAATTTCATTAGACCCTGATTTGAAAGACAAATGGGGCTTGCCTGTATTGAAATTTGATGTCGAAATCAAAGAAAATGAAAAGAAAATGAAAATCGACATGATGAATGATATGAAAGAAATGCTCGAAATTGCAGGTGCTAAAAACGTAAAAACCTTTGAAGCCGACTATGCTCCAGGAATGGGTATCCACGAAATGGGGGCTGCCCGTATGGGGGCCGATCCTAAAACATCGGTTTTGAACAAAAACAATCAAGTGTGGGACTGTTTAAACGTTTTTGTAACCGATGGCGCTTGTATGACTTCGGCAAGTTGTGTTAATCCTTCGCTTACATACATGGCTTTAACAGCTCGTGCCGCAAATTTTGCTGCCGAAGAAATGAAAAAAGGAAATTTGTAACCCATTGTAAAACCAAAAAATCAATAGTATGAATCGTAGAGACTTAATAAAAAATATAGCATTAGTAAGTGGTGGCCTTTTTGTGGGTTCCAATTTTCTTTTAACTAGTTGTAAAAATGACCAAGCAGGTTCACAAAAATTAGACCAAACAATGCTGGCACTTTTAAGCGAAATTGCCGAAACCATTATTCCTGAAACCGATACACCCGGTGCAAAATCTGTTGGTGTGGCAGCATTTGTAGATAAAATTTTTCAAGATATTTATACAGACGAAGAACAAAAAGCCTTTTTAGATGCATTAAATAAAATTGAAACTAAGGCAAAAACCATGGGCGATACTTTTGCTAAATTAGCTGCCGACAAAAAAGCAGCTGTTTTTAATGCTGTTAAAAACAAAGAGGATAAAGGCTTTTTAGCTATGTATCAAATTATTTTGTTTGCCTATTTAACCTCCGAAAAAGGCCTCAAAGCTACTTTTAATTATGTGCCAATTCCTGGAAAATTTCAAGGGGATATTCCTTATAAAAAAGGAGATAAGGCTTATGTTGGATTGCAAGGTTAAACCATTAAAAAAACTTAAAAATGAACAGAAGACAATTTGTTACAAAAGGAAGTCAAGCAGCAGCTTTGTTGGCAGTATTGCCCCATATTGCTTGTGCTTCAAAAACAGGAATGACTCCAGGTATTTTCAACCATTTTGGTATCCAATTATGGACCCTAAGAGACATTATCAACGACAATCCAAAGGAAACGCTTTCGCAAATTGCTAAAATGGGTTTTACTCAAGTTGAAAGTTTTGAAGGTGCAAAAGGCATTTTTTGGGGTATGCAACCCAAAGAATTTCAATCTTTCTTACAAGGTGAAGGTTTGCAAATGATAAGTGCTCACTGCGATTGGACCAAAGACTTGGAACAGAAAGCTGCAGATGTGGCCAGTATTGGCGGCAAATATTTGGTTTGTCCATGGCTTGGCCCTCAAAAATCGATAGACGATTTTAAAATGTATGCCGATAAGTTTAATAAAGCTGGAGAAATTTGTAAAAAAGAAGGCATCAAATTTGCCTATCATAATCATGATTATTCTTTTAAAGTACTCGACGGACAAATCCCTCAACAGGTAATGATGGACTTAACAGATCCACATTTGGTTGATTTTGAAATGGACATTTATTGGGTAGTTACTGCGGGTATCAATCCTGAAGATTATTTTAAAAAATACCAAAATCGTTTTAAATTAGGGCATATCAAAGACCGCTTGAAAAATACTACAGAACCATTTGCCTCTTGCAATTTGGGCGAAGGAATGATTTCTTTTTCAGAAATATTGCAAGTAGCTCAAAAGTATGGAATGGAACATTTTATATATGAACAAGAAAAATACGATAGCAAAGGGGTGCTTGCAGATGCTCAAATAAGTGCCAATTACTTGAAGCAATTTAAAAAATAAGACAAATTATATGGTAACAATAAAAGGACCAGCCCTATTTTTGGCACAATTTTATGGAGATCAAGCACCATTTGATACCATAGACCACATTTGTCAATGGGCAGCTAGTTTAGGATACAAAGGTGTACAAATACCAACCTGGGATAATCGGTATTTTGATTTACAACGCATTGCAGAAGATCCTGTTTTTGCTCAAGAATATAAAGCCAAAATCAATAGTTATGGTCTTGAAATCACGGAGTTGTCCACCCATTTGCAAGGCCAATTAATTGCTGTTAATCCTGCTTATGATGCCTTGTTTGATGGATTTGCTCCCGATTCGTGCAAAAACAATCCAGCAGCCCGTTACCAATGGGCTGTCCAACAATTGCTGTGGGCTGCAAAAGCCTCCGAGCATTTAGGACTACAAGCACATGCAACTTTTAGTGGCTCTTTACTTTGGCATACGGTATATCCGTGGCCTCAAAGGCCTGCTGGAATTGTTGATGATGGTTTTACAGAACTAGCCAAACGTTGGACTCCTATTCTTAATGCTTTTGACCAATCGGGTGTCGATTTGTGTTATGAAGTACATGCTGGCGAAGACTTGCATGATGGAGTGTCTTATGAGCGATTTTTAGATAAAGTACACCAACATCCAAGAGCCTGTTTGCTTTATGATCCTTCGCATTTTATCTTACAATGTTTGGATTATGTTGCTTACATAGATCATTACCACGAACGCATCAAAGCCTGCCACATCAAAGATGCAGAGTTTCATCCAAATGGCAAACAAGGTGTATATGGTGGCTATCAAAATTGGACCGATCGGGCAGGCCGTTTTCGCTCTTTAGGAGACGGACAAGTGGATTTTAAACAAGTTTTTAGCAAATTAGCCCATTATGATTTTCCTGGCTGGGCGGTTTTAGAGTGGGAGTGTTGTTATAAAAATCAAGAAGATGGTGCTAAAGAAGGAGCTATATTTATAGACAATCACATTATTAGGGTTACAGACAAAGCCTTTGACGATTTTGCTGGTAAAGGACAAGACAACGATTTTAATAAAAAGGTTTTAGGAATTTGAAACCTACAAAAAATCAAACCAAGCGGTACATTTTGCCGCTTGTTTTTTTTTAATACCTAATCCATTTATACCAATAAAATAATATAATCAACTTGTTTTTTTAGCAAAAAGGATTCCAACACAAATAATGTTTTTTTTTTTACAACATATTTATTTTAATCAAAAATATATTTGGTATTAAATTTCAAAAATCAAATTTTAGTTGTACAAAAATACTTTTTTTAGTTGTTTCTGTATTCAAATTACTCAATGAAATGCCCAATAATCGAACAGAGTTTTTTAGTTTTTCTTGGTATAAAAGTTCTTTTGCAAATTCAAAAAGCAAACTTTTGTCTGAAATAAAATAGGGCAAGGTTTTACTCCGAGTTTGCTGTGTAAAATCGCTATACTTGATTTTTAGGGTAACTGTTTTTCCTGCTTTTTGGTGTTTTTGAAGTCGGCGTTCGAGTTCATTAGCAATTTTACTTAGTTTTTCTAACATAAATATTTCCGAGGTCAAATTGATGTCAAAAGTGTGTTCGGCTGCAACCGATTTGGCTATTCTGTTGGCTTTTACTTCGCCGTTGTGAACCCCTCTAACCACATGATAGTAAAATGTACCCGACTTTCCGAAATGTTTTTCTAAAAAATCCAAACTTTTTGACTTCAAATCCAATCCAGTAAAAATGCCAAGTTGGTACATTTTTTCGGTAGTTACTTTGCCCACTCCATAAAATTTCTTGATGGGCAATTGCTCCAAAAACAGTAATACCTCATTGGGAGCAACCGTTTTTTGACCATTGGGTTTATTGTAATCCGAAGCAATTTTGGCAACAAATTTATTTATTGAAATGCCTGCCGAAGCCGTTAAACCCAATTCTATAAAAATTTTTTGCCGAATTTCTGCCGCAATCATGGTAGCACTCGACATGTTTTTCTTGTTTTGCGTTACATCCAAATATGCCTCGTCCAACGACAATGGCTCAACCAAATCTGTGTATTCATAAAAAATCGATCTTATTTTTTTTGAAATTTCTGCGTATCTATCAAATCGAGGTTTTACAAAGATGAGGTCTGGACAATATTTTTTGGCCAACACCCCACTCAAAGCACTCCTTACGCCAAATTTTCGTTCCTCGTAACTGGCAGCCGATACTACACCCCTAATTTCGTTGCCCCCAACAGCTATGGGTTTGCCTCGCAACTCTGGTTGGTCCAATTGCTCCACCGATGCGTAAAAAGCATCCATGTCTATGTGAATTATTTTTCGTAAAGGCTTGCCATTCTCCATATTGTTCTAACAAAGTTGTGTTGTTCCCGAAAAATTAATACCTAATATATTTATAAAATAGTCCAAAGATGCGTAGTTATTTTT
>NZ_MUGT01000127.1:0-2838 GCF_002217205.1 Flavobacterium branchiophilum NBRC 15030 = ATCC 35035 | reverse complement strand
TATGTATATTTGGTATAAGCCTACTATTCAAATTAATGGGGTTTACATAAACCTGTTTTTTCAAAAAAAAAGCTCAATTCTAAAATCAAACAACCAATCCGTTTACTATATTTTGGGCGTTACCACAAGGGTCGGGCTATCCGTTGCAAACAACGTTCATTGAACTCCAAATGAAATATAATATTGTGAAATAATCTTTTTTTGGGCGGGCACGGGCAGAAAAAGCCCGCACCCACCCAAAAAAAGGATTTCCACTCCTATCCCTAACGCAAAATACGGTGCATAATAACATTTAGCTCAAAAAACAACATTATTGATTTAAAATCATGGCTATGTCTTTGGCAAAATAACTTGCAATTATATCGGCTCCAGCCCTTTTGAAAGCCGTAGTTTGTTCAAACATAACGGCATCATGATCCAGCCACCCTTTTTCGGCTGCGGCTTTTATCATGGCATACTCTCCAGACACTTGATATACTGCAACGGGAACATTTACGGCATTTTTTATATCTCTTACAATGTCCAAATAAGCTATTCCAGGTTTTACCATTACAATATCAGCCCCTTCGGCTATATCCATTTGGGTTTCTCGTAGGGCTTCTATCCTATTATGATAGTCCATTTGATATGTTTTTTTGTCTTTTGGAATGTGTTGCAAATCAACTGGAGCACTATCTAATGCATCTCTAAATGGCCCATAATGTGCCGAAGCATATTTTGCACTATAACTCATAATGCCCGTATGGCTATACCCTTCGTGTTCCAATGCCTGTCTTATAGTGCCAATTCTGCCGTCCATCATGTCGCTAGGAGCTACAATGTCGGCACCCGCTTGGGCGTGTGAAATACTCATTTGGGCTAAAAAATGGGCTGTGGCATCATTGGCAATTTGTCCATTTTCTACAATACCATCATGACCATATATCGAATACGGGTCTAGGGCTACATCTGTAAAAACCAACATATCTGGACAAACATTTTTTACTGTTTTTATGGCTCTTTGCATCAAACCATTGGCGTTCAAAGCCTCTTTTCCGGCATTGTCTTTCAAATGGTCGGGCACTTTTACAAATAACAACACTGATTGTAAACCCAAACTCCATAACAGTTTGACTTCTTGTTCCAGGTAATCCAAACTCAGTCTAAAATACTGACTCATCGATGGTATTTCTTCTCTAATCTGTTGTCCTTCAACTACAAACAGCGGCACTATAAAATCAGTGGGCAACAAAATAGTTTCTCTTACCAGGCTTCTAATTACTTCATTTTGTCGCAATCGGCGGTTTCTTTGCAATGGGAACATATCTTTTATCGTATCAATTAATATTACTTTATGGGCTGTAAAGATAATTGATTTTTTTATTGAAAAATTAAATTTATTCCAGACATCACAAGGTGTTTTTTTAATTTTTTGATGCCTATAAATCAAATATGTAATTGACATCCTGATTTCTTATATGATAAAAGGTGTCATGCTATAAAAACAGTTTCAAACTGTACTTTGTTTGTTCCAAAGTTCAAAATATTTGCCTGATTGTTCTAATAAATTTTTTTATAGTAATCAGGTTTACGAGGGTGTTTATTGTGGGTACATGAATTTTAATTCGAAATGTTTTTTAAAATGCTAATTTTAGATTGTATGTCGAAAGAATAGGTCGAAGTTTAATTTGATAAGATTCATACAACCCAATTATTTGTGTTGAAAATTCACTTTTGGTGCTTGTATTGTTTTCTAAAGTATATTTGATAAAATAAATATCTGCTAAACCTTTGATGTTTTCGTAATTATCGGTTTCAATTATTGCAATTATTTCGTCTGTTGGTTTCTTAAAAGGGAATCTGAAGTTATGTTATAATTTTCTACGAGAAATTTATGTATATGGGCATCTATAACTTCTAAATTAATTGCTTTTTGCTTTGTTAAACTCAATAAAAAATCCGAAAAATATTTTAAATTTCGTAGCATTAAATCTTTGTTAGTTTCCATTTAAACACTTTATTGATGTAATAATAATGTAACATATTTATATGTATCGCCATTTTTTATATAATTTTAATGAATACCATTCCAATCAAACATTTGAATAGGATACGCATGAAAAAAACGTAACTCGCTATAATTTAAATACTTCTGAAGTGGCTTTGTGTTTTAAATCATAAATTGCACATTGCTTACCAAGATTGAACATTAGAACAAGTACAAATATACCTAATAGCAATAATTTTATTATTTTGTTAAAATCCATTTTCATAGTCATACTAAATTAATTTATTGTTTATTTATTTTTTTGTCTTTGGTCGTATGCAGCGGGTACAACTCCAATTCATAACAACACCATAATGCTGCTATACCAAGTGAAGCAAGACCAATAGAATCAATAGCATCCCCGATTATTACATTTGTTTCTTCGAAAGTAAATCCTTAAACTTATTTTCAAGATTAAAAATTTAAATGATACCCAAACCAAATGGTCCGCATAATACATAACAATCATAACCAATTGTTATATTTGTTCCACCAAAAACTCCTTTAGTCTCCTGAACTTCTTGAGCATTAAGCTCCACTAAACCATAATTTTATAAATCTAACATCATTTTTTGTTTTCGAGTTACTTACTTAGGAGCTACAATTAATTTCCATCCTACCCATTCGTGATTTATCATTCTTTTTATTAGATTATCAAAAATTGTTTCTTTATATATTGATCTATTTAATCGATAAAAATATTCGTTTAAATATTTTTGTAAATGATGTTTACTAACGTGAGTTTGTATTGTTCGTAATCCAGATTTTAGTTGTTGAATGATGTTGTTAATTTGTTTGAAATTTACCGTAGG
>NZ_MUGT01000126.1 GCF_002217205.1 Flavobacterium branchiophilum NBRC 15030 = ATCC 35035 | reverse complement strand
TTTTAATTTTTTTTCAAAATTTTATATTCTTCATAACAACCGCTAATGGCATCCATAATTTGCAAATCGTTTGCTGATTTTACAAAAGATTCAGAATAATTACAACGTTCTAAAATTTCGGCTATTTCTTTTTTGTCTATGCCCAACAAGGCTGCCAATGTTTCTCTGTCAAATCTTGATTCCAATACATTTCGTACGGTATCGTCTTTTCTCATTTCTTTGAGTTTGCGAAGTTCTTTGGGCTTATTGCCAAAAAAATTATAAAGCATGTCAGCGGGGTTAAACAAGGATCCCATTACTTTATTAAAAGCATTTGGAGCATACTGCCCACCTTCATAAGCCTGTGGAAGTCCAGAAATACTGTATCGGTAGTCTTCTCTAACGGGGATTAATTTGGAATCAATTTCTAAATATCCCGTCAAATTGTATTTTCTTACAATTACTTCTTCCAAGGCATACGATTTTGGAGTAAGTTGTATTTTTGTAATTTTATTTTTTACCCAGTCATTGGTAACTTTTACTTTCAAAGATTGAAATCCGATACAAGTAATGTGTAAGGTATCATTTACAGTGGCCTCTATTTCAAATAGTCCAAAACTACCCGAAACAGCACCTTTTACTTTGTTGATATTGATGATATTAACATTTGCTACGGGCAATGAATTGACACTATTGATAATGTTTCCCGATATTTTTTGGGCATTTTTATCTTGAGCTACAAGGGTTGTAGCAAAGAGTGCAAAAAAGAAAACTACAAAATATTTCATAAATTTAAATAAAACTCAAAAGTAATAAATAAACACGAAATAGTTTGTAGTTTGCTAGTATATTTACCAGAAAATTAACAAATAGTTTTAATCTCTTCTAGTACGTCTGGCTCTTGGAGTTGTTCCAAAACTTTCTGAACGTCTTGGAGCTCTTTCAGTTACAGTTGTTTCACGTCGGGAGCTGCTGCCTCTTTCACTTCTAAAGCTGCCTTCTCTAGCACCGCTTCTTTCGTTTCTAAAACCACCTTCTTTGGCCGCCCCTCTAAAACCGCTACCGCCCGAACGTCTTTCGCCTCCGCCATTACGGCTTCCACCAAATCCGCCAGCGCTGCGTCCGTTATGGTCACGTCTGCCTCCTCCGTCGTTTTTAGAAATTTCCACATTGATGCGTCTGCCTTCCAATTGTGTATTGTTCAAAACATCCATTACTCTATCTGTAAATTCAGCATCGGTGTTAAAGAATGAAAAACCTTCTTTTACATCCACTTTAAATACATCGTCTCTGCCAAGGTCTAATGTTTCTTTCAACCAATCTTTCAAAGTCATCCAATCAAAATTATCTCTCGATCCGATGTTTACAAAATAACGAACTGCACCGTTTGTATTGGTTTCTCTAGTGCCTCTTTCTTCTCTATTACGGTCGTTACCTGCTGATTGTGTAGATAAATCTTTGGTTTTTTTGTAATAATTAATAAAACGATTAAATTCTACAGAAACCATTTTTTTAATCAAATCTTCTTTTGACAAACCTTCCAAAACAGTGTTGATTGCTGGCAAATAATTGTCAATTTCATGATCTACTTCGGTGTCTTTTATTTTGTTTGCTAAATGCAACAATTGTATTTCACAAATTTCAATTCCAGATGGAATGCTTTTTTCTTCAAACTTTTGTTTGATAATTCTTTCAATGGAAGCAATTTTTCTTAGTTCACTTTTGGTAACTATTACAATAGAGGTACCTAGTTTTCCTGCTCTTCCTGTTCTTCCAGAACGGTGGTTGTAGGTTTCTATTTCGTCTGGAAGTTGGTAATTTACAACGTGTGTTACATTGTCCACATCTATACCTCTTGCGGCAACATCTGTTGCAACAAGCATTTGAATTTGTCGGCCTCTAAACGATTTCATAACAGAGTCACGTTGGGCTTGCGACAAATCGCCATGAAGGGCTGCGGCGTTGTATCCGTCTTCAATCAATTTTTCGGCTACTTGTTGGGTATCTCTTTTGGTTCTACAAAAAACTACCGAAAAAATATCTGGATTACAATCGGCTAATCTTTTAAGTGCTTCATAACGGTCTCTTGCATTGACAAGGTAAAACTCATGTGAAACCGTGGCCGAACCAGAATTTTTGGTTCCAACAGTAATTTCAAGTGGATTGTGCATAAATTGTTTTGCAATTCGGGCTACCTCTTGTGGCATCGTTGCCGAAAACAACCATGTGCTTTTTTCGTCGGGCGATGTCGAAAGGATGTTTACAATATCTTCATAAAATCCCATGTTCAACATTTCGTCTGCTTCGTCCAAAACACAATAATTAATTTGAGAAATGTTTACCAATCCTCTATTAATCATGTCTTGCATACGGCCAGGTGTAGCTACAATAATTTGTGCCCCTCTTTTTATTTCTCTGGCTTGTTCTGTAATGCTGGCTCCTCCATAAATGGCTACGGCATTTATACCTTTTTCGTATTTGGCGTAGTTTTTAATTTCGTTTGTAATTTGCAAACATAATTCTCGTGTGGGTGATAAAATCAATGCTTGTGTATTTCTGTTGTTGGCATCAATTTTTTGAATCAGCGGAAAACCAAAAGCTGCCGTTTTCCCTGTCCCTGTTTGAGCCAACGCAACTAAATCTGTGTCTTTTTCCAATAATAGGGGAATCGCCTTTTCCTGCACTTCGGTCGGATTTTCAAATCCTAGATCGATAATCGCACGTTGTAGCGATTCACTCAATCCTAATTGTTCAAATTTATTCATTATATGTATTTAAAATAGGTCGCAAAGGTACATCGAATTTTTGTTAATAACTAATGCTTTTTCTTTATTTATTTTATTATTATAAATTGACTATCAATTATTTAGCTTTTTTGAAATAAATTGTCGCTTGCTATTTGTTGTTTTTTTCAGGCACACCTGCTCGTTTTTGTTACATTTTTCGCAAAAATACTACCAATTGTTCCACCGCTTTTCCTCGATGACTTATTTCAGATTTTTCTTTCATAGTCATTTCGGCAAATGTTTTATCGTATCCTGCTGCCCTAAAAATGGGATCATAACCAAACCCCTGATTACCTTTTGGAGTTAGCGCTATATTGCCTTTTACAATTCCTGTAAACAAATGTTGTAAACCATTTAAATTCAAACAAATAACAGTTTTAAATTGTGCCGCTCTGTGGGTTTCTTGAGTCATATTTTCCAATACTTTTTCTAAATTTGCCTTGTCATTTTTAGGTTCGCCCGCATACCTAGCCGAAAAAACACCTGGAGCACCGTTCAAAGCCTCAATTTCTAGTCCTGTATCATCTGCAAAACAAGGGTAACCATATTTTTCTGTTACATAATTGGCTTTCAATTGGGCATTGCCGGCAATGGTAGTGGCAGTTTCGGGTATGTCCTCCAAACAATTGATGGCTTGCAAACTTAAAATCTCAACAAATTCTGGCACTAATTGTTGTATTTCCTCAATTTTGTGAGCATTATTTGAGGCAAATACGAGTTTTATTTTATCCATTTTTTTTCATTTTTATTACAAAAAAAATACTTAAAATTAATATTACAATTAATTTTAAGTATTATCTAGCTTGTCAATCATTTATTTCTCTGAAGCCAAATTATCTCTTGTGTTTTTCTGCACGGCAATAGCTCCAAAAATAGCCAACAAAAAGGCAAAGGCATAAAATCCTTTTTCGCTAGGCAAAATCGTGGCATTCCACAACCCAATGGCCAACAACGCAATAGACAAAATGGAGCCAAACCAGCAAATGCCATAATAAATATCCGTTATCACAATGCCTTCCAGTCGGTCTCTAACACTTTTTTGCAACGATACTACCGAAAACAAGCCAAACATTAATACTGTAAAATAATAGCCTTTTTCGTTTAGCAACATGTCGGCCCGCATCAAACCTACTAAATATCCTATAATTCCAGCGCCCATAGCAATCCAAGAGGCAATAATAAATGCCGTTGATGTTTTTTGATTCATAATTTTGTTAATTTTTACTTAAAAATAATTGGTTTAAACTCTTTTTTATACTACTTTTCAATTGTTATTCTAAAATTTTAATGCAAGGTAATCTTTTTTAAAATCAAAACAAAAAATGCTCCTCAAATTATCGCATTTTTTTAATAAAAACTACTATCGTATCATTTTAATGGTTTTATTGTAAGACAAATATTTCATTATACCAACCGCAAAACTTATTTCCTATTAAAAAAAATCCATTTTCTGATGCCTTTTTTATATTGTTCCAACATTTTATTAGCTATTGGATTAAAAAAAGACGATTGCCCAAAAACAAAGCCCACCACTTTCAACAAATAAGGATAAAATGGCAAAACAATCAAAAACAACACCACATAATACAACACAGCCGGCAATTCCTTGATAGACAACCCCAATCGATCCAAAACAAACAAGGCAATTTTGGCAGACAACGAACCATTTATTGCAAACACCAATACAATTATGGCCAATTGAACATTAGACCGAATCCGCCATTTTTGTTTAAACTTTTCCATGATTTTTTATAAAGTTAAAGCAAATACATTACCTATACAAAGCTAAAAAACTATATTTTTATAAAATAATACCTTATGTTATTGCAATAAATCACTATTAATTATCACGACCATTGGTCAAAAATCAATACTAATACACAAATGCAGCACAAAGATAATCATAATTGATTAAATAAATTAAACAACAAAAGTAATAGAAAATTCCTTAACAAAAAAACCATTCTAACAATAGAATGGTTTTTATTTAAAATGATAGCACACAAAAAATTTAAAATTAACAAAATCCTAACAAAAAAAGCTGCTATTTAATATATCAAAGGTTAATTTTTCAAATTATGCCTATAAAAAAGAATACCAGCTAAAGGTGCAAAATCAAATAATTTATAAACATGTAATATCATGTATTTTAACTATGATGTAAAACTCCCAATAGCGTACGTTATCTACATGATTATTAATCTTTTATGCAAAATTTCGAGTATAAATAGCTATAAATTCCCCTCTTGGTTTTACAATCAAACAGCAATTTCAGGCCATTTTTAGGAGTATTTACGCATTAATTGTCAAAAAAATTACGATTTACCAAACAAACCACCCAACATACCACCAAGACCACCTTGTTTAGTAGCAGCAGCCAAAGCATCGCTCATATCCACCTTGCCATCGCCATTTTGATCCAATCCAAACTGACCACCAAACTTCGATACCACGTCCATAATGCCACCACTATTACCGCCCGAAATGGCCCCAATAACATCCGTAATCTGAATACCCGCATTATTCGGATCTTTTGCCCCGCCAATCAAAGAACCCAAAACTTTTGGAATCAAGCTAGCCGCCACACCCGATGCAGCCTCAGACCCCAAACCAAATTTCTGACCCAAACTGCCCGACAACTGTTCCGTAAGCATTTTTACAACAGGGTTCGATGTGTCGCCAGCACTATTGCCATTAAACAACCCCCCAATCAACTCGGCCCCATTACCCTGAGTAGCAATTTTTTTCAACCCATCAAGTATAGATGAGCTGGCCTCGCCCAAAACGGCCTCATTGTGTTCATTAGGCACCGCAGCATTATTCACCACAGCATCGCCACCAAATTGTTTCACTAATTCTGTTAATTGTTCAAACATCTTATTATGATTTATTTATTATTAATGTTTCAAAAATACAATTTATTTTCAATAAACAAAAAAAAATACAAAAAATTTCAAACCAATACCTACTACCCCACCAAAAGCCACTTCATCCATAAAAACACTAACCAATTAGGGCATGCCGGCAAAAAAAAGCAAGCCCCCACGCCCCAAACCCTTCAGGCGGGGCTTCCTTTTTTTGCCGTCGGGCTATCACGAGCACACGGTGCCTTGCGCTAATCCCTCA
>NZ_MUGT01000125.1 GCF_002217205.1 Flavobacterium branchiophilum NBRC 15030 = ATCC 35035 | reverse complement strand
GGCAAGTTGGGTTAAAAAAACCTTTGCCAAATATTTTATATATAAAAAAAGACAAAGGTTTTCAAAATACTAAAGTTTAATTTATAAAATTTATCGCAACTGTATGTGTAATTCTTCGAGTTGTTTGACGTCAATGGTGGCGGGGGCATCTATCATGACATCTCGTCCTGAGTTGTTTTTTGGGAAGGCAATAAAATCTCGTATGGTTTCTTGTCCGCCCAAAATGGCTACCAATCTGTCTAATCCAAAGGCCAATCCGCCGTGTGGGGGTGCTCCAAATTGGAAGGCATCCATCAGGAATCCAAATTGTGCTTTGGCTTCTTCGGGTGTGAATCCTAAGTATTTGAACATCAATTCTTGAGTGGCTTTGTCGTGAATCCGGATAGAGCCTCCTCCTATTTCGTTGCCGTTCAAGACCATATCATACGCATTGGCACGTACTTTTCCTGGATTGGTTTCTAATAAGCTAATGTCTTCTGGTTTTGGCGAGGTAAAGGGGTGGTGCATGGCGTGGTAGCGACCACTTTCTTCGTCAAATTCCAATAATGGAAAATCGACAACCCATAAAGGAGCAAATTCGTCTGGTTTTCTCAATCCTAAACGGGTGGCTAACTCCATTCGTAAAGCCGAAAGTTGTGTTCTGGTTTTGTCGGTTTCTCCAGATAAAATAAGCATCAAATCACCTGGTTTGGCCTTACATTTTGTAGCCCAAGATTGTAAAACGGTTTCATCAAAAAATTTATCCACAGATGATTTTAGGGTTCCATCTGTATTATATCGAGCATAAACCAATCCTTTTGCTCCAATTTGAGGACGTTTTACCCATTCAGTCAATTCATCGAGTTGTTTACGGGTATAATCTGCACAACCCGCCACATTTATCGCCAAAACAATTTCCGCATCATCAAAAACAGGAAATCCTTTGGGCTCAAAAGTTCCCCCTTCGGGGGTTAGGGGGCAGAATTGCATATCAAAACGGATGTCTGGCTTGTCGTTCCCGTATGTTTTCATGGCATATTCATAGGTAAATCTTGGGAATTTTTCTACTTCAACACCTTTGATTTCTTTTAATAAATGACGGGTTAGTCCTTCAAATACATTCAAAATATCTTCTTGTTCAACAAAAGCCATTTCGCAATCGATTTGAGTAAACTCGGGCTGCCTGTCGGCACGTAAATCTTCGTCACGGAAGCATTTTACAATTTGAAAATACTTGTCCATACCGCCTACCATCAAGAGTTGTTTGAAGGTTTGTGGCGATTGTGGCAAGGCATAAAATTGTCCTTCGTTCATTCTGGAAGGTACCACAAAATCACGAGCTCCTTCGGGAGTTGATTTGATTAAATATGGGGTTTCGACTTCGCAAAAATCCAAATCGGAAAGGTATTTTCGTACTTCCATTGCTACTTTGTGACGGAAAAGCAGGCTGTTTTTTACGGGATTTCGACGGATGTCGAGGTAACGGTATTTCATTCGGATGTCTTCACCACCATCGGTTTTGTCTTCGATAGTAAAAGGGGGCGTTAGGGAGGCATTCAAAATTTGAAGTTCGGATACTAATATTTCGATATCGCCTGTTGGCAAGTTTTTGTTTTTGGATTCTCGTTCGATAACGGTGCCTTTTACTTGAACAACATACTCTCGTCCGAGTGTTTTGGCCATTTCAAAAACGGCTTCGTTGGACCGACTTTTGTCGAAAAGCAATTGGGTAATGCCATATCTGTCTCGTAGATTGACCCAATTGATAAACCCTTTGTCGTTTGAATTTTGTACCCAACCTGCGAGTGTTACTTCTGTATTGATATGTGTGGCATTTAATTCGCCACAGTGATGACTTCTGTACATTTTGTAAAATATTAGAATGCAAAAATAGTAACTTAATTGGAATTATCGTAAAAAGTTTTGGGGTTTAACCCAACTTGCCGATTTTAGCATTTTAAAATTAGTAAAAAGGTTTTTTTGTGTTAAATATATGTTAAATATAAGGCTGTTGCTTGAGTCTAAAAAACTTAAAAACCTTAAAATCAGCAGTTTATAAATTTTCAGTAGTTTGTAAATCTCGTTTGTAGTGAGGTATGATTATTGTTTATTTGATAAGCGTTTGATATATTTGCAAAATGTTTATAAGAGTAGTAAAAAAGCAAAATTCTAAAGAAGGTAAAGTTTTTTACCAGTTTATGCTTGCCCAAAATTCAAGGATTA
>NZ_MUGT01000124.1 GCF_002217205.1 Flavobacterium branchiophilum NBRC 15030 = ATCC 35035 | reverse complement strand
TTTATGTAAATAACTCGAATAATTTTTAAGTTTGATTTCTTCAGCTTGACAAAGGGGCATAAAATTTTTTGTGGTTCCCAAATAATGATGCAAGCAAGCAACTGGTGAAAAACAGTCTAATGCCAACTCCCTCATTTTATTCATAACTGCTTCATTTTCAAAATATACTATAGGCGAAAACAACCACTCCAATAGCGAAGCATTGGATTTGGCTAACAATAATAAGGTTTTCCGAAGATCCCAACCGCTTCCGTCTAAATCGTCTGTGGTCATAAATTCAATGGTGTCTGCTTGCTGTCGAAGAGACAAATAATAATCCAAATCGTGCTTGTAAATAAATCGAATGTCGTAATCACTATCAGGTGAGGCAAACCCCCAAGCCCTACTACCCGACTCTACCGCAGTAAGTAGTTCAACTCCTTTTTCAAGAACAACTTCCTTGAGTTTTTGATGAATTTTTTGTTTCATTTCTATGATTTTTTATAATTTTTTTCCCAATAGATTAAATTCCTTTTTCACCAACGGATTTAAATCCGTTGCTACAAAATGATTCGTATTTTCACCAACGGATTTAAATCCGTTGCTACAAAATGATTCGTCTTTTCACCAACGGATTAAAATCCGTTGCTACAAAATGAATCGTCCCTACGGGACTTAACTGGAACCTTGCAATCGCAATACATTAATAGGGCTGGACTAAAGTCCTGCCGTTAATATAAATACCCAATTATCTCCTTCTCCAAGGTGCGTTTTTTTCCCAATTACCAGCCATAATACAACCATAAGGCATTACCTCATCAATAACCGTTCCCAGTCCGAAGGTTTCCATTTGCTCGCGCACCGAAGCGGCATTTTTATAAGCCGATGGCAATTCGGAAATATCAATTTCATTAGAGAAAAAACGAACATCCAAGCCTTTGGTTTCCTCCTCAAAAACGGCTTGCATGGTTTGATGGGCTTTGGTTTTTTTATGTTGGGTTCTGCTGGTATTTCTTCCGGCTCCGTGTGGTGCAAATCCTAAATTGCTCTCCGTAGTTGCTCCTTCCACAATCAAAACCGGTTCTGCCATATTCAACGGAATCAACCTCGGGCCCGTAATATCGGGCATGAATTTGGGATCTAAAGGCGTTGCTCCCTTAGCATGATAAAACAAATCGCCGTCCTTGAAAACAAAATTATGTTCGTTCCAAAATCTCGCTTCTTTTTCTTGGTTTAATTTTTCTAAAGTGGCGTCGTGAATGCATTCGTGATTCTTCTTTGTCCACGAACGGATGATTTGCAAGGCTTCCCAATACATTTTCCCTTCGGGCGTTTCATACGGTATCCAAGCATTTTGTTTCAAGGTTTTTGGCGAAAGTACTTTTCTGAATTTTTCTGCCAAATGCATTCCTTTTTTAAACAAATTGGCGCCCACTCCCCTACTTCCATGATGTGTAACCAACATGGTGTTGCCTGTTTTTTTGGAAATACCAACAAACAAAAAGTGATTCCCATCGCCTTGCGTTCCAAGATGCGAACGTGCCACACTGATCATTCTCTGATCATTCAAAAGGGCATTCGATTCAAATTGTTCCAAAAGTTCGGCTGGAAAACGGAATTGGTCTTCTCTACTTCTACCGCCTCCACCAAAATGTGTAATTTCGTGAGCGGCATCCAATACCGCTTTGGGATCCGTTTTCCCAAAATCCGTTAGCATCACCGAGCAACAAATATCGGCACTATGCATCCCTGGGTGAATAGCATTTTTTGCAACCACAACACCCCCAACTGGAATGGTTCCAATAGATCCTGTCGGACAAGCATCGGGCATAATGGCGCCTTTGGTCAAGGTTGGGGTTTTCATCAATTCCATCATGGTTTGGACCACATCGGTTTTGTTTTTTTCTTCTAATTCGTTGTCAGCCAATATGTTTTGGTGAAAATCCACTGGAACTTCGTGCAAATCCAAAGGAGCAGGTGCTCTAAATTGTTCCAAATAAGCCATCAATTCCTCTTGCGATAAATCATTTGCATTGATATAAGCTATTGCGTCTTTGAACCACGCCCCTTGATAAAATCCTAATGCGATCAAATCTTTTCCCGAAAATGTTCTGTTTTCATTCATGTTTTCTATCTTTTTAAATTTCTTATGCAAAGATGATCGAGCAAGTGCGTAATTAATTTGCGTAGTTTGAAAAATCGTTGCATTAAAATTTTAAATCATTAATTTTCCTTATTTCATCAAATTTTGCATCGTGCTTTTGATTTTGTTTATTGCCATATTAGAAACTTCATGATTTTTTGCCAATGTTTCCCATTGTTGTATGGCATTTTTCACTTCATCAAATATGGAATCGGGTTGATTTAATCCGAAAACTTTAGCTAACTCTTTCAAATGGGCAACACTTGGGTTTTTATATTCGCCAGCAAAACTTGTGCTGTGTGTTCCCATGGAAGAAGCTGAAAAAGTTAAATCATAAGCCGGTGCAAATTGCCAAACTCCATTTTTATTCATCAAAAACGAGAAATTTTTACTATGATCGTCTCTGTTATGAGTGAATAAATTGAAGGTTGCCAATCGAAATATTTTTTCATAAACCGCCGTATTTTTTTCCAATTGAAAAGCAGCATCCATCAAATGCCCATAATCTAAACTGCTCATTCTGAAATCATCATGCAACAATCCGCTGATGGAATGCAAATGTTGTCTGCTGTTTTGGTTTCTGTCAAAACGTTTGGTGCCAAAATAATAGCGCCCTGATTTTCCTTGGAACAAACGACAAGGCATCATTTCAATACCTGCCAAAAGTGCCATTTTGTGATAGACATATTCAATTTGAGCAGTATCTTGAGCATCAAAAGAAGATGTAAATTTAATAATCCAATGGTCAAAACCTTCGGGTAAATGGTCGAAACTTGGGATGATTTGATGGGTTGCAGGGTTATAGCCAACATTAATTTTCGGTCTTGCTCCCCCAGATGAACCACCAAAAAGAAATAACTCATCAAGCACATCAGATGCCGTTCCGCTAAGTACCAATTGCATTTCTTTATGCAAAAAATCTAAGTCAATTACTTGATTATCAATTTCTTCTGTCATTTGAATGGGTTCATAGATCAAAGCACCATTTCCAGTTTTTCCTACAATAGATAATCGGTCTAAAGGATTAATTGTTTTACTATTTATCCCTTTTGACTGTAAATGTCTATCAACTAACAATTTTCCCCAACCATCTGGCAACGAGTCATTAAAAACACCAAATAACCCATCAAAAATAGTGTTGGGTAGTTGCTGCACACTAGCGTTAAAAGGCAATTTGAATGGCGAAATGTTGATTTTTTTCTCTAAAAAAGTATCAAAATATTTGAAATAAATCTTGTTTTTTAGCAAAATTAATTCGCCCACTTTCTGTGGTTCTGTATCAAATAAAAGGGCTACTTCTAGTTTTTCAATCGTTTTCATTTGCTTTATTTTTTACTAAAAAGTTTCTCAATTTCGGAAGTGTCTTCTCTATAAAACAAAAGATCAAAATCCGTTAAACAATCAAAAAAATGAGCCAATTTCAACAACGATTCCAAACTAATTTGCCCCGTGGTTTCAAAGCGTTTCAAACTTCCCAACGAAACACCTGCTCGTGTGGCGACTTCTTGCTGCGTAAATCTTTTACTTTTTCGCATTTTTACCTGTCTTTTAGCTATTTCTAGTAGTACTTCCGTAGGTTGTTTGTTTATAGTATAACGCATTTTTTTAAATTTTAATTAAAAAACAAAATAGCCAACATATTAGCTATTTTAATGCAAAAATACAAAAAACAATTAATATAGTAGCTATTTTGAAAAGGAATTTAATGTAAAAAAGGAACTGTTTTTTTATTATTTGGGCAGCTATTCCGCCCTCCGTTCCCGCTTTTTTTTCTTGCCGAAATCAACTAACCGCTCACGGCAAGAAAAAAAGAGCTCCACTCAGGTCGGGCTGCGGCATCCGTGTTCCAAAGCCATTTTTCGTTAAATTGGAAATCATCAACTTGTTCACTTTTTGACTCATTCGTTTGTACTTCTTTATATATCTAATCAAAAAAGCCATTAGATACAATAACTTAATGATTCTTAATGCCTTAATGTTTAAAATTTAATTTGACAATCAGTAACCTGTAACAAAAAGTCAAAAATCTTAAATCTTTGCGTCTCTGCGACTTTGCGTGAAACTAAAAATCAGCAACTTAATGTCTCTTAATGCCTTAATGTTTAAAAAAAATTATTTATTTTAAAAACACTTAACCAAATTACACAGCGGAAATCAATGTGTTAGCAACGGTATTCATAAGTTTTTATCTTTTGAAACCCAAAATAATCGGGTCTTTTGAAAAAATTGCTAGAGAAAATGATGATTGGCACACATCAGAAATCACTAAAAATTATTATAGACTACCTAAACTATTGAAAATTATGGATTTAAAAACTTTCTTTATCCACAACTTTCTTTAATTTTTTAACAGAAGTATCTTCTATTGAAAGTAGTGTTTGGGCAACTATTTTTGAAATTTCGGTTGCACCTAGCAAGGAATAATGCGTGTTGTCTTCTTTTCCATTTGGGTAATATGGATTTTCTCCTGCAATGAAGTGTAGATGTAATTTTTTTGAATTTTCTGGACCATAAGACATTTCTAATTTTTCAGATAAATATTCTAAATCAATAAAAAGGACTTCATATTCTTTTGCAATCAATCGGGTTTCTTGGGTATAATCGTTATGAGTGCTTACTAAAACGCCTTGTTCGTTAAAATTTCTTCTTGTAACTGAAGAAAATAAAATAGGAATTGCTCCTTTTTGGCGGGTTTCTTGAACAAATTGAATTAGATTGTAACGATAAGCCGTATGTGGGTTTGTATATCTAATGGAATCGGTTACTTTGCCATCATTATGCCCAAATTGAATGAAGACATAATCGCCTCTTTTTAAATTTTTATAAATGGAATCCCATCGTTTTTCATTCAAAAAACTTTTAGTGCTTCGTCCATTAACTGCTTTGTTGATAACGATTGCATCGGTGGTTAGAAATTTTGGAAACACTTGCAACCAACCGTGTTCTGGATTTTCATTTGGATGCACTTTATCTGCCATTGTTGAATCGCCAATTCCATAAATGGTTACTTTTTGGGCATAACCATTAAACAGAAATAGTAGCACTACTAATGATAGTATTCTATTTTTCATTTTTTAAAAATTTTTGAATCGTATTAAAAAAATCGGTTCCTAAACACTGCTTCATTTCATATTTCTTTGCTTGGGTTTGATTCAATTGATGCGACCATTGTACTCTATTATTTGTATTCGACCCATCTCCAACGGAATCAAACTCGGCATAAAAAGTTGTTTTCTCTGCTTCTGGTTTAGACCAATTTTGCCAGCCTTCTGGAGCAATATGTTTTTCAAGAATACAATTCAAAAGGACTGTTTTTGCATAAATTCGCCATGGTCTTCCAAGATATACTTTTGTGGCATTTGAATCTGCAATAAAATGACATGATTGAAAAACAAAACCATATTTTGACTCTTCGGGAGTTGAAGCAGCTGTAACATAGGAGTTTTTCTTTGATTTGATTTCGCAACAATCAAAATAAGCGGTTGCATTACCAAAAATAAAGTCGGTAGTGCCTTCAATAGTACAATTTTTATAATACTGCCTTCCTTTGCCAGAGGCATATAAAGTGTCTTGATTCCCAATGATATTACAATCTACAACCATAACATTATCAGAAATAACAGACAAAGCTATTGCTTGACCAATTGCACCAGAAGCGTTTTCGATTGTCAAATTTTTTAATATCACATCATTACTTTCAATTAGTAAAGTATAGGTTAAAAAAGTACTGTTTTTTCCAATACCCATTTTATTGAAATTATCATCATGGGTTATGATTGTATTTGCTCTACTTTCGCCTAATAATGTGATATTGGCATTCCATTCATTGACTTTTATTTTTTCTTTATAAACCCCATTTTTAATAAAAATTGTAATTCTTTCATTAGGAAAAGAAACACAATCATTTATTGCAGCTTGGATAGAGACATAATCACCCGTGCCATCTTGAGCCACAATTTTATAAAAATCAGTGTTCTTTACTTTAAAGTTATTAGAATACCCTTTCACCCCAAGTAAAAAAAAGATGATGATAAGAATGGTAGTTGCTTTTTTGAAATTGACAATCATAAACGCACTGTTTTAATATTAAATTTTATTTTTCTTTTCTAATTCTTCTAATTTTTGATCTAGATATTTATAAAATTCTTCTTGTGTTTTTATACCTTCTTTTTCTTGTTCCCAAGCACCTAAAAGATAAAAAGTTACTTCTTTTTTGGTGGGTTTAAAAATTATTAAATGATCAAATTCGGCTTCTTTACGTTCTTTTACATCTGCAACTTTATAAAAAACAGCCATTCCTAAATTATCGGGTACTAATGATTGCTTTCCGTAGGTTGCCATATAAGCCCATTTTTTGTTTTCACTTGTTTTTGAAACCAAATCAATAGCTTTAAATTTTACAATTCCTGTGCAAATGCCCTCTATTTTTTTAGAGGTTTGAATGGTGTGTTTGGTATGGCGACTATACGAATCAATTGTTAATGTGGATTGAAAGTCAATTTTATCCGTGTTGGTTTGCCATCCTTTATAGTTCACAATTACAGAAGATTGGTTTTCTTTGTTTTCAATAGTTACAAAAGTGGAATCTACTTTTTGAAAATGCAACACTTCTGATCCTGAAAATCGTCCAATGGCTCCAATACCCAAGCCTTTATCAACTTTCAAAATGTCCATTCCCCAAGGGCTTTCATGATGGTACGATTCAAAACCATCTAAACCCACTTTTGAAAGCACCAATGTATCTGAAACTTTCCCAAAAATATCGATGCAATTTCTCCAATCTAAATATAACCTGTAGGCAATTTTTTTTGATTCCCAGCCTGGTCCTTCATATCGAATAAAATAAGAATGATCCCAATGCGATTTTGGTACTTTTAAATTGAATACATTTACAAAAGTACCGCCTTCATATTTTTGACCAACCCATGTTCCACCTTCTTTGATGGATATTTCGGCATAGGTTTTGGGTGGTTCCTTTGAAAGTGCATTTTGAGCAGAAACCGACACTTGCAACAATACTAGTAGCACAGTGATTATCTTTACTATTTTCATCGTGATTTTTTTCTTTTTTAAAATTATAATTTGATAATAATGTATCAGTAATACATTTAAAAATCTGGAATTAAAACAAAAGTCATTTTAAAATGCAATCGATTACTTTTTTGAATTAAACAATAAAAAAAGGTATGCTTTTCTCTTTATTTTACTTTTAGATTTTCCTTCCACTTTGGATATTTTTTCAAGACTTCTTTAGGTTCGTTTCCATACCATTTATAACCAGTTCTTCTTTCATATCCAATTTCAGATAAAGCCTGTTTTTTAATGCCATCTCTATCACAAAAAAAGGGTTGATTGTCTTTCAATTCCATAAATCGTGCCCAAATTGGTTCTGCATCAGGGCTTTCAACAAGGACTTTATCTGTTTTTTGTTCCTTTTCAATTGGAATACTAATAACTTTATATCCTACTATTTTTGTAGCTTCAAACCACTTATGAGCCGCTTCCACCGATTGGATTATTTCTACTGAAGGATTTTCAATAGCCATTAGTAATAATACAATTTTAGCCGATTCGCTTCCGCTTAAAGATGCCAATTCAAATGCTCTTGCGTTTGCAGGCAGCAAAGAAAATTCGTCATATTGAGCACACCAACCAGTCAAAACCCCATTTTGCAAATACTGTGTTTTTAGGATACATTGGATTCCTTTATCAAATGCAATAACCGATTTATTGTAAATTTCTGTTGGAATTTCAATGGTGTTATACTTTGAATGGACTTTGATAACGTGTAAAATATTTAAGATGTTTGCCATTAAATCATCATTGTAGGTAATGTGTGTGTAATAACCTTTTTTTAATGGATAAAATTGTGGCCAACCTCCGTTATCATATTGAGCCATAAGCAAGTACATAAGTCCTTTTAAGAAGGCATTTTTATATTTTTCCTCTGGAAAATGACGATACACTTTAGCCAAAAACACCATTTCTTGGCAAGTTGCACCATTATCTGCCGTACAGCCTGTTGGGTCGTTTTTCATTTTTAGCAATTGACGCACCTCATTATCAGACAATGGGTTTTGCATTTGAATATTTTTGGGCCAACCACCAATATCTCTTTGATATAATAGTACATTTTCAGCAATTTTGTGAGCCTCTTCAGTACCAAACCATTGCTCCTCTTTTGATGCCATAAATTTATTCCAATCAGTAACTTTTTCTTGTGGTTTTGTTTGCTTGGTGCTTTCTATAGCTTTAGCATCTTGTGCAATTGACTTGCAAGAAACCGTAAAAAACAACACCATTAATAGAATTGAAAATTTCTTCATTTTTATAAATAATTTAAAGCAATCTCATTTTTTTTTAAACAATATAGTATCAAATTCAACATGCAAAGTTACAAAACCAAATTTAATTGAAAATTTCTTCATTTTTATAAATAATTTAAAGCAATCTCATTTTTTTTTAAACAATATAGTATCAAATTCAACATGCAAAGTTACAAAACCAAATTTAGTAGCAGTTCTTTTCACTTTATGCTTCCAATCTATTTTTGAAATCGAATAATTTATTGTAACTATTTGATTTACATTTGAAAAACTTTATAATGCTATCTATTTAATTCTAAAGCAGCCAAAATAAAAGGGCCCGTTGCTTTTGGATCATCGTCTTTTTTTCTTTCATTTATGTAGTAGGAATATGACCCGTCTCGATACGGTTTGCCTCCTAAACCCGCTACTGCACAAGCCTGAGTAATATGAATTTGACCATCAGCATCTGTTTTTATTAAATCTTTTATAAGTGCATCAAAAGCTTTATTGGCTATTTTAAAATATTTTTTTGGAAGATATCCTTTGTTTGCTCCTTTTGCCAAAGTATAAATAAACATAGAAGATGCAGAAGATTCCATATAATTTCCTTCACTAGATCCTTTATCGGTAACTTGATACCAAAGTCCCGATTGATCTTGTTGCTTGATAATACTTTTTGCAATTTTGTTTAACCCAACTTGCCGATTTTAGCATTTTAAAATTAGTAAAAAGGTTTTTTTGTGTTAAATATATGTTAAATATATGTTAAATATAAGGCTGTTGCTTGAGTCTAAAAAATTTAAAAACCTTAAAATCAGCAGTTTATAAATTTTCAGTAGTTTGTAAATCTCGTTTGTAGTGAGGTATGATTATTGTTTATTTGATAAGCGTTTGATATATTTGCAAAATGTTTATAAGAGTAGTAAAAAAGCAAAATTCTAAAGAAGGTAAAGTTTTTTACCAGTTTATGCTTGCCCAAAATTCAAGGATTAATGGCAAGGTAAAAC
>NZ_MUGT01000123.1 GCF_002217205.1 Flavobacterium branchiophilum NBRC 15030 = ATCC 35035 | reverse complement strand
TTTTTTTTAACTTTGTAGTGTATAAATTATTCATTACATTTAAAATATGGCTTTTATTAGAAAGATAAAAAAGAAAGATGCTGTTTATCTTGCTGAAGTAGAATCATACAGAGAAGACGGAAAAGTTAAACAAAGAGTGATTCGGTATCTTGGCAAAGAAGTAGATGGTAAACCAGAAAAGAAAGTACTTTTATCGTCGGTGAAGATCAATTCAAGTAAACGGTTTTTAGATTATTATGTTTTAGATTTTTTAGCAAAAGAATTGACATTAGATACATTATTAGGCGAACATCATAACTATATTTTATTATTAGTTTATACGCAAATAATTTCTAGGAAATCAATCTATCAACTACCTGATTATGTTGATAATACGGTATTATTAGAGCTTTTAAAAATTGATAAATTGGTTGATAAAAATCTATATAAAGCATTGGATTGGCTTGATAAATTTGATTTTAAGGAAATTGAAGACACTCTATTGAAAATAATGCTTGCAGATAAAAAAGAGAGAAAAGCACTAGTGTTAGACGTTACAGATACTTATTTTAATGGGAAAAATGCAGATTGGAAAAAAAGAAAAGGAAAAGATGGGAAGGTTGATAAATTAATACAAATAGCATTAGCAGTTACTCAAGATGAGGGTTTTCCAATTTTGCACAAAATGTACGAAGGAAACATAGGAAACACTAAGGTGTTTTCAGATTTATTGAAAGATATACGTTTAACGGATTTTGATTGTATAATATTAGACAGAGGTATGATAAGCCATGAATTATTAAACGATCTCAAGCAATTAAATCAAGAGGTAATTACTGGTCTAAGAACAAATAATAAAATAAAAAGAGAGTTTTTAGATCAAATAAAAAGAGAAGAAATCTTTCATCCTTCATGCGGAATTCTATTAAAAAACACACATGTGTTTTATCAATCCTTTGATTATCTTGCGGGTAAACTCATTGTTATTTACAATCCTGAAATGGAAAATGTTAAGATGGAAAAGTTACTTAAAAATCCAGATTCAAAGAGCAAAGAAAATGTAAAATACTTTGGATATTCGCTGCTTTATCATTCTACTAAACTATCTGAAAAAGAGGTGATTAAAAAATATTTTGAAAAAGATATTGTAGAAAAGGCATATCGAGAACTAAAAACAAATATCCATCTTAACCCTGTTCGAAAATACAGAATGAATAGAGTGAGTGCGCATATTAAAATTTGTTATTTGGCTTATGCAATTATGTCATTCATGCAAAACAAATTAAAAGATATTGGTATAACAGCAAA
>NZ_MUGT01000122.1 GCF_002217205.1 Flavobacterium branchiophilum NBRC 15030 = ATCC 35035 | reverse complement strand
GATTGATAAAAAAGTTGATAAATAACATTTGAAATTATACCAAATATATTTATAAAATAGTCCAAAGATGCGTAGTTATTTTTTAGAAAAAATTTTCAAAAAAAATCGTTGCATAGCTGGGCTACGGAACTATTTTTTTTTGGATAATTTTAGCAAAAAAGAACCAATAGATTGGACTATTTTATATGTATATTTGGTATAAATTTCAAAATGCCTCTTTTTACCCTAAAAAGAGGCATTTTTTAATTTTTTAAAAACTAAAATCGATTATAAACCACTTATTTTGTTTTAAAAACCTTTAAAATGCGGAACAATATCATTTTTTTTTAAAAACGCCTTAAATCGAATGTATGAAAGCCGTTTTTTTGATGAATTATGAAGAAAATGGAAGTTTTAAGAAAGTTTGATTTGGTTTTTAATAAATAAAATAATCTAAATACAATTTGTTAATCTAATTTATTAAAGACTTTGTATTGGAAGAAAATAGGATTTGTGTAACGATTAAATACCGAAAGTCGTTTTATAATTGATTGTAGCAATTATAGTTTTTTTTCTAACAAATTAAACATGTTGTTCGTGGTGGTGGCTTTTTATAAAAATGTATCATTGAAATATTTTTATAGTAATACAATATTCAGTGCTGTCTCGATTGGCGAAGTCCTAATTTAATGTTTTCTATTTTGGGCGAAATTTTAACTTTTATTATCAATTTTAACAACAATTTTTAATTAAAATAAATGACATGGATATACAATTCTAATTTGTTAGATTTTTAAAAATATGCTGCCTGATTCCCTCTTTTCTTTGTGGTTATGTAACTTGGCTAATGTCATTTCATATAAACATCCAAAGAAAATGAGATGCTTTTTCTATTTGGTAGGAGTAACGGAATGTCATATAAAAAAAACAATTATTTTTCGTTTTATAATTAAAAATATATTATTTTTGAAAACTGAAAAAATTACATAAAAAAACAATGAAAAAATCTATTTTAATTATTGCATTAGCAATATCAATTATTTCTTGTGAAAAGAAAGTAGCCGAAGTTAAAGAAGTAAAAACGGCGTATATAGACACCGCAAAACTGATGGAAGAATATACAGAGTCTAAAGATATTCAGGCTAAATACAAAGATAAATCGGAAGTAATGGGCAAACAACTTGAAGCCGAAGCAAACAGATTAAAATCTGAACAGCAAAATTTTCAGGCAAATGCTCAAAAAAATGGGCAAGAATGGGCCCAACAAAAATATGCAGAATTACAAAAAAGAGACCAACAATTGCAAATGGCTCAACAACAAATGTTGCAACAATTACAACAAGAAAGCGGTGCTGAAATGGATTCTGTAGTAAAAACAGTTAAAAAATTCATTAAAGATTATGGTAAAGAAAAAGGCTATGCTTATATCTATGGAACTGGTGAAACAGCTACCGTATTGTATGCACAAGACCAATACGACATTACGAAAGACATTATCAAACTTTTGAATGATAAATACAAATCACCTGCCAAAAAGGAGGAACCTAAAAAAGAAGAAACCAAAAAATAACATTATAGCCTCCTATTTTTAGGAGGTTTTTTTTTGGGATACATTTTTCTAAATCAATTCTTTTTTTTAATTTTATGCTTTAATTTTATACCATGCAAACACTATCTGAAGCCGCAATTTTTACACTCAAATTTATCAATCAAACACAAAAATCTATTTTTTTAACTGGAAAAGCAGGTACAGGCAAGACCACTTTACTTCACGAAATTATAAAAACCACACACAAAAACACGGTGGTTGTAGCCCCAACAGGAATTGCAGCGCTCAATGCAGGAGGTGTTACCATACATTCGATGTTTCAACTGCCTTTTGGAGGTTTTATTCCCAATTATAAAGAAATGACTTGGGAAGACAATGTCAAGTTTGAAAACAAAAATACCCTCGTAAAGCATTTTAAAATGAACAACATCAAGCGAAAAGTAATTCAAAATATGCAATTACTTATTATTGATGAAGTAAGTATGTTGAGACCCGATTTATTGGACGCTATAGATTTTATGATTCAAAATGTTCGAAAAAACAGCTACCCTTTTGGTGGGGTTCAAGTATTGTTTATCGGCGATTTGCTTCAGCTTCCTCCAGTAATTCGTGAAGAGGAATGGCGTACATTGAAACAATTTTATAAAGGAAAATTCTTTTTTCATGCCCATGTGTTGCAACAGCATCCGCCCTTGTATATAGAATTATCTACCATTTACCGTCAAAACGACCAACTTTTTATAGATGTTTTAAACAATTTGAGAAACAATACTATTACCAAAAAAGATGTATTGTTTTTGAATAAATATGTAAACCCAAATTTCGATTTCAAACAAAATCAAGGTTATATTACATTAACAACTCACAATGCAAAGGCCGATAGCATCAATACCACTGCAATTGATGATTTGAAAGGAAAGTTGTTTACTTATCAAGCCGAAATACAAGATGATTTTCCCGAAAAAATGTATCCTTTAGACAAAGTATTAAAACTCAAAAAAGGAGCTCAAGTGATGTTTGTAAAAAACGATTTGTCGAGCGAAAAACAATATTTTAATGGCAAAATGGGGGTTGTTCACAGTTTAACAAGCGAAGCAATATTTGTAGCATTTCCAGAAGATCAAACCATTATTGAAGTTGAAAAATACGAATGGGAACACATCAAATATACTGTAAACCCATTAACTAAAGACATTGAAGAGGAAGTTTTAGGCACTTTTGTTCATTATCCGCTCAAACTGGCTTGGGCCATAACAGTTCACAAAAGTCAGGGTTTAACATTTGATAAAGCAGCCATTGATGTGTCGCAGGTTTTTGTACCAGGTCAGGCCTATGTAGCACTTTCTCGTTTAAGGTCGTTAAACGGGCTGGTTTTGCTTTCTACACTACAAATGAATGGCATTTCAAATGATGCTGATGTCATGCAGTATGCCGAAAATAAAACCTCCGAAACGGTTTTACAATCTGTTTTAGAGACTGAAACTAAAAATTTTGTTCACCACTTTCTAAAAAATAGTTTCAACTGGAACCTTTTTGCCAACGAATGGCGGTCATTTTTATTAGATTTTCCAGAGGAATCCGAAAAATCTTTTAAAACACAACAAGTAGATTGGGCCAAAAAACAAACGGAAATAATTTGGCAACTTATAGAGGCTGCCAATAAATTTATGGCACAATTAGACAAACTTTTTGGTCAAAATCATTTGGATTTAGATTTTATTTTACAACGTTTTTTAGCAGCATATCAGTATTTTTTTGAACCGTTAGATGGTATGTATTTTGAAATTCTTTGGAAATTAGAGGCTGCCAAAAAAAATCAAAAAGCCAAAGGTTTCTTTGACGAAGTTTCGGATTTAGAATCTATGTTGTTGGACATTATTTTGCAATTGATGAAGGCTAAATTGATTATTCAAAATTATGCTAAAGGTCTTGCCATTAATAAAAACACTATGATTTCTGATGAAATTAACCATTATAAAAACAATAAAATTCAGTTTGTTGTAAAGGCATTTGACAAACAGTTTTTAGACCTTTCATCAACAGAAAAAATAGAAAAAGAAGCTACCAAAACTTCCCCAAAAAAGTCAACTTTAAGCCTTACTTTGGCACTTTGGCACGAAGGAAAAAAAATTCATGAAATAGCTCAAATCCGAAAGTTGTCGGAATCAACCATTTACACCCATTTTATAAAATTGGTAGCAAGCCAACAAATAACCATTCAAGAAGTTGTATCTGAAGAAAAATGGCAAGCCTTGAAAGATACTTTTGCTTTATATAACAACTTAACGATTCAAGAAATAAAAGAAAAAACTGGGGATACCTTTAGTTGGAACGATTTGAAATTGTTTCAAGCAAGTTTGTAAATTTTTATAAGATAATATTTATATTTTTTATTTTTTATTTTGTTCAAATTGTAGCAATTGATTCCAAATCAATTGAAATGTTTGCTCTTTAAGTGCTTTTTTGGCTTCTAATCTTTTACCTTCTGTTTGAATAAATGTATGTCCATGAACCCTCATGATACCAGGACTTCCGCTTAAAAATGTAAATGAAAAACGTTTTTTATTATCGGCAAATGTAAATGGAACTATTGGAATTTGATGCTCAATAGCCAATCGAAATGCTCCATCTTTAAAATCGCCAAGCATTACAGTCTCTTTAGGAACGCCTCCTTCTGGAAAAATACAAATACTCAGCCCTTGGTTCAATCGTTTTTGAGCTCTTTGAAAAACTTCAAACCTACTTTTGGAATTGCTTCTATCCACTAAAATACAGGTACGTTTGTAAAAAAAACCAAACAATGGTATTTTTGATAATTCTTTTTTTCCAACAAATACAAATGGATTTCTATTGATGGCCAACATCAGCATAATATCGGTCATAGAGGTATGATTGGCAACAAACATGTAGCTTTTATTAGGAAGAAGGGCAGCTTCTTTTTCTACTTTATAATAAAAACCCATACCATACAAGATGAATTTTGCCCAAATGCGAGCCATTACAAAAAAATAAGGGTACCATTTTTCTTTTAAAATAGAGATAATTAAAAATGGCAACATGGCCAAAATAGGCAAAGCCATTAGGATATAAAACCAAATCCGCCACAAAATCCAGAAACAAATTCTTAAAAATCGCATTTTTATTTTTTTTATGAATCGTCAAATATAATAATAAACCCATAAATTGTACAAGCTAAAAACTCTTTTTGAAAAAAAAGCATAAAAAAGCAACAAAGCATGGTCTAAAATATCCAAAACTTTACGAACTTTGCCCTAATTTTTAATAATATAACATTTACGTTTTGAATTTTAGTGTTTCAAAATGTAAATCGTTATGGATTGTATAACACTAAATACGCTTTTTTTATGAAGATAATTGTACCTATGGCTGGTCGTGGATCTCGATTGAGACCGCACACTTTGACTGTTCCAAAACCCCTAATACCTATTGCTGGTAAATCTATTGTTCATCGGTTGGTCGAAGATATATCTAGTGTAATCAATCAAAAAATTGATGAAATAGCCTTTATCATCCACAAAGATTTTGGGACTCAGGTAGAAAAAGACTTAATCAAAATTGCCGAAAACCTAGGTACAAAAGCCAGTATATATTTTCAAACAGAACCCCTTGGAACTGCACATGCCATAATGAGTGCCAAAGAAAGCATGACAGGCCCAATAGTAGTTGCTTATGCAGATACCCTTTTCCGTGCCGATTTTACTTTGGATACTACCGCAGATAGTGTTATTTGGGTAAAACAAGTGCCAGACCCTAGTGCCTTTGGCGTTGTACAACTAAATGAACAAAATGATATTGTTGACTTTGTAGAAAAACCAAAAGAATTTGTATCTGATTTGGCCATTATTGGCATTTATTTTTTTAAATCAGGCGAAACTTTACGTTCAGAGTTGCAATATTTGCTAGACAACAACGTTGTAAAAGGTGGCGAATACCAATTGACCGATGCTCTTGAAAACATGAAAGTAAAAGGATATCGATTTGTACCAGGACAAGTAGAGGAGTGGATGGACTGTGGCAATAAAAATGTAACGGTGGAAACCAATAGCCGCATGCTACAATTTTTAGCCAACGATGGTCATGATTTGGTTTCTAAAAACGTAAAACTAAACAATGCCACCATCATACCACCCTGCTATATTGGCGACGATGTAGTGCTTATCAATGCAACCGTTGGGCCAAATGTGTCTTTGGGCAAAGGATGTCATGTGGTAGAGGCTACCATCAAAAATAGTTTAATTCAAAATCATGCACACATCAAAAATGCTCATTTGGATAATGCCATGATTGGTAATCATGCTAGTTTTGATGGCCATTTTACAAGTATCAGTATTGGCGATTATTGTGTTTTAGAATAATAAAATTGGTTTGCAAAAAGGGTATTGAAAGCAATGCCATATAAGCTATTGTAATAGTTTTTATACATCATGAATCATAAAGCAGCATGTGTTTGGATAAGTTTTTTTTGTTGTTCCAATGTACTTTTGGGACAAAATAATCCATTGGAAAAACAGTCGCCAGATGCTGCTTTTCAGTCGCATTATTTTGAATCGTTGAAACAAAAAGCAATTGAAAATTATGATAAATCGATTTTGGAACTTGAAAAATGCAACCAACTGATTCCCAATAATTCCGTTATATATTTTGAATTAGGAAAAAATTATTTGGCACAAAAAGATTATATAAAAGCACTAAACTTTTTTGAAAAAGCCACAAAGCAGGACAACCAAAACAAATGGTATTGGGTAGGGATGTATGATGCCCTATATGCGTTGAAAAATTATAAAAATGCCATTCCTATCGTAGAAAAACTAATCAGTTTTGACGTCATTTACAAAGAAGACCTTACCTCGTTGTATATGGAAACCAAACAGTTTGATAAAGCATTAATACTGATCAATGAATTGAATGAAACCATTGGTAGAACCGATAAAAGGGATTTGTATAAGGCCGACATACTTAAAAATAGTCCAACACAACGCTCGGATATAGCCCATTTGTTGCAAGAAATCAAACAAAATCCTCAAAACGAAGCTAATTATTTAGATTTGATTTTCTTGTATTCCAAAAACAATCAAGACGATCAAGCAATAGCCATTTCAAAACAACTCGAGCAAGCCATTCCAGGATCTGATTGGGCTCAAGTAAGTTTATTCAAATCCTATTTGACAAACAATGAAGGCAACAAGGCCGTAAAAGCCATGAATATTGCTTTGCAAAGTCCCAAAATAGACATCAAAATTAAACACAGGATATTGAACGAATTTTTGATATTTGTTAAAAAAACACCTGAATTTTATCCCGATTTAGCTCCAGCTGTAGCATATTTGAAGGATGATCAAGAGGTTATGGTAACTAAAGAAGTAGCTAAATTTTTTCATAAAGCAAAAGAGTTTCAAAAAGCCATTACCTATTATGAAATGTATGTCAAAGAAAACCATGCCGATGATGTATCCACAACTCTTTTGTTGTTTGAATGTTATGCTGCTACACAGCAATTTGAATTATTACAAACAAAAGCGGAACAATGGATAGATTTATACCCTTCGCAACCCGAATTGTATTACTATGCAGGATATGCCAATAACCAACAAAAACAGTACAAAAAAGCCCTTATTTTGTTAGAAACAGGAATGGATTTTGTGGTTGCAAACAACAATTTGGAAATCAATTTTTACAAACAAATGAGCGACTCTCATAACGGATTAGGCAATATGGAACAAAAAAATAAATATGCCACATTGGCCAATCAATTAATTAATAAAACAAAATAATGCAACGCTATATTGGACTTTTTCTTTTAATAGGTATGTTTTCTTGCAAAACAAAATCGGTAGTAGTAACTCCAGTAGTAACAGTAGATACTACAAATGTGGCAACAGCAAAAATGATTGCCCAATATTATACCAAAATAACCCCAAAATTTAATTCCATCAGCATCAAATCTAATGTAAAATATGCAGACGAAAGGATGTCTCAAAATGTCAATGCCGAAATTCGGATTTTGAAAGATCAAAAAATAATGGTATTGGTGAGGGTATTAGGCATTACAATGGCAAAAGCATACATTACTCCAGATAAAGTACAGTATTACGAAAAAATAGGAGGCAAATATTTTGATGGTAATTTTGAAGTTTTAAGCCGTTGGCTTGGTACCGATTTAGATTTTCAAAAAATACAAAAATTACTCATAGGTGAAGCTTTAGACACGTTGAATAGTCAAACAGGTAACGTAAAAAGCGACATGGGTTTTTATAAAATAGAAACAGACAGCAACCAAGGGGTGCAAAAACAATTTTATATTGACTCTAATGATTTATTGCTCAAAAAAGAGCTCATTTTTCAGTCAGAAAAAGACAGAATGTTACAAATATTGTATCCTACTTTTGCCACGCACGAAAAAGCTTTTTTGCCCGAAAATGTATTGATAGAAGCCAGTCAGGGCACTAGCAAAACCAATATTGAAATGGAATACAAATCTGTTACTTTTGACGAAGAATTGACATTTCCATACCAAGTACCAAACGGTTATGAACCCATCATCATTTCAAAAACAGAGTAAAAAAATAGCAACATGTTAAAGAAAATTTGTTTTTTTGGATTAATTATTTGTACTTCATGGAGTTGGGGACAGATGACGCAGGAAAAATTGGAAGAAAAAAAAGCGCAATTACAAGCTCAAATTCGAGAAAATGAAAAATTATTGCAGAACGTAAAAAAACAAGAAAAAACCGTTTTGACAATAATTAATTTAAAAAATCAAAAAATCAAACTCAAAGAAGAATTGATTAGAACAAACGAGTTGCAAGCCCAACTTTTGAATAAAAACATGCACAAAAACCAAGTCAAAATCCAGCAATTGCAAGGCGATTTGGAGTTACTCAAAAAAGATTATGCTGCCATGATAGTAAAGTCATACAAAAGCCGATCAGAACAAAGTAGGGCCATGTTTTTATTGTCGTCTGAAAGTTTTTTGCAGGCATATAAAAGGGCACAATACATGAAACAATATGCCAGTTTTCGAAAAATTCAAGGCGAAGAAATTGTTCAAAAAAGCAAAGATTTGAATGGTTTTAATAAAAAATTAACCGTTCAAAAAACGGTAAAACAAAAACTGATTAAAGAAAATTTAGACGAAAAATTAGTACTTGAACAAGAAAAACAAGAGCAATTAAAGCTGGCTAATTCAATAAAAAAAGACAAAAAGAAATTGGCTGCAGAAATCAAACAAAAACAACGAGAATCAAAAGCAATCGACCGACAAATAGATAAATTAATCCGAGATGCAATTGCAGAAGCCAATAGAAAAGCAGCCGCTAGAGCCGCAAAAGCCAATCCCAAAAAAGTAGTTACACCAGCAGCAAGCAAAGCCACAGAATCGTCCACCAAAATTGTGCTTACCTCTGAAGGAAAAATAGAGTCGGACAATTTTAAAAACAATAAAGGCAAATTGCCTTGGCCTGTAGAACACGGTACGGTGTCATTACGTTTTGGCGATCAAAGGCACCCAGAGTATCCGTCATTGACCATACACAACAGCGGAGTAGAAATTTCAACAGAACCCGGAGCCAATGCCAGAGCCGTATTTGCTGGCGAAGTTACTCAGGTTCAGGTAGTTTCGCCTGTAAACAAAGCAGTTATCATCAAGCACGGTGATTTTTTTACGGTATATCAAAACCTCAAAACAGTCAATGTTAGAGAAGGAGATAAAGTGTCTATCAAGCAAAATTTAGGACAAATAAGAACCAATGGCGATACCGGCAAAACCATTATCAAATTTATGATTTCACAAAATACTACTTATGCAAACCCTGCCAATTGGATTCATGGGATGTGATGTTTTATTAATGAACGTGAGATATATGAATAAGAAATAAATGTAATTTTATACAATTATTTCTTATATTTTAAATGATAAATTAAGGTGTTTTCAAATTATGTTAGGGTTGAATTTGTACTTGTAATGAACGATTATGATGCCGCTTACAAACTCATCGTAAACGGCAAAGTGCGTGTGCGTAACGAAGTATATGTCAAGGAAGCAGGACTAACTTGGCCCGACTACGTTTTTGCAAACGATTACAAACTCATGCCACTACAACAAGTAGCACAACACATACAAGAAAAAGGCCATTTGCCTAACATGCCAAGTGCTACCGAGGTAGAAAAAGACGGCATAGCAGTAGGAGATTTACTTATCTTTTGCTAACTTCTTTTCTAATTCATCAATTCTTTTAATTAGAATTTGCAAAATATCTTCGGGAATATTATTAATTAGTACCGTTATTACACCCAACAACCCCGCCATTATTTTTTTTTACTTTGTTTGAAGTTTTATCATCATTAAAATAATCAAAATCTACATCAAATTCATTACAAATTTTATTCATCAATAAAAAATCAATTTTTTAGTATTACCACTTTCAATACTACCTAATGTTGTTTGCTCTATACCTATTTTCAAAGCCAATTCTTTTTGAGACATTTTTTTATTCTCTCTTAATTTTCTGATTTTAATTCCTATTGACGTCATACTATTTGTTTTTCCCTCAAAATTAGCATTATTTCTATTAGTTGCAAATTTAATAAGATTTAAGTTTGCTTTAACAATAAAAAATTATAAAAAATTATAAAAAATTATAAAAAATTATAAAAAATTATAAAAAATTATAAAAAATTATAAAAATTAAATAAAAAAGCAAAAACATTTGCATAATTAAAAAATAAGTCTTAAAATTACTTAAAAATAAATATAACACAAATAACTATGAAAACACTAAAAACACTTTCGCTTTTATTTTTTGCCATAATAAATAATGTGTATGCTCAAGACTCTTTTCTTGATGCAACTTTTGGCAACAGTGGAAAAGTAATTTTTAATAAGGTTGATGATACAGAGCAAGCTACGTGTTTAGCAAAACAGTCTGATGGAAAAATTATTGCAGCAGGTACATTTATTACTCGCTATAATTTAGATGGTAGTATTGATACTAGTTTTGGTGATAACGGATTTGTTAAAATATTACCTTTTAAATATCTAAATGAGAATGGAAATATAGTAACAAATTTTATTAAATGTAAAATTACTGCTCTTGGAGTTAATTCAGATAATAGTTTAATAATTGCTTATAAACCAGCTGAAAACATAGACTATTTTCTTTATAATGTATTAAAATTAGATGCGAATGGCACTATTGACAATAGCTTTGTTTATACTGTTCCTTATATATATAATTTAAACAGAAGTGTTAATGTTATTAAATGTCTTCCAAATGATAAAATTTTAATTGGAGGCGGGTCATACAGTCAAATGGGGCAATATTCAACTCTTTTTACTCAACTAAATGCAGATGGTAGCATAGATACTTCTTTTAGTACAGATGTTTACTTTCATGCAGGTATGGTGTCCGATATTCAAATTCAATCAGATGGCAAGTACATAATTGTGGGCAATAATCCTATTGGAGAGATGTATCAGAGTTCCTATTGCGGAAGAATTAATCCAGATGGCTCTACCGATGTGTATTTTGGAAATCTAGGCTTTATTTCAATAAGTCAATTTATCTCTAATGAAGTTTATAATTGTGTTATTCAATCGGATGGAAAAATAGTAATTTTTCAAAATAGTGGTTATTGGGCAAGCGTTCCGCTACCAAATAATCCTAATGAATTTATCTATGATGTAAATTACTTATCAAGATATAATAATAATGGTGCTATTGATACTACTTTTGGCAACAATGGTAGAGTGATTAAATATCAATCCATGAATAATGATTCACGAAGAAAAGTTTTTCTTGATAACTTACAAAATATTTATACCAATTACAGCTACAACAACAAAACTCAAATAGATAAATTTGACAGTAACGGACAGTTTTTAACTAGTTATGAAAAAGGGGCAAGTATGGTTTTCAACACTTTAGCCGATGTTTTGCAAACGACTGATGGTGATTTATACTTTTTAGCAACTTCCTATTTATTTTCCGATTTTTCATTGTTAAAAACAGATGCTAGTTTAACAAACAACACAAGTTTTGGAAACAACAGTTATGCAAATACAGGATTTGAAACAACAACAAGCAGTAATAATAACAATGGGCATGTTGTATATAATTCGGAATTGCAACCTGATGGAAAAATACTCGTATGCGGTAAATTAGGAAGCAATTTAATTAAACGATTTAATGCTGATGGTTCAGAAGACGTTGCTTTTAATAGTATAAGTAAATATACAGCAGAAGCAGCTAATGGTTATAATAATTCAAACAACTATAGTTTAGCATTGCTCTCAAGTAACAAAATAATTGCGGGTTATAATTATTCTTATTACGATAATCAAAACAATTATATTAATAAAACAAGACTATTTAAGTTAAATATTGATGGAACAGTTGATACAACATTTGGTACTAATGGAATTTTAGAGTTTGTAAGTGTTTCAGGAAAATTTACTATTTTAGTTCAAAATGATAACTCATTTTTTATAGTTTGTAATACAAAAGTATATAAATTTAATGCCGATGGCACACCTGAAATAAGTTTTGGTACAAATGGTATTGCTACTTACTCGCAGTTAGAATATGCAACAGCTATTTTGCAAGGCAATGCTATATACATTGGAGGAACAAAAAATAATGATTTTGCATTATTAAAAATAGGAGCTTCAGGAACTGTTGACACCACATTTGGCACAAACGGAATTGTAACTACCGATTTTTCAATTAGAAACGATAAAATAACTAAATTACTTGCCACTTCAGATAATAAAATAATTACACTTGGTAGTTCAACAGGAACAAATAGTGTAACTGCCGCAGCAAAATATAATTTAGATGGTAGTTTTGATACCAGTTTTGGTATTTTAGGTCGTTTGCTAATTACTCAAAATGTGCCAGTAGATGCGGTTTTGCAAACCAATAACGAAGTAGTATTTTTAACAAACCAAACCACTAGTGGAAGTTATAACGACTTTTTACTAACAAAACTAACCACCACAGGACAAATAGACACCGCATTTGGCAACAACGGAATAATAACTACCGATTTTGGGTTTACAACCGGAAATGCTAAAAATTTACTCCTGCAACCTAACGGACAATTTATTGCAACAGGTTCTAATAATGCTATTTTAATGGCACGATATGGTGAAAATTTGTTAGCTAATGAAACTTTTAATGCTTTAATTTCAGATATAAAAGTATATCCAAATCCGTTTATTGATACTATTACAATAGACTTTAATACTACTACAAATGATGCTACATTTTCTCTTTTTGATTTAACAGGAAAAGAAATTAAAATTAACACTATAAAAACACAACAACATAATAATAGTGTTACTTTACAGATGCCACAAAATGTAACAACAGGATGTTACATACTTCAAATTAAAACAGATACAGCAACAAAAACTGTAAAAATAATAAAATAACAAACTATGAAAGCAACGATTATTTCATCCGTTCGACAAATTGGCTCGGGTTACGAACACAAAAAAACAATTTTACTACTTCTTATAATAACCTTATTAGGTTGCACAGAGGAAACTATTATCAACAACTATTCAGCCGAAGGACTTGGCAAAGTAAACGTGTATATAGAAGGGAATATTACCAATGAAGAAGCACAAGCTAAATTAATTGCTGAAATTGGTAGTCAAACCGAAAATATTTATGTGCAAGAAACCACACAATTAACTGATATTACTATAAATTTTTCTAAAAATTTAAGAGATATTGTTATAAAAGATAATCTTGAACTAAAAAATATAACTATCAACGGAAGTCATCATATTATGAACGATTTAACTATTGGAAACCAGTATAGTTATAATTATTATCCTATTGATAGAAAAATGGAAAATATTACTATAAATGGGATTATAGAATTAAATGATTTTGCTTTTTACACACACGGTGAACAAGCCAAAAATATAAATTGTAATGATTTAATAAGTATTAATAATTACATTTATCTAAATATTATTGGTTTAAATAACATTTTAAACTTTAATAAATTAAAATATATAAACAAATTAAAAAAAGTTGATGGGGAATTAAGTTCCTTTGGAAGTACATTTCAAAATAATATATATAGTAGTTTTCAAATATTTAATATGCCCGAATTAGTAGAAGTTTATAATATTGAAAATTTACCAACTATAGAGACTTTAACATTTCCAAAACTCAAGAAAATGAAAGCATTATATTGTGAATACTATATAGGCTTTCGAAATTTTAATTTACCTCAATTGGAAAGATGTGATTATATGTATTTGAGAAATATTTCTTCAAATGACCCTAGTTGTACTGATTGTATAAGTAATCCAACAATTAATTTTCCTAACCTAAATTATTGCGAAACCATAGCATTAAGAGATTTACAATTAGATACCCACAAAGTAAATACTATTTTACATCAGTTTTTAAATGTTACACCTGTTTCTAGTAAAAATATAATTTTAGATTGGAATAATGCAGCACCCACTGGTCAAGGTATTATCGATAAACAAAACCTAATTACTCAAGGAAACAATGTTTTAACAAACTAAATAAAATATAAATAACATTAGCTTTTGCTAAACGATACTCTGAATCACAAAATCACCAAATAATTAGACAGAGTCATCATAGGCATCAGCTCACACCTTTAGGGCGTGGGCTGTCCTATTTTGTCTAAATGGTCTTGTGGTGATTCCTGTGATTCAAAATAGTGTACAGTTTCATGCCCTTTTTTGGTAAGTTTGAAACGCTTTGAAACCACAGGGTAAATTAGTTTAGAATCGTTGTTGAAATTGGCTTATTTTTTTGATTGTTTGACAGATTTTGATTTTTTGTTTTATAGAGAGGACACTTCCGAAATGGAGCCATTTTTTAGCAAAAAAAGGACCAATAGATTGGACTATTTTATATGTATATTTGGTATTATTTTTAATTTTCAATAAATTTATAAAAATATTATCGAGTTACTTACTTAGGAGCTACAATTAATTTCCATCCTACTGTTTCAGCCCCTTAA
>NZ_MUGT01000121.1 GCF_002217205.1 Flavobacterium branchiophilum NBRC 15030 = ATCC 35035 | reverse complement strand
TCGGCAAGTTGGGTTAAGACCCGACGACTCGGCTGCTGAAAGAGTTTATTTTTCGGCTATGTTTTTTGAACTTTTAGCCCTTTTTACCAAGCCTTTTCAAAACGAGACTTTTGATTTTTCAGATACCCATTTTTTTGAATCGATGGCCCATTTGGGGAAAAAATTTGCCGACGATACCAACCTCAAAAAGATGAATGGCAATAGAGGATCTAAACATTTTATTTATATGAACCGTACGTTTTTTGGGCTATATAATTTGCTGTTTGATTTAAAAGCTTCCATCATAGTTTCAAACGGAAGTTATAGCTAATGCTTCATAAAAGTCGGTTATGGTATAAAAAACCCATTTGGTTGGAATATAAATATATTTAGTATAAACACTAATAAATAAAAGGCAATTACATACAAGACCTTTAACAAATAAATTGTACATAAATGAAAAAAATACTCATTGTTGGCGGCAGTAAAGGCATTGGCAAAGCCATTTTAGAACAAAATATTACAAACAATCAGGTATATAACCTTAGTAGAACTCCGCCAAATGAAGCACACCCCAATTTGACACATTTTACTATTGATGTACTTCATGATGCCTTACCGCAACTAGAGGCCATAGACACTTTGATTTATTGCCCTGGCTCTATCAATTTGAAACCTTTTGACAAATTGACCGAGCACGATTTCAGAAATGATTTTGACATCAATGTGATGGGTGCCATCAAAGTAATTCAACATTATTTGCCTATACTCAAAAAAGGAAACCAACCCAATGTACTCCTTTTTAGTACGGTGGCTACAAAACTAGGAATGCCTTATCATGCCAGCATAGCCGTAGCAAAAGCGGGTGTAGAAGGATTGGTAAAATCATTAGGAGCCGAGTGGGCCTCTAGCATTAGAATCAATGCCATTGCACCCACTTTAACACAAACCAGCTTGGCCTCTAACCTACTGCGAAACGACCGTTTGATAGCACAAATGAAAGAAAGGCACCCCATGAAAAATTTTTTGCAACCCGAAGAAGTAGCTCAAATGGCACAATTTTTAACCTCGGAACAGGCCAAAGCCATTTCTGGACAAATTTTTGAAATGGATTATGGTATTGTTCACTTTAAGATGTAATGGTATTATATGTATATTTGGTATAAAATATGTTGTTTGTGTGTTTGTTGATTTATACTTTATAAATCAAGTGTAAAAAAAAAGGTTTATATTGCTATAAACCTTTTTTTGTTTTTATAAATAATCCCAAATCAATACCCATCTGTTGGTATTTCAAGCGTGTATTTTTTCTTGCTTTTGTTGTCTAATTTTTTTTCACGAAGCCAAGGATTGTGAATTTTCAAAATTTTGTAATTGACCCCTTGCGAAATGGCAAAAGTAGCCAAATCGTTTATAGTGCTATCTACTTCAACTTTTTTGGTAGGTATAAGGTCATACAACCTTTCTTTTTGAATATTATAACCAAATTTTGAAGGGTTTTTCATAATTTCTTTCAGGGCCAAAATTCTAAATACATATCGGGCCGTTTCGTCTGTTAGCATCAAATCATAATAATCTGTAACTTTCTGACTTTCAATTTGTTTGCTAATACCAGCCATACCTCCGTTATAAGACGCTGCAGCCAAAGTCCACGATCCAAATTTTTTATAAGCCTTTAACAAATAATCACAAGCCGCCTCGGTCGATTTTTCTAAATGGTAGCGTTCGTCCACGTTGTCTGTTACTTCCATTCCTTTTTCACGGGCAGTATCGGGCATAAACTGCCAAACCCCTTTTGCTCCAGAGGGCGAAACAGCATTAACCAAACCACTTTCTATTACTGCCAAATATTTAAAATCATCTGGCACACCGTTTTTTTTCAAAATGGGTTCAATAATTGGAAAAGCCCTGTTTGCTCGCTTTAAAATCAAATTTGTAGATCCTTGCAAATTCACATTTACAATCAATTCTCTATCAAAACGTTCATAAACATCGGCAACTTGCAACGGGGTTTTTTCGCCCGCAAAATCAACATGCGTAGGAAAATAATCTGTAGTTCCTTCACGTAAAATTGCTTTTTTGTCCTGATCCGATGTTGCAAAAATCAACATCCCGCTTACTAATACCACCAAAACCATCATGCATAAGTGATTATTCCTTGTCATCTTTTTTGTTTTTTAGTTTAATATTTTTTTCTTAATCATTTTTTATCATAAAATAGAATCCTTCGTTACACCATTCAAAATAATACCAGGCAAATGTTCATTCAACCATTTGAATTTGTTTACAATCATTACATGTGTACCTCCTTTGACAGGAATATAATTTCGAATATTTTTTACAGGAAACACACTGTCGTTGTCGCCATGTATATGTACAACGGAGGAATCTTCAACTTGTTGCTTCCAACAAATAATTTGTTCCAAGGCCCAATCCAAATATTTTTTATCGTTCAAAGTCAAAAACTTTCTATACAATGCGATACGATTTTTGGCCAAGCTCCCAAAAGCAAATTTAGATAATTTTTCGATATCAGACAACCATCCAGTGGGCAATATTTTATACAATTGAGTGGCTTTGGCCATTTTCATCCGCTGCGGAAACTCCACGTTCGACTTGACACTCGAAATGATGATAACTTTTTGTACCCGAATCAACTTAGCCATTTCCTGTACCAAAATACCACCAAACGAAACCCCAATTAAAACGGCATTGTCGTGCTTAATGTTTTGAGCCATTCTGCCCGCATAAGCCTCTAGCGGTTCATTATCTAGTGGCAAAAACCATTCCAAATAATACATATCAAACTGATCCAAAGGCAATTTGATGTTTTCAAAAATTTGTGAACTAGCGGCCAATCCTGGCATAAAATATACAGGTATTTTATTCATTATCAATATTTTAAAATAAAATTATTGGTTTACAAATTGGATTCTTACACTACCGTCGTCGTCTATTTTTTCCAATACAACTTTGTGTAAAGTATTAACCAATTCGGGGTTCCAAGGTGCTTTTACTTTTATATAATTTTCTGTAAATCCATAAATGTAGCCCTCCTTTATATCGGCTTCAAATAACACCGTCCGACTACTCCCTAGCTGACTTTCATAAAAAGCCCTCCGTTTTTTGACAGACAAACTTCGCAACATTTTACTGCGTTTGGCCCGTACATTGGCTGGCACAACTCCTTCATAATCAACCGCTTCCGTATCATCTCGTTCCGAATAGGTAAACACATGCAAATACGAAATATCCAAATCATTCAAAAAATGGTACGTTTCTAAAAAGTGAGCCTCCGTTTCGCCAGGAAACCCAACAATTACATCAACTCCAATACACGCATGGGGCATCTCAATCCTAATTTGTTGTACCCTATCTACATATAATGCGGTCAAATACCTACGCTTCATCAATTTCAAAATCGCATCACTGCCAGATTGTAGCGGAATATGAAAATGAGGTACAAAAACCTTGCTAGCCGCCACAAACTGAATCGTTTCATTTTTCAACAAATTGGGTTCTATAGACGAAATTCGCAAACGCTCAATGCCCTCAACCGTATCTAAGGCTTTCACCAAATCCAAAAAAGTATGCTCATGCTTTTTATTGCCAAACTCTCCTTTGCCATAATCGCCAATGTTCACTCCCGTTAGCACAATTTCCTTTATCCCTTGTTGGGCAATTTCATAAGCATTTTTCAACACATTGTCCAACGCATCACTTCTCGAAATGCCTCTGGCCAAAGGAATCGTACAATACGTACATTTATAATCACAGCCGTCCTGAACCTTCAAAAAAGCCCTAGTCCTATCGCCTATGGAGTAACTGCCAACATAAAAATCGGCCTCGGCAATCTCACAACTATGCACTTCGCCATAATCATTTTTAGACAAATTATGAATATAATCCAATATTTTAAACTTTTCTGTAGCCCCCAATACCAAGTCCACACCATCCACGGCAGCCAATTCCTCTGGTTTCAATTGGGCATAACAGCCAACGGCCACCACAAAAGCTTGGTTGTTTTGTTTCAAAGCTTTTTTTACCACTTGTTTAAACTGTTTGTCGGCATTATCCGTAACAGAGCAGGTATTAATCACATAAATATCGGCCCATTGCTCAAAATCTACCCTATCAAAACCCTCGTCCTGAAAATTTCGGGCAATAGTAGAGGTTTCCGAAAAATTCAACTTACAGCCTAAGGTATAAAAACCAACTTTTTTTCTATAATCTGTCATAATTTATTAAGTGTTTTGGGCGATTCCCACAGGCAGCAACTCCCTGCAAAACCACCTCATCCTGGTAGCCTGTGGGCCGGGCTATCCACTCTATCTTTTTGTTTTTAAAGAAAAAACAAAAAGGATGCCGTTGCTATCCCTATCGCAAAATCCCGTTTCCAATCCAAATGACTTCATTTAAAATGGATCACAAAATTACTTTATTTTTTATTAATAATAAAGCTAAAATGGTGCAGCTTTATAACTACTATTTATAGCAAACCAATACGCAATCACAACACCCTAACATCAAACAAAACAATCCGCAGTTCATACAATATACGAAAAAGCTATCAATTAATTTTTATTTAAAAAGTAATCAACAAACAACGCTTTTTTTTAGAAATTAGGTTATAGCATCACTATCGATCATGCTTGATAAATCACATATTTTCACAAATAAAAAAATGCAACTCTCTAAAAACAAGTGAGTTGCATTTTGTTTTGTGCGGATAATAGGAGTCGAACCTACACGCCTTGCGGCACCAGATCCTAAGTCTGGCATGTCTACCAATTTCACCATATCCGCTCAATTGTGGGTGCAAAGATAATCATATCTTTTAAATTTCAAAACAAATTACTATATTTTATATTTTTTTTTATATTTTTGGTATCTCAAAAATTTAAACCCATGAATCATATCAAAAATTATGTCGATAAACACCAACAACGTTTTATTGACGAACTGATCGAATTGCTCAAAATTCCCTCTGTAAGTGCCGATACCGCTTATGCCACCGACGTATTGCATACTGCCGATGCCGTAAAAAAAAGCCTCGAAAACGCTGGTTGTGATTTTGTTGAATTATGCGATACTCCTGGTTACCCCATTGTTTATGGCGAAAAAATCATCGATAAAAATTTACCCACCGTTTTAGTATATGGACATTACGATGTACAACCTCCAGATCCTATGGAACTTTGGACGTCGCCACCATTTGAACCCGTTATCAAAAAAACCACCCTCCACCCTCAAGGTGCTATTTTTGCCAGAGGTGCTTGCGATGATAAAGGCCAAATGTATATGCACGTAAAAGCATTTGAACTCATGATACAAACCCAAACTTTGCCTTGTAACGTCAAATTTATGATAGAGGGCGAAGAAGAAATTGGGTCCAAAAGTTTGAGCTGGTTTGTATCTCGAAACCAAGAAAAATTGGCCAACGATGTTATCCTGATTTCCGACACAGGCATGATTTCCAACGAACAACCCTCTATTACCACAGGACTTAGAGGCCTTAGTTATGTAGAAGTTGAAGTTACAGGCCCCAATAGAGACTTACATTCTGGACTTTATGGAGGAGCCGTGGCCAATCCTATCAATGTATTAACCAAAATGATAGCCTCGCTTCATGATGAAGACCAAAAAGTAACCATCCCTGGATTTTATGACAAAGTTGTAGAATTATCAGCAGCCGAAAGAGCCGAAATGGCCAAAGCTCCTTTTGTATTAGAAAACTACAAAAAAGCCCTAGACATTGCCGATGTGTATGGCGAAAAAGGCTATGTAACCAACGAGCGAAATGCCATAAGACCCACTCTTGACGTTAATGGCATTTGGGGAGGCTATACGGGCGAAGGAGCCAAAACCGTAATACCAAGCAAGGCTTTTGCCAAAATTTCTATGCGATTAGTACCCCATCAGGATTGGGAAACTATAACAGAAATGTTTAGCAAACATTTTGAAAGCCTAGCACCAGCCGCAGTACATGTAAAAGTTACCCCACACCACGGGGGGCAAGGCTACGTAACCCCAATTGACAGCATAGGCTATCAAGCAGCCAACAAGGCATATACCGAAACCTTTGGGGTGCCTGCCATACCCGTGAGGTCGGGAGGCAGCATTCCAATTGTAGCATTATTTGAAAAAGAACTAAAAAGCAAAACCATTCTCATGGGATTTGGGCTCGATTCTGATGCCATACATTCGCCAAACGAGCATTTTGGTATTTTCAATTATTTAAAAGGAATTGAAACCATCCCTTTGTTTTACAAATATTTTGTATATTTGAGTCAAAACACCTAAATATCCGTATAAAATAGCCCAAAAATGCGAAGTTGTTTTTTAAGAAAAAATTAAAAAAAAATCGTTGCATANNATCCCTCATGCGGGCAACCCCCAATGGACAGTCTCCACTCACGATTTTTTTTTTAAACTTCTTGCTTTTCGTTCTCCCACTTCTAATTTTTTGTTTCTAACTTCTTGCTTCTAATTTCTAACCTCTTACCCCTAACTTCCCTCATGGTATTGGAACAAAAAAACATAAAACTATTTTCAGAAATAAAAAAATAGTTTTATGTTTGTAGTGGATATACGAGTGATATAAGCAAAAGCAAATTTTACATTTAAAATGAATTAAAGTTAGCAAACCATTTTTAACAAACCCTATTCAAGCAGCTTTTTTTTCAAAAACAAGATGACCTACAAAAAATGTAACGACCTTTCATCCATAGCCCAAGGGCGACCTTCAGTTAGACTCCACAAGAGTAACCCTGAACATACAGCAACAAACTGCTGGCACAATTTTGAAAAAAATTAAGTTGTAATGATACGTTTGTTTTACGATAATATTTATTCATGTGGCTTTTTTATAAAAAAGTTGCATAGTATTTTTTTTGTTTGTACTTTTGCGAAGTGGATATAGAATGTTAAAAACGCAATAACTTTCGTATATCTACTAGTTATGCCCAATGCTATGACGACCGTTGGAATAACTAATCACTACAAAAAATCGATTAAAAAAGTTTAACTTTGTAGAATAAAATTTCATAATTAAAGAAGATGAATTACTACGACAGAATTAGAGAATTAATACAAACTGTTCCAACAACAATTATTGATTGGGAAATTGAAAGAAAAAGGGGTAAGCCACCAACACAAGCCTTTTCGGAATTTTTAACAAACCGTGAACAAGGAGATTGGGCTGAAAACTTGATATTAATGGCTATTAACTTTGAGTCTGATAACTTTAAAGCCGTACAATATGGAAAATCAGAAAATATTGTAGCAGGTGAAGTTGGTTTTGAAGATTTTTATGAACAATATCAAGATGAATTAGAAACAATTGGAAAAAGACCAGATATTCTTTTATTCTCAAAAGAAGTTTATCAAGATGATTGGGGAACAAATATTAGTAATTTTTCATCAGAGATTTTAAATCAAATAGTTCCTCTTGCTACAGCAGGAATTGAAGTTAGGTCAAGTGCATTTTTAGTTGAAGAATATAATCAATTTATGCAACAACGCAAAAATGAAATAATAGATAAAATATTAAATATAAAAACTGTTTTATTAGATAAATATTATGACTTATTACATCAAAAAACAGGTTGGATAGAAACTTTAAATGCTATTACTATTGAAACAATAGGTGTAATAGAAACAAAAAATGCACCAGGATGGAGAGGTTCCGAAAGATTAAAGGAAGCAAGTGATTTGATTAAAGAGTTAAATGGTGCTTTAAAAGAATTTAAAAAGCGTGATTTTTTAAGTATTACTCCAAAGGTTGAAGACTTAAAAGTGGTTTACAAATGGATTGAAACTTTTAATGTACCTCATTATTATTTTCAAGTATTTTTTGATAAAGTCTATGGGATTTCATTTCATAAAATATTAGAATTAATTTCTACACCAGAACTTGAAGAAAATAAATACTTTATTGGTGATGAAGATAGTAAAAATCAAAATAAATGGACTGTCAAAATTGATTATAAAGAAGGTAAAGAAATAGGATTCAAAGTAGATATGCCAGAACATAATAGTGTAATGAGGAAATTGGGAAGAGGGAGACTTCTATTTCATGTTAAATTTAATGGAGGAACTGCATATCTTGATTTAGACAATTTACGAACTATTTTAGGAATAGAAGAAACTGAGTTTTAATGATAGAAACAACGGAACATATTGTCAATAATTCCATTGAAATTGAGTATTCAAAATCAATTTCATTAGAACATCGTAAAAAATTTGCACAATTTTTTACACCGTTCCCCATTGCTGACGCAATGGCACAATGGGTTTTAGGAAACGAAAACTTAAAAACAATTCTTGAACCAGCTTTCGGTCTTGGTGTTTTTTCAAGAGCAATTTTAAATCAAAATAAAGAAATCAATATAAAAGGGTTTGAAGTTGATGAAACTATTTTTGGAAACGCAAAAGAATATTTTGATGATTTTGATAATGTAAATCTTCATTTGCAAGATTATATGTATAATGATTGGAAAAACAAATATGATGGGATTATTTGTAATCCGCCATATTTTAAATTTCACGATTACGACAATAAAAATATTTTAAAAGAAATTGAAACTAATCTTAAATGTAAGTTGAATGGCTTTACAAATCTTTACACACTATTTTTATTAAAATCAATTCATCAATTAAGTAAAAATGGACGTTGTGCTTATATAATTCCTTCCGAATTTTTAAATTCGGATTATGGAAAATTAGTAAAAACTTATTTAATAAAAAGTAAAACATTAAGACATATTATTGTAATTGACTTTGAAGAAAACGTATTTGATGACGCTTTAACAACTGCATCAATTATACTTTGTGCAAATGACGATTTAACAGATAAAGTTCAGTTTAGTAATATCCAGTCATTGCAAGATTTAAGTAAGATAGATGAAATAATAAGTAAATATCCGAACTTTTCAGAAACAGAACAGACATATAGTTTTACTGAATTAAATCCAGATATTAAATGGAAAGCTTACTATCAAAAGCAAAATAGCATTAAGTTTAAAAATCTTGTGCCATTTTCGACTTATGCAAAAGTAGTTCGTGGTATTGCAACAGGTTCTAATGAATATTTTACTTTCAATTTTTCAAAAGCCAAAGAATTTAATATTGACGAACAATATTTATTACCTTGTATTTGTAGTGCAAAAGATGCTAAAACATCATTTTTCACTAAACAAGATTTTGAAGAATTAAAGAAAAGTGACAAATCTGTTTTTCTTTTTAACGCTCAAAATTCAACTGATAAAAATATAAGTTTATATATCCAAAGAGGTGAAAGCGAAGAAATAAACAAACGTTTTCTTACCGCAAGTAGAACGCCTTGGTATTCATTAGAAAATAGAAAACCTGCACCAATTTGGGTTTCTGTTTTTAATAGGTCAGGTTTGCGGTTTATTAGAAATGAAGCTAATATTTCTAACTTAACTTCATACCATTGCATTTATCCAAAACAAACAAGTTTGTTTTCTGAAATTGATATTGATTTACTTTTTGCTTATCTATTAACAGATACTGCTAAACAAATTTTTGAAGACAACAGTCGACAATATGGTAATGGACTTCAAAAATTTGAACCTAACGACCTTAATAAAGGAATGATGCTTGATTTAGGATTACTTGACAAACAGACATCAAATGAGATTTTAAAACTGTATAAGGAATACAAAAGTTTAATTCTTGACAATAAAAACGGAGATGAAATAATTAATAAAATAGACCAAATATTAACAGAAAAATACAGCGAAAAAAAGCACTGGGCATAATCGAGTAGACTGCCCTGCCAGAAACTAGCAGGGAGAGCCTCTCAAATGTTAACATTCACGAAATCCTAAAAAAACAAATAAAACTTTGAGTACACCACCGAGCATACGGGTCACGTACTCGGCGGTTCGCAAAGAGATGGGTTGAGTTGGATGTAAAGTTCTGTTAATGAAACGTATCCTCGTTTCTTCAAGCGGTTTAACGTAATTCTATTTCTTAAAAAAAATATTTTCTAAAATTGTAACATCAAATATTAATCAAAAACAAATATTTCGTATTTTTGCACAAATATTTTAAGCGATGAGTAAGAAATTAATTAGGTTTGATTAGGCAATAAAAAGGCTTTTGAGAAATGATAATTCAGCGGAGCTAAACAAAGCCAACTTTGTGGTATTGGAAGGTTTCTTGAGTGAGTTGTTGTTTGATAACATCAAAATCGAAAAAATTTTAGAAAGCGAAGGCAATCAAGAAACCGAAGATGACAAGTTTAATCGTGTAGATATTTTGACGCATAACTCTAAAAATGAATTGATTATCATTGAATTACAATCGACTTATGAAATTGATTATTTTGCTTCGCCAGTTCGCTATCGCTCGGGTCACAGAATGGCTTATGGCGTTTCTAAATCAATTTCAGAAAACTTAAAACTCGGACAAAAATATTCAGAAATTAAGAAAGTCATTTCAATAAATATCGTTTATTTTGATCTCGGACAAGGACAAGATTATATTTATAGAGGCAAAACTGACTTTAAAGGTTTGCATCAAAACGATGTTTTGGGATTATCTGAAAAACAAAAACAAACTTTTTTAAAACAAGAAGTTGCGGATATTTTTCCTGAATATTATTTATTAAAAGTAAACCAATTCAACGACATTGCAAAAGACACGCTTGACGAATGGGTTTATTTCTTGAAAAATAGCGAAGTAAAAGACAACTTCAAAGCTAAAGGTTTGAAAGAAGCCAACGAAATCTTAGACATCATGCGACTTCCAAAAGATGACCAATATGGTTATAATCGTTATTTAGATAGTTTGCATTTAAAAGCAAGTGAAGTTTTCTCTTTGCAAACTGAGGCGGAGTTTAAAGTAAGAGAAGAAGAAAAAATAGAGATTGCAAAAAATGGAATTACTAAAGGATATAGTAACGAAATAATTGCTGATTTAACAGGTTTAAAAATTGAGAAAATACAAGAATAGCGAAACGAAAAGGGCAATTAAACCTTCTGCCAACAAGGTATTGCCAAATGCGAGGCTGAAGTACATATTTAGAAACTTTTATACTAATTTTAACATTAGGAATATTTATGAACTTTAGTGCTAAAAACCCCGCCTTCGGCAATACCCAAAACGTTGTGTAAAACTTTCGAACGACAGCAAACCAAAAAAATTTTAGAAATTTATTTCAAAATACCATAAATTGGTATATTTGTAAAAAATATAAAATTATGGCACGAAATACATCAATTTTAATTGGAGAATATTACGAAAATTTTATAAATAGACAAATTGCAACAGGAAAATATAATTCTGTAAGTGAGGTTATTAGAACTGCTTTGAGACATTTTGAACAGGAAGAAATTCAAACTAAATCTCTAATTGCAGAATTAGAACTTGGGGAAAAAAGTGAAAAAATTCGTAACTTTAATCGTGCCGAAAATCTAAAACGATTAAACGAATATTTCCAAAAGTAATGGCGGAATATATCATAAGTGAAAAAGCACTTGACGATTTGAATACGATTTGGATTTATACAGCAGAAAATTGGTCTGTTGAACTAGCGAATCGATATTACAATCAGATAATGGATGAAATAGAATTTGTTGCGGAAAATTTTGAAACAACTAAAGATTTTGGTAGCATAAGAAAAGAATATCGATATTCAAAAGTGAAATCGCATTTAATATTTTATAAACGAATTGAAAGCATGGAAATGGAAGTTATAAGAATTTTACACGAAAGAATGGATGTTAAAAATCGAATTAACGATTAAAAAAAAAGATCGCCCAACAGCTAGCCTTTCGTTGCGGCTGCAAGCCGAGCAATGAGTGGCTGAATGCTACTATTTACTGCAGTTTGCGTTAGGGATAGTAGTGGAAATCCTTTTTTGAGGCTTTTGCTGCCAAAAAAAGATTATTTCACAATATTTCATTTCTTTTGGAGTTCAATGAAAGTTGTTTGAAACCGATAGCCCTCCCCTTGTGGTAACGCCCAAAATATAGGAATGCTAATGGGTTTTCTATTTGGAATTGAGCCACCCAATAGGTATCAAAAAAAAGCTGTCGGTATATTATAGACAGCTTTTTTTACATGTATTCAAAATTTTATTTTTTTAATTGATCTTTAAATATTTTTTCAAATTTTTCTATTTTAGGTTGAATCACCATACTACAATATGGCTGCATTTGATTGTTGTTATAATAATTTTGATGTTCTTTTTTGGCTTTATAAAATTGTTTAAAAGGCTCGAGGGTGGTAACAATTTCGTTGTCAAAAACATGGGCCGCATTCAATTTGTTAATCAATTCCATTGCGGTATTTTTTTCAGTATCATTTTTATAAAAAATAACCGATCGGTATTGAGTGCCCACATCGGCACCTTGGCGGTTTAGTGTCGTTGGGTCGTGTACCGTAAAAAAGACTTTAAAAATGTCGTTGAGGTTGGTCTCGGCAGGGTTAAAAGTAATTGCTACCACTTCAGCAGCGCCAGTAGTACCAGTACACACCGCTTCATAAGAAGGATTTTCGACATGTCCCCCAGCAAATCCCGATTCTACTTTTTCTACCCCTTTCAATCGTTGATAAACAGCCTCTACACACCAATAACAACCACCACCCAAAACAATAGTTTGATGGTTTTGTGCTTCGTCTGGAACAAAATCCAACGAAATGGCATTCATGCAATACCGTTTGCCAGTTGGTTTTGGACCATCGTCAAAAAGATGCCCCAGATGGCTATCACACCTACCACACAAAGCTTCTATCCGTTGCATCCCATAAGAATTATCTGGTTTAAAAATAATACTATTGGGGTTTTCTTGTTCAAAAAAACTAGGCCAGCCACACGAGCTCGTAAATTTTTGATCCGATTTGAATAATGGGTGCCCACAAGCAGCACAATAATAGGTACCTTTGGTTTCGGAGCTCCACATACTACCCGTAAAAGCCCTTTCGGTATCTGCTTTTCGAGCAACAGCATACAAATCGGGCGACAATATTTTTTGCCATTCTGCATCTGTGAGTTCAACTTTTTGGGTGTCGGTGTTTGAATAAATAGGGTTTTCGGGTTTTTGAATTTTGTTTTTCATAGATTGGGGATTAGAATAACTATTATTTTGTTTTTGACCACAGGCTTGTAAGCAAAAAAAACACGCTAAAACGATGTACTTCAAACCATTAAGATAGATTTTCATAATTTTTAAACCATTTTTAATAAAGCCAAAGATAACGAATTGTATGAGATAAAAATGTTAGCTATCTAACAAAATAAGCGTTTTAAGGAAAGTTTAACGCTTGTTGATATCAGAAAAAATAATGGTAACTCATATTTTTTTTGTAATTTTGAAACGTTTAAAATACATTATGAAGGAAGAACAAGTAATTTTGGTTTCAGAAAATGATGAACCAATTGGATTAATGAACAAGCTAGAGGCACACGAAAAAGGTGTTTTGCATAGGGCTTTTTCGGTTTTTATATTGAATAATCAAAAGGAGATCATGCTGCAACAAAGGGCAGCACACAAATACCATTCGCCCTTGTTATGGACCAACACCTGTTGTAGTCATCAGCGAGAAAACGAAACCAACATTCAAGCAGGCAAAAGACGCTTGTTTGAAGAAATGGGTATTGAAACCGATTTGAAAGAGTTGTTTCATTTTATATACAAAGCACCTTTTGATAATGGCCTTACAGAACACGAACTAGACCATGTTTTGATTGGTACATACCAACAAACCCCCAACATAAACCCAGACGAAGTGGCATCGTGGAAGTGGATGAGCATCCATGCTATCAAACACGATATGGCTTTGCATCCAGAGGATTACACCGTTTGGTTTAAAATTATTTTTGACAAATTTGATCATTATTTAGAAGCCCATACCTTATGATTGTAACTGTATCGAGAAAGGCCCATTTTAATGCTGCCCACAGATTGTATCGCAAAGACTGGTCGATGCAACAAAATGATGCTGTATTTGGCAAATGCAATAATCCTCATTTTCACGGACACAATTACGAACTCATTGTGTCGGTAACGGGAGCTGTAAATCCAGAAACGGGTTTTGTAATTGATGTCAAAATATTGGCCGATTTAATTAAAATTCATATAGAAGAAGCTTTTGATCATCGAAACTTGAATTTGGATGTGCCCGAATTTGAACATTTAAATCCCACCGCAGAGCATATTGCCGTTGTGATTTGGAATAAATTACGCCCTTATATAGACCCAGCACATTTGTTGGAAATACAATTATATGAAACCAATCGCAATTTTGTAACTTATAAAGGAACATAAAATGGCATTAAAAAAAGGAGATAGCGTACCACATTTTTTGTCTCAAAACATAGACGGAAGCGTGTTTGACAGCCAAGAAATTATTGGAAAAAAGCCAGTAGTTATTTATTTTTATCCCAAAGATTACACCCCAGGATGCACGGCACAAGCTTGTGGACTTAGAGATCAATATGTAGATTTTAAATTGCTAGGTGCAGAAGTGATTGGTATCAGTTCGGACTCTATCGAATCGCATGCAAATTTCAAAAACAAATACCAATTGCCTTTTATTTTATTGTCTGACACCAAACAAGAACTCCGAAACTTGTTTGGTGTAGCCAACGATTTGTTTTTTATACCAGGCAGAACTACTTATATCGTAAACAAGCAAGGCCTCATTGTAGCGGTTATAGACCACATGATGGCTTCCAAACATGTGGAACAATCATTAGCCCTATTGCAAAACGAAGTTTAAATTTTTTTTGAATTTCTAAATGTTAATTCAATATTACTTCCCATAAAGTTTTGTTATCTTTGCCACATGAATTTATATCCGTTTACCTTTTATCCCATTTTCAAAGAACGAATTTGGGGAGGACAGCAATTAAAAACGATTTTAAACAAACCCATTTCTACCGATCAAGTTGGTGAAAGTTGGGAAATTTCGACTGTTGCAGAAAGTGTAAGTGTCATTTCTAATGGTTTTTTTCAAAATCAAAACCTCAACGAAGTAATTGCTCAATACCCTAATGAAATTTTAGGAACACAAGTAGTAGCACAATTTGGAGTTCGTTTTCCATTGTTGTTTAAATTTTTAGATGCACAAAAAAAATTGTCTATCCAAGTACACCCAAACGATGATTTGGCACAAAAACGACACCATTGTTATGGAAAAACCGAAATGTGGTATGTAGTGCAAGCCGAGGAAAACGCACAAATAGTGGCTGGTTTTAAAGAAACCATAACCCCCGAATCCTTTTTAGAACAATTAAACAACCATCATTTAGAAGCCCTACTCAATACCCATCAAGTAAAGCAAGGCGATATTTATTTTTTAGAAGCTGGTACTGTACATGCAATTGGTGCAGGAATTTTGATAGCTGAAATTCAACAAACATCAGACATTACATACAGAATATACGATTTTGACAGATTAGAAGCTGATGGCACAAAAAGAGAGTTGCATACTGCCTTAGCCTTAGAAGCCATTAATTATAATAAAATAGACACTCAAAAATATTATTCAAAAACAGCAAACACACCTAATTTAGCTGTGCATTGCCCTTATTTTACAACAAATGTTATTGAATTAAATGGTCGATTGCAAATGCCACAAAAACCCACCACTTTTAGGGTGTATATGTGTGTGTTTGGCCATTTTTGGATACAAAGTACCCATCAAAAAGACCACTACAAAATGGGCGATACCATACTTATACCTGCCCTTTTTGAAGATTTTATAATCGAAGGACAAGCAACCTTATTAGAAATTTATGTTTAATAGTTATAAATCAAAAGTTTATCCGTATTTTTGCACCGAAATTAACAAAAAACAAATATAAAAATGGCAAACGTAAAAAATTTAAAGAAAGACATCAATTACGTATTAGGAGATATTATTGAAGCAGTTTATTTATACGAAATCACTTCTACAGGAAAACCAACCGAAACTACCAATGCTTTGATTGATGAAGCTATTGCAGCATTTGATCAATTAATTACAAAAGTTAATGCAAAAAATGTTGAAAATAAGAAAGCCCATTTCAAACAAATCAATGTAGAATTGGAACAAGTTGCAAATCAAATCATTAGCAAAATCAACGATTTGTAATTGTTTTTTTTGAAAAAAAAGTGCAAAAATGTTTTGGAAAAATAAAAAACAGTCTTATATTTGCACTCGTAAAACAACAACGCCGGTGTAGCTCAGTTGGCTAGAGCAGCTGATTTGTAATCAGCAGGTCGTGGGTTCGAGTCCCTCTATCGGCTCGGTGTATAAGAACCATCATTTTTTTAATGATGGTTTTTTTTATTCATTCATAAAAAAAAGCCTTTGAAGTTGTTTCAAAGGCTTTTTTTATACCAAATATATTTAATACCAAATATACATCAAT
>NZ_MUGT01000120.1 GCF_002217205.1 Flavobacterium branchiophilum NBRC 15030 = ATCC 35035 | reverse complement strand
ATATTTATCGTGGTAAAACGGAATTCAAAGGATTACATCAAAACGATATTTTGGGATTATCTGAAAAACAAAAGAAAACATTTGCAAAACAAGAAGTTGCCAATATTTTTCCTGAATATTATTTGCTCAAAGTAAATCAATTCAATGATGTTGCAAAAGACACTTTGGACGAATGGGTTTATTTCTTGAAAAACAACGAAGTAAAAGACAGTTTCAAAGCGAAAGGGTTAAAAGAAGCCAATGAAGTTTTGGACATTATGCGACTTGAAAAAGAAGACCAATATGGGTATAACCGCTATTTGGACAGCTTGCATTTAAAAGCAAGTGAACTGTTTTCTTTACAAACCGAAGCAGAGTTCAAAGTAAGAGAAAAAGAGAAAGTTGAAATTGCAAAAAACGGGATTATTGAAGGATTATCGAATGAATTAATTTCTAAATTGACAAGTTTAACAATTGATAAAATACAGGAATTGAGACTCGAAATGAACAAATAAAACTTCTCTCAACATCTAGCATATCCTTG
>NZ_MUGT01000012.1 GCF_002217205.1 Flavobacterium branchiophilum NBRC 15030 = ATCC 35035 | reverse complement strand
TATTATAAATATATTTGGTATAATTTAAAAAAAATAAAATGTGTTGCGTTTTAAATTAAAAAAATAGTAATTTTGTGGTTTATAAATATTCAATGTTTTTTATTAATTGATGTGAAAAATTTATTTAAACTTCAGTTTTAATAATTATATTTGATTTATTTAACCTATTTATTGAATTTATTTTTTTTAACTACACAACACCATTTTACAAAAAAATGTTAGACAAACAACAAATTATTGACGACAGTAAACAATATAGTTTATTTACTTGGGTGGCCCAAAAACCTGTAAATCCGATAGCTGTAGAGAGAGCCGAAGGAGTGTATTTATATGAAGTAGGCGGCAAAAAAATCATCGACTTTTCGAGTGGATTGATGTCGGTAAACATTGGTCATGGCGACCAACGAATTACCGATGCGGTGGTAGAACAAATGCAAAAAGTGAGTTATGTTACCCCTTCCTGCACAACCGAAATCAGAGCCAAACTAGCCAAAAAACTAGCTGAAATTTGCCCTGGCGATTTGAACAAAGCTTTTTTTACACTTTGCGGGGCTTCTTCTATTGAAAATGCCATCAAATTAGCCCGACTTTATACAGGGCGACACAAAATATTTGGCCGTTACAGAGGGTTTCACGGAAATTCTTCGGCGAGTATGACTTTGGGGGGCGACCCTCGAAAAATATTTGCCGATGCCCAACAAGCCACCAATATTTTTCACCTTGACGACCCTTATGATTTCTATGGTTTGAGCGATCAAGACGAGGCTACCAAACTCAAATGGAGCTTGGATGCCGTGGAAAGAATCATTCGTTATGAAGGCCCACATACCATTGCAGCCTTTGTTTTTGAAGGCGAAAGCGGTTCATCAGGCTGTTTGCATTATCCAAAAGGCTATTTGAAAGGCATCAAAGAAATGTGTGAAAAACACGGAATTTTATTCATTGCCGATGAAGTAATGAGCGGATTTGGACGCACCGGAAAATGGTTTGGTTTTCAGCACCACGACATCATTCCCGACATGATTTGTATGGCAAAAGGGCTGACTTCCTCTTATTTACCTTTGGGTTGTTTGATGGTTTCAGATAAAATTGCAGCCCAATACGAAACCAATCCGCTTTGGTTGGGATTGACTTACAACTCGCATCCGGTGGCTTTGGCAGCTGCTTTGGCAAACGTAAACATTTATGAAACCGATCATTTAATTGAAAATGCCGTTACAATGGGTGCCTATATGGAACGCCGCATTGACGAAATGAGAGCACAACACCCTTCTATTGGCAAATTCAGAAACAAGGGACTTTTGGGTTGTTTGGAAGTGGTAAAAAGTCACGCACCTTATGAACTAATGGCACCGTTTAATGCCAACGCAACTGAAATGGAAGTGATGAACAAAGTGGGTGCCAAATTGAGAGAACTTGGCCTTTATACCTTTGTGCGTTGGGGATACATTTTTATTGCGCCACCATTAATTATCACCGAGGCCGAAATTGATGAAGGTTTAGCAATCATCTCCGAAGCCTTGAAAATTGCAGATGAAAATATGATTTAAGGGTTTTTAACCAAAAACAACTGTAAAAGTACCGTTTATTTAAAAATAAATTTAAAACATTTTTTAATATAATAAATGTAACTACTTGATTTACAAATATTATTAAGATCTATTTAGTATAATAATAAATAGAATGTAATTATCTATCATATAAAAAATGTAATGTATTATATTTTTTATAAATTTGTTCCCAATAATTTAAACAATTACAAACAAATGAAAAAAATAATTTTATCGTTAGTAGGATTAGCAGTAATGAATATTGCCAATGCACAAAGTAAAAAATCAAGTTCAAACGAAAGTCTGGCTTATGGTGTAAAAGCAGGTTTAAATATAGCATCAATAACAGGTGATTTCGATGGGAAAGCCATAGCAGGTGCTAATTTTGGTGGTTTTTTAACCTTAAATGTTGCAGATAAATTTTATGTACAACCAGAATTATTGTTTTCCATGCAAGGGGTTTCCTATACTTATAGTTATTCAATACCTGGTTTTTCGACTGTATCCTACAATTCAAAATTAAAAACAGATTATCTTACTATTCCAGTTATGGCAAGATATTTTGTAGCAGACAAATTTAGCCTAGAGGCAGGACCACAATTAGGTATTTTACTTACATCAAAACAAACTGTAAATAACACAACTACAGATGTTAAAAGTTCTACAAAAGGAGTTGATTTTACATTAAATATTGGTGCTGGCTATGATGTAACAGAAAATATTGCTATTGGAGTACGTTATGGCTTGGGATTATCAGAAATTGAAAAAAACAAACAAACTGGTTCAGATTCTAACAAACACAGAGTATTTTCAATAAATGCTGCTTACAAATTTTAATTTTTATCACATTTCAAATATAAAGCCTCAAAAATGTTTGAGGCTTTTTTTTACTATTCATTTTATACCAAATATATTTAGGCAACAACTTATAGCTCCTTTTTTATTTTTTGTGGCAAACTATCAAAAACCAACTGATAGGAATGATCGATTAGTGTAATCAAAAGTTGGTTTGAAACCTCTTGATTTACCATTACGGTATTCCAATGTTTTTTATTCATGTGGTAACCTGGTTTGATACCTTGATGATTGGCTCGAAGCTCCATGGCTTTTTCTGGATCGCATTTTAGATTGATAGATGGTGTTGCTTTTTCCCATGAATCTAATGACGTTAAACAAAATATTTTGCCCCCAACTTTAAAAACAAGTGTGTCTTGATCAAATGGAAAATGCTGTGTTACTCCTTTTTTAGCCTCGCAAAAGTCATATAAATCTTGAATATTCATCTTATAAAAAATTTTCTATTTTATATAATATAGGTTTTGATGGAGTTGCATCGTTTTCAAAAGGAGCAATTTGTAAATTCAAATAATAAAAGCCATCTTCAATATCATTCTTTGCAAAAATCATTTCCGTTATAGTGGCCTCAAAACGTGCATCTTGATTGATAGGATTTACAGTTTTGATGTTCCAAAAAGCTTTGTGTGCTTCTAGTTGTCCATCGTCTTTTTCCTTGTCAAGGCTTGGTAAATCAACTAACAAATGCTTAACACCTTGTTTTTTTATAAATAATGCAGCTTCTTTTGTAATATATGGTGGATTCGTATTGGAATATTTCCTGCTTTTTTTAGCGGGTTTGTTCGGTAATGTCCTTATAATTAACGCTTTACAAACAGCATTATCATGTAATAACGGTTCTATTTGACTAAGTCCTATTTGATAATCATCATTTATTTTTTCTGGCATTACTGTAATTAATTTTGCCAAGAAAAAAAAACAATCAAGCGTTTTATTGACACTATAAAATTCATTTGTAAGATGACCAATACATTCAGTATGTGTACCGTGTGCATGAGGATTAAAAGAAATATTGTTAAAGTTAGTACTGCTACCAGCAGCTACACTACCCGTCCAATTGTCCATTTGAACGGGTTGTATAGTTGGTTTTGAAAGGTACCACGCAATAGGATTATCATCAGTATTTGATAAAGGTATCGAAATATCAATAGGTTTATTTAGATCTATTTGATGAATATTGTTGATAATAGCTTTCATATTTTATAAAATTATAATTGAATTTGACGGTTAATTTGTTGGTCTAGCGAAATAAAAGTTTCTGTTCGAGATACACCATCAATTGCTTGAATTTTTGTGTTTAATAACCGCATTAAATGTTCATTATCATTACAAATAATTTTCACTAAAACAGACCAGTTTCCAGTAGTATAATGACATTCTAACACTTCTGGAATATTTTTCAACTCTTTTATAGTATCGGCATTACGAGATGCTTTATCCAAATATACACCAATAAAAGCCATTGTATTGTAACCTAAAACTTTGGGATTTATTAAAAGTTTTGAACCCGCAATAACATTAGATTGTTCTAATTTTCGTAATCTTTGATGAATAGCAGCTCCAGAAATGCCTATTTTATTTGCAATTTGCAAAATTGGTTTTCGAGCATCTTCCATCAGTTCACGCAAAATTTCTTTGTCTATTCCGTCAATTTCAATTTGCAAGGCATTTGTTTTCATTAGATTTCAATTTGAAAGCAAAATTAGCTAATTTGTTTTTAAAATTTAAAAAAACAAACAAAAATAAAAAAATTAATTGCTCTTTTTAATAGACTTTAATTTATCTTTCAATCTTTTTTCTGTCTCTTCAATAGTCGATTGATAATCATTATTAGTTGTGAGCCTTTTTATTTCTAAAATGATTTTTAGTGCTTTTTTGATCTTGAATTGTAGTTCTAATAATTGTATTTTTTTTAGCAAAATGTCTATTTTAGAAACTCCTTTTACTGTCAAAGCAAATGCAATTAATTTTTTTGCCTCGTCCAAATCATCATTCCAAAGTAATGTTTGGATAAAATGTGGATAGACTTCTAAAGCATGAATATTTATTGACAATGCTTTTTGAAAATAACATTTTGCTTGTTCATAGTTCAATAATTGTTCAGCTTGAATCCTTCCTGCTAAACACAAGGCCATAGTGCTATTTTCGTCATAAGACAAGGCATAATCTAACGATTCTATGGTGCCTTCAAGCCAATATGGGTAGTTGTCCATGGCTTGAAATAAATATTTATCTACATTTTTCATTTTTATATTTTTTATAATGATAGATTATATAATTGTAAACTAACAGTTACATTTCATATCAATATTTTTTTAATTCTAGCTTAGCTTTTTGCCTTTCGGGCTTGAAACTTTTAACCTTTTTATTGTGTTTAAAATCACTTCCTTCAAATGTACGAATAGGGTTGCCTCTTTCAATTTGTGTTTGATTGAGCCAAGTATGTTGCATTTGTTGTTTGATTTTTTGATCAGCTTTTTCGGCTAATTTTTCAAGCAATCTACTCGTAGCCCACTTTTTATTTTGATGTTGCGATCGAGAATCCATAGCCAAAACAGATAAGCCTGTTGGAATATGCGTAGCTCTAATGGCCGAACTTACTTTATTTACGTGCTGCCCTCCAGCACCCGAACTGCGAATGGCTTGGTATCGAATATCCGATTCCTGAAAATGGTCTTCTGGATTGCTTTGAACTTCAAAAATTCCGACATACCAATTATTTCTTTTATGAAATTTTCTATAAGCACTTTTTCCTATCCATAGAATTGTGCCGAGCCAAGAAGCAACAAAACGAGTTGCTTCTGGTCCTTCTAATTTGATCAATGCCGTGGCCACAGTACCATTTTCTGCTCCAGGTTCTCTGTATAGCATATTGTGTTTTATACCATAAATTGCTGCTTCTTCTAGCATTTTTTTGAGTACTTGTGCAACCACCCACTCACATTCGGCTGGCCCTCTTCCCGAGGTAATTTGTATTATTTTTTCCATTATCTTTTTTTTTTAAACTATTCATCCATTCTTACAATTTTTGGCGTAAACGTTCCTATGATTTCAACTAATTCCTCTTGGTTTTTCATCACTTGCTGTATGTTTTTGTATGCCATTGGAGCTTCGTCTATATTTCCTCCAATGAGCTGTACATCAAATTTTTGCAACTCTTTTTTAATTGCACTTTGAGTAAAAATAGACTTGCATTTGGACCTCGAATAAAGCCTTCCGGCACCATGTGAAGCCGACTGTAAACTTTCCAAATTGCCTTTACCTCTTACAATAAACCCTGGTGCTGTCATGGAACCAGGAATAATGCCAAGCTCGCCCAAACTCGCCGGTGTTGCCCCTTTTCTGTGCACAATACACTCTTGATTATTAACAGTTTCTTTCCAAGCAAAATTGTGGTGGTTTTCTATGGTCAATGCAATTCTTCTGCCCAATGCTTTAGCTATGCGTCTATGAATATCGTCATGGCAGGCTTTTGCATAATCGCCAGCCAAATTCATTGCCAACCAGTATTCTTGTCCATCGTGTGTGTTCAAATCCAACCATGCTAAATGTTGAACATGCTTGGGTAACGGACATTGTTTTGTAGCTAAATAGGTATAATGTTTGGCAATATTGGCTCCAAGTCCTCTCGAACCACTGTGCGATAAAACCGCCAAATAACTGCCAGGGGCTAAATGCCATTCTGAAAGCGGATTTTGTAAATCTACAATGCCAAATTCCACAACCAGAAGTACCAAGTTGTTTGTATGCTTTAGTCAATAAACTTTTCAGCAACGGCACATCTTGAAATCCGTGATGGCTAAAAATGGCATGATCAGCTTTATTTTGATGCACTTCGGTCATGCCAAATTTGGTATGATTCTTCAAAATGGCTTGCAGTTGATGGTCTTTGCCTTTCAGAAAAGAAGCTGGCAAATCATAAACAGACAAACTCATCCGACATCCAATATCAACCCCAACGCCATAAGGAATTACGGCATTATTAGTTGCTAAAACACCACCTATTGGCAATCCATAACCCGAATGTGCATCGGGCATAAGCGCTCCTGCAACCGATATGGGCAATTTTAATGCGTCATACAATTGAAACTTTGCTTGAGCATCGATGTCATTTTCTCCAAAAATGGTAAAAGGTGCTCGTGTATTATGCAACTGGTGCATTCTTATTGATACAGGATTAACCAATCCTTCGGCAACTTTACCCCAAGTACCATGATTTTTAAACTTTTCTGGCGACAACAAAACCTCTTTTGCCTCATTCAAAATAGGTTCTTTTTTTTCTCTTTTTCTATATCTATTAATTTGCCCCAAGGCAATATTTATTGCATTATTTTTTGGAAAACCTAATTTTATTAAGTCTTTTCCAGATATTTTATTTCCCATGATTATATATACTATCTTGATTGTCAAGATATTAATTCGATTTTATGTATAATAAAATTGAAATATAACTTTTTATTTTTTTTCATAAAAAGCTGAATAACACTTTCATTATTTAAAAAAAGATATGATTTTAAATAAAAAAAGATATAAGGTAATAATTGTAATTTTTAAACAATTATAAGCTACAATCCAAAAAAATGGAGCTAGTACAAGGTTTCGGGATAATATTTTGAAGTGTCTAGAATAAACAAAAAAGCCCGAATTTAAACTTTACTTCGGGATTTTTTCTATATATAATTAAAACGCTATCTAAAAGAAAAACCACGAAGATGACACAAACCAACAACTGTTGATAAGGTACTGAATGTAGGAGTAGTATAATTAAACATCTCTTCGCTTTATTAAAGGTTAGTATTATTTTTTTTTAACGGTGCAAATTTATGTAATTAAAATTTACATTTCCAAATAAAAAAACATATTTTTTATAAAAAAATTAAAATAAATGTAAAATGTATAATTTTTAGTATATTTTATAATTATAAAAAAATATTATATTATAATTTTTTGTTAAAAAATAAAGAAGTAAGGATTGGTGTTTTGATTATTATATTGTTTTTTTCAAAATTTAAACGAATATAATTTCAATTATTAGAAAAAAAAATGTACTTTAGCCATTAGAAAATATCAAATTAGCAATTATGAATGAACATTTTAATATAAATGAAGACCATAACAAACTTTTAGTATCAGAACTTAGAAAACGATTTGCAAAAGTTCAGTTAGGTGGTGGCGAAAAACGGATAGCAAAATTACATGCCGAAGGTAAAATGACGGCACGAGAACGACTCGATTATTTGTTAGATGAAAAAGCCAACAATATCGAAATAGGTGCTTTTGCAGGCGACGGTATGTATGCCGAACATGGTGGTTGTCCTTCGGGTGGTGTTGTAGTAAAAATTGGTTATGTTTCTGGTGTTCAATGTGTTGTAGTGGCCAATGATGCAACTGTAAAAGCTGGTGCATGGTTTCCTATTACCGGAAAAAAAAATTTAAGGGCCCAAGAAATAGCCATTGAAAACAAATTGCCCATCATTTATTTAGTAGATTCTGCAGGGGTATATTTGCCTTTGCAAGATGAAATTTTTCCAGACAAGGAGCATTTTGGAAGAATTTTTAGAAACAATGCTATAATGAGTAGCATGGGTATTACTCAAATTGCAGCCGTAATGGGCAGTTGTGTGGCTGGCGGTGCCTACTTGCCAATAATGTCTGACGAAGCCATGATAGTAGATCAAACGGGGAGTATTTTTTTAGCAGGAAGCTATTTAGTAAAAGCCGCTATTGGCGAAAATATTGATAATGAAACACTTGGTGGAGCAACAACCCACTGCGAAATATCGGGCGTAACAGATTATAAGGCACTTAATGATAAAGATGCTTTGGATAGAATCAAACGCATGATGGGAAAAATGGGACAATTTGAAGTGGCAGGTTTTAACAGAATCAAAGCACAAAAACCAAAATTATTGGAAGAAGCACTATTTGGAGTATTGCCCAAGTCCAGAAATGAGCCTTATGATATGATGGAAATCATAAATAGACTAATTGATAATTCGGAGTTTGACGAATATAAAGCAGGATATGGACAAACTATAGTAACGGGATATGCTAGAATAGAGGGTTGGGCTGTCGGGATTGTTGCCAATCAACGAAAAGTTGTAAAATCGAAAAAAGGAGAAATGCAGCTTGGAGGAGTTATTTATTCTGATAGTGCCGACAAAGCAACACGCTTTATAGCAAATTGTAATCAAAAGAAAATACCATTGGTATTTTTGCAAGATGTAACAGGATTTATGGTTGGATCAAAATCAGAACATGGAGGAATAATAAAAGATGGCGCCAAAATGGTAAATGCAGTTGCTAATTCGGTTGTTCCAAAATTTACGGTTATCATTGGTAATTCCTATGGAGCCGGAAATTATGCTATGTGCGGCAAAGCATACGACCCAAGGCTAATTGTTGCTTGGCCAAGTGCCGAACTCGCTGTAATGGGAGGTACCCAAGCCGCCAAAGTATTGATGCAAATTGAAGCTTCGGCCTTGAAAGCAAAGGGGGAAATGGTTGATGAAATCAAAGAAAAAGAACTATTTGAAGCCATAAAAGCCAAATATGATGCTCAAATATCGCCTTATTATGCAGCCGCACGATTGTGGACAGATGCCATTATCAATCCTACAGACACTCGAACATGGATATCGATGGGAATAGAAGCTGCCAATCATGCACCGATTGAGAAAAAATTTAATTTAGGAATAATCCAAGTATGATTAAAAAAAGGCTGTCCAAAACTTATGTAGGACAGCCTTTTTTTTTTATTTTCTTTTAAATATTTTGAAAATTTTTGAAAACCAAGAGGTATCATTTTCTTCTAAGCCATAACCGTAGCCATAACCATATTTGTTTGAAGTAAAATCTACATCATTCAAAATTAAATTAATTTTCTTAAATCGTTTGTCCGTTTTTATTTTTTCTACTACAAACAACATCCGTTTATCTAAATAATTAGCCCTTACTACAAAAAGACATAAATCAGCCAAATTATTCAAATGCAAAGTATCTGATACCAAACCAACAGGTGCTGTATCAAAAATGACATAATCATAGGTTTTTTTGAGTTCTTCAACAAGATCGGTCAGTCGAGTAGTTTGAATAATTTCATTAAAATTAGGAATAATAAAACCAGAGTCAATCAAATCCAAATTAGGAACTTCACGAATAGGGTTGATAATATCTTTAACTGTTAAATTTTTATCTGTAATAAAATGCGTTATACCTTTAGCTTTATCTATATTGAAATACTCATAAAGTTTAGGAGCACGTAAATCTAAACCTAACAAAACTACTTTATAACCAGAGTGAGCCAAATAAGTAGCTAAATTTGCTGCCACAAACGATTTACCTTCACCACTCATAGTAGAAGTTACTAATATGGTTGAATTTTTAGCATTACTGGTTACAAAATTCAAATTAGCGATCAAATGACGTAAAGATTCACCTATATTGGTTCGGTCATTTTTCTCAACAATACTTCGGGTTTTATTTGTTCCTTTTGCAACATTTCCAATGATTGGAACAGAAGTCAATTTTTCTAGCTGTCCAATATTATGTATTTTGGTATCCAACAATTGTCCTATAAAAATTATCAGAAAAGGGATTAAAATTCCAATGAATAAAAACACTCCCAGAATTAAGGATTTTTTTGGAAAAATAGGTTCAAATAAACCGTTGGCTTTATTAATAATTTTGGCCGAAGGCAAAGTTGATACAGATGTTATAGTAGCTTCTTCTCTTTTTTGCAATAAAAACAAGAATAATGCTTCTTTTGTTTGTTGAGGTCTGTAAATTTCTCTAAATTTTCTTTCTTGAACAGGAATATCACTAATTTTTGAATTGATTTTTGTATTCTGCGATTGCAAATTACTGCTTGTTATTTCAAAAGATTTTCTTTGATTTTCTAGAGCATCTATAATATTTTTGCGTAAACTTACAACAGAATTTGCTAAATTAATCCATTCTGGATTTTGAGCTGTAACACTTTTAGCAAACATCCTTTTTTTGAGTAATAACTCATTATACATTTCAATATTTTTTGCTAACGTCAAGTCCGAAAGTCCGATATTTGTAGGAATTAAATCTTCTTTTGTTTTACTCAAATAATTTTGCATGTATTTGATTAACCCCAATTGAATATTATTATTTTGAATTTTAGTTTCTATTTCGGCATGGCCTTCTACAAAAATCTTGGCTTCAGACACTATATCTGTAAGGTTATTTTGTTTTTTAAAATTTTCAACATTTTTTTCTAATACATTCAATTCATCATCTAAAACCACAATTCTTTTATTGATAAATTCGGCTGTTTTTAGAGCAACCTGATTTTTATCTACAATTCCATTGGCAATATATTCTTGGACTAAAACATTCAAAATATCACGCCCTTGAGCTTGTATTTCCGATTTTAAACTTAACTCAACTGCATTAGATGTTTTGCTGATTTGGTTTACTTGAATGTCATTTCGATAATTATCCACAGCAATATCAAACGGAATTACCATGATGTTATACTCCATTGCTTCCACTACATCCTTTGTAACCAATTTGTTATAATCTGCTTTGGGTACAAAAATCAGTTCATCGGCTCCAATTTTAATGGTTTGCCCTAAACGGTATTTTTGATTACTTACACTATCAGAACTTACAGTAAATTGATTTTTATCTGTAAATTTGATTTTAATTTCAGAATTTATTACCCTACTACTATCCAGTTTTTTATGAACAATATAAAATGGTAAACTTTTGCTATATACCTCAATAACTTTGTGTGTAATACTCGTTTTTTTATAACATTTAATATTTAAGTTTAATTTACCAACAACATTACTTATTATAGGAATAGATTTAATAATTTGAATTTCGTCTTCAACAAAATTATTACCTGCCCCCACTCCTAAATCTTGTAACATCGAAATTTCATTCAAAGGACCACCCGACTTGTCTTTTTTTAGTAAAATGGTAGCTGTAGATTGATAAACGGGTTTGGCATATTTGATAAAAACAATTCCCGAAATTAAACATAAAAAAATACTTAATAAAAACCATTTATAATGTGCTAAATATTTTTCTAAGTTTTCTTTAAAATCGATATTGTCATTATTATTATGATGCTGATCATTATCAATAAATAAATCTTTGTAATCTGACATTTTGAGGAATTATTTTGTTAAAATTATAATTAACGAAAGTACTACAGAAGCCAATGATATTAAAACGGGTGTATTGGCGTTATAAGATGCTGATTTAATTTTTGCATTATTGGGAGCAACAATCACAACATCATTTTTTTTCAAATAATAAACATCTGACTCAAAAATATTTTTGGATGTCAAATCAACATTAAAATATTTTTGTTCTTTGTTGATTTCTCTTATCACCAACACATTTTTTCTAATAGCCGTAATATTCAAATCTCCAGCCAAACCTAAAGCTTCAAAAATGGTTATTCTTTCTTGGTTTACAGGATACACACCTGGTTTGTTTACCTCACCTAGTACCGTTACTTTAAAATTTTGCAATTCAATATTTACAATAGGATTATTTAGATAAGTTTTTAATTTATTTTTTAACATTTCTGTTAATTCAAGCATGGTTAATCCAGAAACCTGAATTTTACCCAAAACAGGAAACTCAATAGAACCATCTTGTTTTACTAAATATGTGATTTGCTTTGGAATCCCCGAAACGGTACCCGAAGCAACATTAATAGCACTTACAGGCATATTAAAAGATTGTACGCCAACATTATCTGACGAAGACACGAAAATAGCTAAATTATCATCAGGTTGAATCGTGTTTATATAGCTTTTTTGAATAGTATTGCTAGTATTTTGATGCACATCTTGCAATAAGATAATGTCTTTAGAAGAAGTACATGAAGATGCCATCATTCCTAAAAACAAAAAACACAAGAATTTCAAACCAATTTTATTGGTAAAGTGTTGTTTTGTAATAATCATTTTATATATTTAATTTTTTTTTGCAAAAGTAAGTGATTTTTATAGATAATAAAAATGTAAGCTATTTTTTTTGTTAGGAACTTCGCTTACCTTTAATGAAAATGGTATGTAGAATTTTAAAAAAATATTTAACATCTGTTTTAAAAGGGCTTTTCAGGTATTGAAGCAAGTATTTTTTTTCAGAATCCATAATTTCATCTAAAGTTTTAGGCGAATCGGCATAAAATGGGGGCAACAGTCCAGGTTTTGTTTGAGTTCTTAATGCTACTAATTCTGGATTATACAAACTCAAATAATGTGCACTTAATGGCCTAACACCAATGATTTTCATTTCGCCCTTCAATAAGTTAATGAGCATAGGCAACTCATCTATCCAGTATTTTCTTAATTTTTCTCCATAAGTTGGAATTCTAAAATCGTTTTTAAGCTTTCCTCCTTCGGCCAAATTGTTTTGTTCAAAAACATATTTCTGAATATACTCAGAATAAGCATGCATAGTTCTTAATTTATATACTTTTATAATTTTACTATCTTTTCCTATTCGTGGCAATTTAATAAAAAAGCCGTACTTAGGTTTATGTGCATCATGTTGAGGTTCATTTACTTTTTTTACTGCAAAATACAACAAATTATTAATTTGCTTAACTTCTGCTATTCCAAAACCACAATACACTAACCTACCCAAAACCTCAGTTTTTGAAAGCACTCTACCTTTGCCGCCTGATAAATAAAAATAGACTCTACTTGTAAACCATATTTTTGGAAGCACTCTTGTTATTAAGAAATCGAAAAAATAATAAATATGGTTTAAAGGTTTAGGGAATTTTTTCATCAACCTATTTTTTCTTACCATATAGGTTTCTGCACAACCCACATAAACGCCGTCATTCTTAAGTTTTTTATTTACCTTTTTTAAAAAACTATTTAGTTTTTTTATATCATTAATACGTTCTATATTAATAATTGCAACTTGTTTGCTTTCAATGCTTTCAATATTAAAAATATTTTGAGTAGCCAAAACAATTGCCTTTTCTAGAGAACAAAATTGATTGACAAAATCTAACCCTTCCTTACCTATATTTTTATTAAGTAGATATTCTTTTGGCATTGACAAGATATTTTAACTTATGACTTAATTTTAATGGTTAAATAATAATAAAAACTAATATTATAGCATTTAATATACTTAAATTTAATGAAATATTTTTAAAATTTAAAAAATTTTCTATAAACTGTATCTGGAACTATACCTAATTTGGTTGCCCAAAAAATAGGTTTTTTCAATTTTTTTATAATATTAAAATATGAATTATAATCTTTATAAGATTTTACTGGAGATTTCATGATGCTATCGAACTCCTCAGCAGAGTAACCTAGTTTTTTCTGACAATAATTTATTGTTTCAATTCCTTCAGTAAAAGGGTCTTTTTTAACAATTAATAAAGCTTCATTTCGAGTTATTTGTCCATTTCTTAAAAGAGCAGAATAATGGAGTTTTCTTTTATCTATATTGAATTTTCTTGTTAAAATATAAGATTGAAAAAAACCAGTATATTTCGATTCATGATGTTTGCCACCATAATTGTGCCAATCTACTTCACTTGTCAAAGATTTTAAAACTTCTTGTTCATCATAAGGTAAATAATACAGCAAACGTACTTGTTTTATTTTTCTTATAAATGAATAATACAAATAATCTGACATGTTCATAATTGGAAAACTTTTAATTTTTAGTTTTCCAAATTTTTTATGGATATCATTTACATATCTTCCATCCATATAGGTCCATGAAATTGGTGTAGTTCCTTCGGTTCTAAAGGAGTGTCCATGAATAATATACTTTAAATTTTCTTTAGCGGCTTCTTTAAATAAAACAGAAAATATTACCCAATCTGTAGGAACTTCTGCGTCGGGTACTGATGCTTCAAGAAAAGCTCTTTGCAAATCTTTAAACTCTTCCCAAACAGCCACATGAGTGTATAAATCAACATTTAATTTTTTGCAAACATTCTTTATATTATTTACGGCATGCTCTGTATTCCAACCATTGTCAAAATGTACCGCCAAAGGACGTAATCCTAATTTTACAGTTTCATATAAGGTATAAGTACTATCTCTACCTCCGCTTACTCCAACTATACAATCATAAGGCTTCCCTTTGCCATCTTGTTTGATTTTAGCCACTATTTTTTCTAACTCTTTTTTTGAAAGATCGTTTAATGCAAACTGCATTTCTAATTCATCATGAATTTCACAAAATGTGCATTCACCTTTTTCGTTAAATGTTATTCCTTCTACAGTGTCATCCATTATACACCTTGAACAAATTTTATCGGCTTGGTATTTAAAATTTTGCATTTTCTTATTCTTTTAACTTTAAAAAATCATCTATTAGATTTGTATAAAAACTTGAAACATTTATTTTATCTAAAAATAATTTTTCTTTTTTTTCTTTATATTTTTTCTTTTTGTCACTTTCTTTAATTAATTCTTTGATTTGATCAATTAATTCATTTGGTTTGTTTGTTTTGATACCAAATCCTAGTTTGTATTCATTTTCAATTTCATTCAAATAGGCTATTTTGCCAACAAAATCATTGAATCTCAAAAAAGGTGTTCCTAATAATCCTGCCTCTGCACACATCGTTTGACTATCGCCTATAAATAAATCTGCAAAAGCAATAAGATGATGCATTTTATTTGGTGGTAAATTTAAATTATATTTTTTGTATTTATCATTTATTTTATCTTCACCGCTAATAATTATATTTCCATAAGGCTCTAAAAGTTTGATAATTTCATCTATTAAATGTTCATTAAGCCCAGTATGCAAACCTTCAATGTCATGTCCAGCCGTTAAACTAACTAAACGAATTAAAAAATAAGGCTTATCTGCATCTACATACTCTTTAATTACGTCATAATCAGGCGTAAAATTATTTGGATGCAAATAGGCCATTTTTTGAATACCATTATACCCTATTTTTTTATAATCAAATTTTCCAACAGAACAAATATTAGGTGCGATTATACGTGTAGCAAATGGATATGCTGCCTTGCAAAACATTTTATTAATTTCAAAATCATCTTCATTAAAAACAAATGAGGGTATGGAGAATAGTTTGCCAATATAGGTAATCGATATATCAGTCCCTATCATTAAATTGGGTTTCCATTGATATACTACTTTACCTAAGTTAATATTTTGTTTACCTAATTCAAATATTCCATTGTAAATAATAGAAAAAGCATTTCTCTTTCTATTTTTCTTTTCATTAATTTTTATATACTCTACGCCCTCACTTTTAAGTAAATGCTCTAATATATCTTTCTCTTTAATAACATATTTAACATCATACCCTAATGCGATTAATTCTTTCACCGTAAACTTAAACACATAATAATGTGCCGGGTGATTTAAAGCAACTAAAATTTTCATAAAAATAATTTTTTCAACTCTTCCTTATCAGGATAGTTTATCAATATTCCATCTCTATTTCCATGATATACAAACATACTTCCAGCTGCAAAACCATTTACAACTGTTTTTTTATGTAACTCTTGCATACTATCAATATTTTTAGCCCCCCCAAGTGCAACTATAGGAATAGATACTAATTTTGATATTTTGTCTATCAGTTCCAAATTATATCCTCGTTTTGTACCGTCATTATCTATAGATTGAATGATTAACTCTCCGGCTCCTTTTTCTTGCATTAGTTTTGCAAAATCTTCGATAGCTAAATTTGCTTTTTTTGAACCATTTCTATAATAGACGTATTCTCTTCCAAAAAAGTCTTTTTTCACGTCTATGCAAACTCCAATTGTAGATGATCCGAATCTATCAGACGCATCTTTTATAAAATTAGGGTTTTCGATAGCAAAAGTCCCAATTATACATTTTTCAACACCAATCTTTAATATACTTTCTATGTTATCTAAAGTTTTGATTCCGCCACCAACAGAAAATGGCATATTGGCCTCTTCTCCTACTTTTTTTACAAAATCTAAATCAATTATTTTATTATCTTTTGTAGCATTAATATCTAAAAAGACTAACTCGTCTGCTTTTAAATCATTAAATATTTTCACAGCATTTATAGGGTCTCCTATATAGCGATGTTTTTTAAAATTAATAGATTTTACCAGTCCGTAATCTTTTAATAATAAAACTGGAATAACTCTTGGTTTGTACATGTACTATAATTGTATAAAATTTTTAAACAATTGATCTCCTTGTGAATGACTTTTTTCTGGATGAAATTGACATCCAAAAATATTATCCTTTTCAATGGCAGAGACAAACTCATAATCATAATTTGTAGTCGTTAATATATCTTGTTTGTCATTACATTCTATATGATAACTATGTACAAAATAAAAATCATTATTTGAAATATTATCAAATAATTTTGATTTTTTTTGAATAAATGTTTCATTCCAACCTATGTGAGGAATTTTAAACTGAAAAGTATCAGAAACTTTAAATTTTATGACATTAGCATCAAACCATCCAAAGCCTTCTTCGTTCCCTTCTTCACTAGTTTTGGCCATTATTTGCATCCCTAAACAAATACCTAAAATTGGTTTTTTTTTAATTAAAACAGATTCGTTTATAAAATCCCAAAGATTTAGCTTTTTGATTTGTTCAATTGCATTACCAAAATGTCCTACACCAGGCATTACCAATTTATCTGCTTTACTCAACTCGGCAATATTATTTGAAACAAAACTATTTGATTGTAATCTATCAAATTTTCTTTTTACCGAACCTGAATTGCCCATATTATAGTCTATAATTCCTATCATAACTCATCTATATATTTTCTAAACCATAATTCTAAATGTACCCATTTCCAAATTTCATTTGAAATATTTATTTCTCTACTAATGTGCTTTTTATATTTTTTAACCACATTTTTTTGATCAAAAATTCCTCTGTTACCAAAAGATTCACTTGTTATTATATTATTTATTTTGTTTTGCCATTTTATTTCTCTAAACCATTCATCTTGAGGGGTTTCAAAACCGATTTTATCTACTCTGTTTCTTATAACTTCGGGTAAAATACCTTTCATCGATTTACGTAAAATGCTTTTAGTCATTCCGTTTTTTATTATTTCATTCGATTTTGTAGCCAACGATTTTTCAACCAGCTTATAATCCAAAAATGGAACTCTTGATTCTATTGAAAAATGCATTGAATTTCTATCACCCCATTTTAATAAATGTTCGAGTTTGTATTCAAAATGATTTAATAATGAATCTTTTAAACTTTTGGAACCATACAAATTATCAGAAATACTTGATTTTTTTAAATAATCATTAACAAATTTAACATTAAAATAACCTAAATCATTCACTTTTGTTTTGGTTCGAATATTTTTAGGAAGTAAAAAAAACAAAAACGTTTTAAGCCCAAAAGTGGATTTATGTATTTTCAAGTAATAGTACATTTCTTTCAACAAAGTGTACCATTTTAAATTGATTAATAAATCTTTAAAATAAAACCCAAAAATGTAATGGTAACCCGCCAAATGTTCGTCTGCACCCTGACCATCAATAGTAACAACTACATTATTTTGTGCCTTTTGCATCACTTTGTATTGTGCATAAGGTGATGTTGACGGAATTGGCTCTGTATGGCAAGTTATAAAATCATCAAGATCGTCATACAAAGTTTCGGCAGTAGGGGTTATATAATGCCTTTGGCCTGGTTTATCTGCATATTCTAATATAAATTTTGATTCATCGCCAGAAAAATTATCATCAAAAACCGCCGAAAAAGTATTTAAGTTTGCTACGTTTAAATGATCAATTATAACCGACACAATTGAAGAAGAGTCCAAGCCACCACTTAAACATACTCCAACCGGCACATCACTTCGTAATCTTAGTTTTACAGCCTCTACAAATACATCTTTAAATTCATTAGGTGAAGAAAAACCTGTGCTTTTTTTAACATTTTCCCTTAAATCATACCATTTTTCAGGTGCAATCGTATTTTTTTGTTTTTTCAAATCAACAAACAAACAATGACCGTGCGATATTTTTTCTATACCCTCAAAAAAGGTTTGACTGTTATGTTCTGTTTTATTAAAAACTAAATAATCAAATATTGCCTGTTCGTTTGCTTTTGGTTTTGCTTTTAATACTGCTAATATAGATGGAATTTCTGAGGCAAAATAAAAATTATTCTCATCTGAATAATAATAAAAAGGCTTTACTCCAAATCTATCCCTTGCAAAAAACACTGTTTTTTCTTGATTATCATATATAGCAAAAGCCCACATACCATTAAACTTATGCAAGCAATCTTTTCCCCATTTGATATATGATTTTAACAAAACTTCTGTATCGGTTTTGGTATTAAAAACCGTTCCATTTCGTATAAGTTCTTCTCTTAATTCTACATAATTATATATTTCCCCATTAAATACCATGGTGTATCTTTGGTCTTCACTTTGAAATGGCTGATGTCCTGCACTAGACAAATCGATGATACTTAATCTTACAAATCCAAAACCAACCGTATTATCAATAAATATACCTTGATCGTCTGGCCCTCTGTGTTTCATGGCTTGAACCATAGACAGCAGTTCCAACTCTTGAACCTTTTGGTTATTGAAATTGATTATTCCCGAAATTCCACACATTATTTATTTAGTATTTGAGTGTAAATGTCTTTTATTTTTTTGGCAATTACACTATTATATAATTCTTTTTCAATGATAACTTCTCTACCTTTTATTCGGTTATTGTTTTGAAAAACCAAACTTATTTTTTCGGCTATTATATTTTCATCATACGGTACTATAAAACATCCAGCTACCTGCTCTATCAAACTTTTTACATCGCCAACATCTACTGAAATTATGGGACAACCACACATCAAAGCTTCCTTTACAACTTGTGGACCTGTTTCTCGAATAGAGGTTATTAATAAGCAATCTACTGCATGCATCAACTGTATTACTTCTTCTCTTTTATATCCTTTTAATTCTAATAATTTTATGTTTTCCAATTTTTCTACAGCTTTTTTGGCTAAGTCGTAATTTTTTACCGGCTCATCAAAACTTGAACTGAATAAAACTAATTTTTCTTTGTCAGAAAAACGCAAGTTTATCCTAGCCTCTTCTTTAGAAATATATTGATATTCATCTAAATCAATCCCGCATGAAATAATAGTGTGTTTTTTTTTAAATATAACAAAATTTAGCATTTTACTATTTACAAAGATACTACTATTTGCTAAATAAAAAACAAAATTTGATATTATATTATTAACCCCTCTTTTTTGAATATCACATCCATGAAATGTAACTACAACTGGAATTCTTCGTTGAAAAATGGCTAATAATCCACTAAATCCATAATGAGCGTGTATGATATTGGGTTGAAACGATGCTATTTTTTGCAATAATGCCTTATAATTTTTAATATAACCTAATATCCCTTTGCCTTTTATCAAAAAATATTCTATTTCAACGTCTAATTTTTTTAATGCGTTGACTTGCTCAACTATAAATGGTGCAATAACTTGTGCATTGCCACTACAAACAATTAATACTCTCATTTACTATTACATTTTTATAAAATTAATCAGTTTTTTACTATTTTTAATATAATCTAAATTTTCATACCCCCATTGGTATCCCGCATTAGCAATTTTGTTAGACTCTAAAGGGTTTTCTATAAAAAACACCAATCCATCTTTGATAGAAGTTGGGTTATTGGAACTTGCAAATACAACTTGTTTTTTGTTTTCAAAATATATTTTAAAATCATCGGTTACAGTGGTAACTATTGGTTTTTTCATAGCAAAATATTCGCCTAATTTAGTTGGAAATCCTGCCTCAGCAAATTCACCTGCTATTCTTGGATTGACTAAAATATCGCATTTTTGCAAATTTTGTTGTACATCTGATTTTTCCAAGAAACCTGTAACTGTTATTTTGTTTTTAATGCTATCTGGTAATTGATTTAACTTGTTTTTTAATTCAGAAGAAAAGTTGCCAATAATTAATAGTTGGGTGTTTGGATGAAATTCTTGTAACAACACGAAAGCGTCAATCAAATCAAAAGTTCCATTTTGTATATTTGTAGTTCCACAAAACCCAATGACAAAAGTATTTTGAACTTTTTTAAAACTAGAACTATAAAAACTAGAAAAATCTATAAAATGATTGATTAATAGAACATTTTTTACATTATTTTTTTGAATTATTTTTTTCAAATAATGACTTAATACAATAACACCATTAAAATATTGATCTATAAATTTGAATTGCCCATAATAAAAAACTAATTTTATTTTTTTCCACCAAACTGGAGTCAGCGATTGCGGTTCGTAATAATCTGTAACAATTCTATATAAACGGATATTAAATAATTTACAAAATAACAAATAGGGTATTGTAAAATATAAATATTCAACTCCATATAAAATGATTGTGTTTTTTTTATATTTTATTTTTTGAATTAATATTGAAAATGGAGTATAAATAATTTGTGAAATTAAATTTACAAATTTTAAAAATTCATTTTCTGGAAATTTTTTATTTATAAAATTACTTACTTTTACCTTATGCTCAGTATCTCCAAATAATTGACCTCTTAATCGAACAACCGAAACAGCTATTTGGTTTTCGTATATACCATCAACCATTTGCCGAACAAAATTTTCTGGTGCACCGCCGTTTGGAAAATCAGATGTTGTATATATTACAATATTTGGTATATTTATTTTATTATCGTTCATAAATTTCTTAATTTGTATTAACCAAATTTAATATTTAAAACATTATCTATTGTACAATCGGAAGCCTTATTGTTGTATGCCGTTTTGAATTCAATTTCATAAATGTTACTACATATTTCGTTTAAAACAACTTTTCCAAAATTGCCATAGCTTGTGTATATAATAAACATTATTCCTTTTTTAATATTAATTTTTCATTAAATAATATGCCTATATAAATAAAGGTTAGTAAAAAAGTATTATTAGCTAAATTATATGTTAAAACAGACATTAAAATAGAAAAAGTCATCAAATATTTAACAATAACTCTTTGATTATAAAACAAAATAAACATTGTTTTTTTTAATATATATATAAACATGATCAATCCTGCCCAACCCCATTTTAATAATAATTCAGCATAAGTATTTGGTCCACTTACAGGCTTTCCGTATTTTAAAATGCCAGGAACATTTTCTAAAATGCCCCAACCAAAAGGCCATTTCAAACTCTCTTCAAAGGCAAATATTATAATTCCTAATCTTGATAATCTAAATTGCTGGTTATCAACACCTTCATACCATGTTTCGCTACCTACTTCTACATAAACATTTATTTTTCCAGCTAAAAAATCAGAATTAAGATAAAAATAAACAGAAAATATAATAAATATTGGTAAAATTACAATAATTAACATGTTTATTCGTGCACTTTTAAATTTCAACAAAAAAGCTAATGTCATCAAAAAAAGTACAAAAAAGCCCATAGTTGATAAAGTAGTAATGATAGCGATAACGTAAACTATTATTTTTTTATCAATAGTGAAATTGTTTTTGAAAAAACGAATAAACATTGCCAAAATAATCATAAAAGCAAAGGCTCCTGGTTCCCACATAAAACCGCAATTTCTATCGGCAGCCCAACCACTAAACATGAAAAAACCTACATACCAACCACCTGCCAACTGCTGCTCTTCTAATGAAAATGCAGAAAGCAAAGGCGATAATGCGAAAAACAAATTAGGATTAATTAATTGTATTGTAAATAATGGTAACGATATTAATGTTAAAACATATATTATTCGTTCAAATTTATTTAAAAAACTATTAATACCCATAATTCTAATTATAAAATATGGTAGTAATATACGAGCGGTTACAGATAAAAAAGTTATTGCTTTAAATGATTCTACATGATTATATACTAAAAAAGATAAAATGTTTATCACAATCCAAGATGTCAAAAAAATATAAATCTTTAAGTTTATAGTTTTTTTTAGGAAAAAAAACAAACTTAAAATATAAATTACAACGCTTATAAGAAATAGTTTTTCATTTAAAAAAATGGCACTTGAAGAGGCTAATATTATAAGTAATATTATTAAAAAATCTTCTTTGAAAAAAGTAATAATTTTATTCATTAACAATTTTATTATAAATTAATTTCAAATCATTTGAAATTTTTTCTTTATTATGCCTTATTAAAGCGGTTTTTCGAGCTTGTTTACCATATTCTTTTGCTTGCTCAAAATGTTGCACAAATTCCAAAATAGTCCCTGCCAACATCCACGGATCTCCATCTTGTATTAAAACACCTTCTTTTTTATTTTTTAATATAGAGCCTGTACCTCCAACGTGCGTACTAATGCAAGGCACTCCTAAAATCATTGCTTCGCATAAACTATTTGGGCTATTTTCTATATGTGAGGGCATTACATAAATATGAGACGATTTTAGATTTTGTATGAGTTCATTCTCATTTAAATTGCCTAATAACTTAATATAATTTCCTACGTTACATTTTACTACTTTGGTAATTAATGATTTTTCATTTAATCCAGCTAATCTCCATTCAAAATCTATGTTTAATTTTAATAGTAAGTTTGCTGCTTGCAAAATCGTTTCAAAACCTTTGTATGGGCTATCGCCTGTGGTGGTATGTATGATAATTTTTTGGTTTTTATCCCAATCTAAATCCCAAACATTTTTATAAAATCCATCTCGCAACACTTCATCATTATGAAAATATGTATTTTGTGGGCTCAAAACTTTAGTTATATTTTTGTCCCAATCAGTTCTTCCGATAATATATTTTGAATTTTTCAAAATTTCACTTTCAATTTTCGATTCGTTCTTCATATTACGGAATGTAAACATGAAATTATCAATAAAAGGAAAGTTTTTTCTAATAAAATATGTATTTATTTTATTTTTACTCAATCCTGAAAAAAATTTATGCGTATATACCGTCAAATTACCTTGTATTGAAACCACAATTGGCTTATCTGTATATTTGTAAATCAGTCCAAAATCAGATTCTGTTCCATGAATGTGTATTACATCAGGATTTATTTCCATTATCAGTTTTTGATATTGATCCAAATAATTATATTTCTGCAAATTAAAAAAGTTTAATATCTTTTTTGATAGTGATTTTTTAATAGTAATTGGATAATAAGTCGTTTTCTTGTATTCAAATGGGTTTATAGATAAATGGGTTTTAAATGCAATATGCAAATCTATATGGTCTTGCATCAATAAATCTAAAGATTTTAACCAGCCTCCTGTTTGTTTGATTTCGTTGTTAAAATACTCATCAGCATTTGCAGGAGTATTTGAAAACCATAATACTTTTGTCATGACTTTTATTTATTAAATAATCCTTTTGCTTTGTCATTTATCAAATAATAATATTGTATTGGATAAATAAATATAGTTAGTGTACTTAACAATATATTGAAGTATAAAATACCTTCTATTCCATATATTTTTGCAAAAAATACCGACAAAGGAATATTTGTTATAGCTGCAAAGATGCCTATCAACATTTGAACTCTAACTTTGCCAATGCCATTAAAAAAACTAACATACGTAGCATTCCAAGCCATAATGATGAGCCAAATACATATCAAAATTGATATTTTTTTGGATATGAAAACCTTTTCACCAAACCAAATTTTAAATACAAATCTATCAAAATAGAGCATTAATAAGGCAAGGATTACCAATAATATCCATACAATGTTTAGTTTAATTATTGATTTTTTAATCCACAACTTATCATTTTTTACCCATGCTTCAGTAAATGCACTCCAATAAGGTGTCAAAACAATTGCAGAAATCATAGATATAATACTAAAGTATTTGAACCCTAAATTATAAACCGTAACTTGCTCTTGTCCAAACAATTGACCAATAACAATAATATTGGTTTCAAAAATTAAAATTGCTGAAATTTGTAGGAAAAAAAACTTGAGTCCTAAAGACATTAAATCTTTGTATAATGTAAAATCTATTTTTTTAAATGATGGTTTTAAATGTTGGTAGTTTTTATTAAAAAAATAAAAATTGGCCATAACTAATATTACGGCTGGTACAACACTAAACAAAAAAGAAAATAAAAACAACGAAGAAAACGAAGTTTTTGTAAGAATATAAATAATAATTAATACAAATAGCTTTCCAATTAAATCAATACTAGCCGCCTTTGCTGTTTTATGATGTGCTGTTAAAACTACGGTTATTAATCGTAACATGAAAGATAAACAAAAAATAGAATACGTAATTAAAATAATATATTTTAAATCTATATTGGCAATTTTTGATTTATCTATATTCAATAAAATATTCCAATCTACAAAAAATGTAAATAACAAAAAAAATAGGATTAATATAGCAATAATAATTCCTATAATTCCATAAGTTGTACTTACATATTTTTGAGCTAATTGTATATCCTCTTTAGCTAAAGCTTCGGTTAATTTGTTTCTCAAACCATGTCCCAAACCAATATCAAAAAAACCGAACCAACCAACTAACGAGCTTAACGTGATCCACACCCCATAGTTATAATTATCTAAATAATTCAGTGTAAGCGGAACCAATAATAATCCAATAAAAATATTTAAACCTTTTATTCCAAAGGAATAAAAAATATTTTTATAAAGATTAAAATCAAACTTGTTTATATTGTTTTTGGAATTCAATAACATATTATTTTTATTGTTTTTCATACACTAACAATATGGTATGTCCGATAATGTTTAGTCTATTACTTTTTATTTTTTCTGCTTTTTTTGAATAAACTCCAACTAACACATGAAACTTTCTTACTATGTTTTGAATTAATTTATTCTTATATCTTAAATTGTATTCTGAACCCAAATAGGTTTGTATATGATATTCTTGCAATTCTTCTAAATGTACTTTTATTAATTTTAAATGAAAAATATTACATAAATTTTTTAACGAATTTTCGGTCCAAAGCCCCATGTGGTGTGGTGGCATATTCAAATTAAAATCATCGTTTTTAAGATACGAATCATTGTTTGGAACGCTAATGATCATTTTACCTTTTGGTTTCAAACAAGCTATTTTTGAGGCAATAAAACTATTTACATCTGCAATATGTTCCAATACTTGATACGAGCATACCACATCAAAAGAATCTTTATTATTTACAGAATAATCTTCTATTCTTTCGTTTAATACTTGAAATTTTCCATAATCGTTTTTACTTGATTCGTTTAACTCTAATCCTATTGATTTATCCAATGAATACAGTTCATTAATTTTTTTTAAAAATGCACCTTGTCCACAGCCTACTTCCAATAATTTATCTCCATCATTAATATAATTTTTACTTATCTCGTGTTCCCATTTCCATGGCATATAATACCAATCAAATTTTTGAAAATGTTCATAAAATTTACTATCCCCAGAAAGATTGAATGGATAGTAAAAACGATACCCTGTATTTATACATTTATAAATGCTAATATAATCTAAATTTGTAAAGTAATCCGAAACATCTATGTTAAAACTTTTATTATAATCTGAAATTAACTGTTTTGTTTTAATTCTTCTTTCAAAAACAGCTTCAGAAATTTTTGTAAGAGGAGATATTATGTTTTCCATTTTTTAATTATTTTTTATTTGATATGTTACTAAATCACAACCTCTTTCCATACGTTTTTCTTCACATAATCTGTATAACTCAATATAATTCGTACCATTTTTTCACTCACATTAGGTTTAGAATAATCTGCAACAGGTTCAAAATTTCTATTTGAACCCATTTTTTGTTGTTGTACATGTTCCAATGCTTGCATAATTCTAGTTGGATTTAGTCCAACCATCATTACGCTTGCTTCTTCCATGGCTTCGGGTCTTTCGTGTGCCTCTCGTATATTTAAAGCTCGGAAATTGAGAATTGACGATTCTTCGCTTATAGTTCCACTGTCTGACAAAACTGCAAACGCATTGATTTGTAATGCGTTATAGTCTGAAAATCCCATGGGTTTTTGCCATTGAATCAATTGATGAAGCACTACATCTTCTTTCAATTCTTCCAATCTTTTTTTGGTTCTAGGATGTGTCGAAACAATAATAGGAAAATTATATTTGGCAGCAATTGTATTAAGAGTATGAATTAAACCAAAAAAATTAACATCACTACTAATATTTTCTTCTCGATGTGCAGAAACTACAAAATATTTTTGGGGTTCTAGCGCTAACTTTTCTAAAACATTACTTTCTTTAATTTTAGGTAAATAATAGTTTAAAACCTCAAACATAGGGGATCCCGTTTTGATTATTTTATCCGCAGGCAACCCTTCTCTTAATAGATATTCTCTAGCTATATCAGAATAGGTTAAATTAATATCCGAAATATGATCTACAATCTTTCTATTGGTTTCTTCAGGAACACGTTGATCAAAACATCTGTTGCCCGCTTCCATGTGAAAAATAGGGATATGCCTTTTTTTGGCTGGTATAGCACATAAGCAAGAATTTGTATCACCTAAAACTAAAAAGGCATCCGGTTTTATTTCTTCTAATAATGGATCTATGTTTACAAGTATTTGACCGATTGTTGCGGTAGCCGATATACCAGCGGCATTCAAAAAATAATTAGGTTTTCTGATTCCAAGGTCTTCATAAAAAACTTCATTAAGTTCATAATCATAATTTTGACCTGTATGTACTGTAATATGTTCAATAGCAGGACTTTCATCCAAGGCAGCCATTACTCGAGAAAGTCTAATAATCTCTGGTCTGGTACCTACAACAGTCATTACTTTTAATTTTTTCATCTATTCATTTTATTCAATTAAACAACTTCAAACCAAGTGTCAGGATCATTTGCATCAAAGGGTTCATTAATCCAAAAATTGGTATATAGTATTTCGTCTCCTATATTTTTAATATTATGAGTAAACCAAATTGGCATATCTACATAGGCAGGCTCGTTTCCATTCAGCTCAAAATTATAAACTTTATTTGTTCCTATTTTTCTTAATTGTATTAACGCTTTACCTTTTATTACTGCAAAACGTTCTATTTTTCTGGTATGAAAATGGTTGCCTCTTGTAATACCAGGCACTGTCGTAGAAAACGAGGTTTGCCCTGCAATACCATGTCGAGCAATTTCTACAAATGCTCCCCTTTCGTCTGCATGTTGGAGGAATTTTTTTGGGAAATAATTTTCAATATCCATATAACAACGATATGTATTAAATAATTTAAGTTCAAAATCGTTGTGCAATTTTGGAAATTCACCTTTGTCTTGGTAGGTTTTTTTAAAATTGATAAGAATTGACAATAATTCAGAAACTTTTGACTGTGCTGTTGGAGCTACATCATATTCATGACTATTGTCATTATTATTTATTGCATTGATTATTGCATCAACAACCTCGCCAACATATACCAACTTCAAATCACCATCTACATCTATTTTGGGCTCTTCGTTTCTTGCTATTTGATGGCAAAAAGTGGCGATAACCGAATTATAATAAGGGGTTCCAAAAGGCCCATATACATTAGGAATTATCATTCCTGTAAATCTACCGCCAGATTTGTTTGCCCATTCAGCAAGCATCAAACGCCCTTCTTTTTTGGATTTTCCATATAAATTATCTCTTTCTTCTTGTGTCGAAGACGAAATAATAAGATGTGCTTTACTATTTTGATTTTCTAATGCGTTTATTAACTTTTTTACTAAATCCGTATTGGTATCAAAGATTGTATTGGCATCATGATGCCTGTTTAATGCAGCCAAATGAATGATAACATCGCATTGACTAACAAAATGTTCTAATGCTTTAGAGTCATCAAAAAAGCTTCTATTAAAATCAATAATTTGAAATTTTTGTTTATTCAAATTTAATGTTTGTAATAAATGGTAACCAATAAACCCATTCTGACCTGTTATACCTATTTTTTTCATTTGATATTATTTTTTACCATGGATATGCTTCTATCGACTGTCTGTAATCATCTAGTAATGATTCCTTTACACTAAAATTGGAATATACTATCAATATAGAATCTTCTGTTAAGGCTTTAAATCCATTGTAATTACCTCCAGAAATTTCTAATATTTGAGCTTCATTTTCTGAAAGATGAAAATCATGTACTTCATTGGTAAGCATGTTTCTAACTTTTACTAATATGGCACCTTTTGCAACAAAAAACCATTTATACTCCATTTTATGTCCTTGCCAAGCTCTAATTACATTTTTATTTGGATAAATACTGTACATTCTAACCACTTTAGTCATGTCAAAATCATTTACAAACTTTACAATTCCTCTAAAATCTTCAAATGTAGCTCCTTTAATAACTTGCATCTTATTACTCTACTAAATAATCTGAAATTGTTTCATCTAAAAGTACTTTCTTTATATATGGCAATTTCTTTAATAAAATTTCAATTTCGCTGATGGTTAACAACGTTGTGTTGTGTGAATTGTAATCATTAATTTCACTAATTTTAGAATCTCCTTCGGAAAAAAACAAGGCATAATTTAAATCTCTATTATCTGCTGGAATTCTATAAAAATCACCCATATCTTCAGATTTTAACATTTCTTCTCTTGTGCACAGGGTTTCATAAACTTTTTCTCCATGTCTAGTGCCAATAATTTTTATATTACACTGTGTATTAGCAATATTTTGAAGTGCAATTGCCAAGTCATTAACCGTAGATGATGGGGCTTTGTTTACAAATAAATCGCCCGAATTACCATGATCAAAAGCAAATAAAACTAAATCCACTGCATCATCAAGGCTCATTAAAAAACGTGTCATGGAAGGATCGGTAATGGTAATATCAGATCCATTTTTAATTTGTTCTATAAATAATGGAATAACCGAACCCCTCGAGGCCATTACGTTGCCATATCGTGTTAAACAAACTACGGTATTTGGAAGATTTCTAGATTCTGCTATTGCTACTTTTTCCATCATGGCCTTCGAAATACCCATAGCATTTATTGGATATGCTGCCTTGTCTGTACTTAAACAAATTACTTTTTTTACGTTATGAAAGGCTGCAGCTTGAATCACATTTTGGGTGCCAACTACATTTGTTTTAAAGGCTTCCATTGGGAAAAACTCACAAGAAGGAACTTGTTTCAATGCTGCTGCATGAAAAACGTAATCAACACCTCTAAAAGCATTAATGATACTATTGTAATCTCGAACATCTCCTAAATAGAATTTAATTTTTGGATTGTTCAATCGTCTTCTCATGTCGTCTTGCTTTTTCTCATCTCTTGATAAGATTCTAATTTCAGAAAATCTATTTCCTAGCAAAAATCTTTGTAAGACGGCGTTTCCAAAAGAACCAGTACCCCCTGTTATTAATAATGTTTCATTCATTTTTTATTTTTTATTTCCAAACAACCGCAGCTTTACTCATTTCAATAATCAAATTTTTCTTATACTGCTGATTATAAGGATTTTGTGTTCCTGTAAATCGGTTTATATTATTTTAAAAACAACATATTTAAAATAAGTACAAAAATATATTATTTTATTATTTATCAAATACTTAATAATGAACTCAATTCCTATCAAATACTTTTCTAAAATTTTACAAAAAACAACATTATATATTTTAATTAGATGCAAAAAAAATATTTTAATCCGTTTTTTGTATATTTATTACTTCCATGTTATATAAATAATGATGTGTTTATGATCAATTACAAAATTATTATTATTGTTATCCATCATTTTTTGTAATCAAAATAATTATTTCTCAAATGGATGTTTACTTTGTTCTAATTTACAAAACGGATGGTAGTCGTTTGTCAAAGGTTGCAATGCGGCATTTCTTATCGTTTGAATGATTTCAATTGATGTACGTGCTTCTGTCAATCCAAATCCTCCTCCACTCAAAATATCTTCATAACTTGCAGTATGCAAATCTTTGAATCCATCGCTAAACTCTATTTCTTCGCCATCCATTTTGATCGATCGATAGGTAGTTTGATTTCTTGCAACCACTTCTTTTGGTAACGTATTGCTGTTTATAGACAAAAACCATCTAACTCGGGCTTGTTTAAATTCTAAATATCCAGCAGCTCTATCAAAAGAATGCAAATGTACATCATTTTTTACTACATCACCAAAAATCCAACTGAGCATATCATAAAAATGAACTCCAATATTGGATGCAACCCCACCTGATTTGCTAACATCGGCTTTCCAAGTAGTGTAATACCAGTTGCCTCTTGAGGTTAAATAGGTTAAATCAATGTCGTATATTTTATCCTTTGGGCCGTTTGCCACTTTGTTTTTCAGTGCAATAATACTGGGATGCAATCGAAGTTGTAAAATCGTATATACTTTTTTGCCTGTTTCGATTTCGTTTTTTGCTAAAGCATCAATATTCCAAGGATTTAGTACCAAAGGTTTTTCGCAAATGGCATCGGCTCCTTGACGTAGTGCAAAACGAATGTTTGAATCATGCAAATAATTTGGAGTACAAATAGAAACATAATCCAATGGAATATTTTTTTCGTTGATATTGTTGGTTATATGTCTGTCAAAACGCTCAAATTCTGTAAAAAAACTTGTAGCTGGAAAATAACTATCCATAATACCAACACTGTCAAATTTATCTAATGCTGCTACTAAATTGTTTTTAGTTTCTTTAATGGCTTTTAAATGTCTTGGAGCTATAAATCCCGCAACTCCAATAAGGGCAAAATTTTTCATACTTTTTATAATAATATTCTTAATTAATAAACATTACAAAATTTCTGTAACTTTATTTTCTCTCAACTCATATTGTTGTCCTGATTCTGGACAAATTGCAATATTATTGTCATCAAAATGCAATCGATGTCCATATTCACTAACCCAACCTATCTGTTTGGCAGGATTTCCAACCCAAAGCGAATAATCAGGTAATGATTTTGTAATTACGGCGCCCGCACCAACTAAAGCATATTTCCCAATAGTATTACCACAAACTACGGTAGCATTTGCTCCAATTGAAGCCCCTTTTTGAACAATTGTTTTACTATATTGCTCTTTTCTATTAATGGCACTTCTAGGGTTTAATACATTAGTAAAAACCATTGAAGGACCTAAAAAAACGTCGTCTTCACATTCAACTCCTGTATAGACAGATACATTATTTTGTATTTTAACGTTATTCCCTAAAATAACTTGTGGAGAAATAACCACATTCTGACCAATATTACAAGAAGTACCAATAACACAATGAGACATTATATGTGAAAAATGCCAAATTTTAGTTCCGATACCTATTAGACTATTATCATCAATTACGGCTGTTTCATGTGCAAAAAATTCATTCATAATTTTAATTTTTATCGGTAAAATTTATACAAAAATAATATATTAATTTTTAGATTGCAAATATAAGATAAATATACAAAAAAGAACTAAAATTATATGAAAAAAATTCTGAATTCGGTAAAAAACAAATTTTATCGTTGTAAATTAAAACATTAATAATTTCAAATGATTTGACATATTTAATTAATTTATATTTACAATTTTTGATTATTTTTGTTCAAAAATATTTTAAAAATGAGTTTCTATCCAAAAATTCCTTTAGCTCAAAGCATTATACAAATATGTTTGCTAAAAGAGGTCAAACATATCGTCATTTCGCCAGGTTCGAGAAATGCTCCACTTACAATTGGTTTTGTAAACCACCCATTTTTTTCATGTTACAGTATTGTTGATGAACGTTCGGCAGCTTTTTTTGCCTTAGGCATGGCACAGCAATTACAAGAACCTGTTGTTTTAGTTTGTACTTCGGGCTCTGCATTACTCAACTATTATCCTGCCATTGCTGAGGCCTATTATAGTCAAATCCCTTTAATTGTTATTTCTGCAGACCGACCAGTTGACAAAATAGACATTGGCGACGGGCAAACCATCCGTCAGCACCATGTTTTTAGCAATCATATTTTAGAAAGTCATACATTGTCTGAAATTGATTCTGAACAAAACCATAAAACAATAGCTCTTTCCATTCAAAAAGCCCTTCAATATAAAGGCCCCGTCCATTTGAATGCTCCCTTTGAAGAACCGCTGTACGAAACAGTTCCGTCAAGCACTTTAAAGATTAACTTATTAGAAAATGAACCCCAAACATTTGAAGATAACAATATTAATTGGGAAAATTTTAGGAAAATTTGGAATGATTCTAGCAAAAAATTACTATTAGTTGGATCAGAAAATCCACACGTTGTCGATCAACATTGGACACCTATTGTGGCGGCAGACCCGTCGATAGTTGTGCTTACAGAATGTAACTCCAATTGGCATCATCCTGATTTTATTTCAAATATAGACACTCACATAACACCATTTGACGATACTGCAATGGCTGATTTTCAGCCACAATTATTGCTTACTTTTGGTGGAATGATAGTTTCAAAACGCATCAAAACCCTACTCCGAAAATACAAACCCCTACACCATTGGCATGTAGATTCGCTTCGGGCTTATGATACTTATGCTGCATTAACAGCTCATATAACTTGTAATATTAATTTATTTTTTGAAAATATATATGTTCTTAATAACAAAATAGAAAGCAATTACTTTAAAAAAAACAAAATTATACAAGAATACAGGAAGTTAAAACACAACCAATACTTGCAAAACCTTCCTTTTTCTGATTTCAAAGTTTTTGAATATATTTTAAAAAGGTTACCTCATCAATCGATGTTACAAATTGGCAACAGTTCTTCTATTAGGTATGCTCAATTATTTGATATTCACCCATCTATAAAAGTTTTTTGTAATAGAGGAACCAGTGGGATCGATGGCTGTACCTCTACGGCTGTTGGGGCGGCCGTTGCTGCTAGAGTACCAACAATATTGATATCGGGAGATATTAGCTTTTTTTATGACAATAATGCCCTTTGGAACACTTATATTCCTGAGCATTTTAAAATAATTTTACTCAATAATAAAGGTGGTGGAATATTTAGAATATTGCCAGGACACGATGAAAATCCTGTTTTCAATCAGTTTTTTGAAACCCAACATGATTTATCGGCACAACACCTTGCAAAGATGCATCAATTGGAATATTTTGAAGCCTCGAACGAAATGGAGCTCGACAAGGTTTGGAATACTTTTATTATTGAAAAAAGAGCCAGCATTTTGGAAATATTCACCCCTACAAATATAAATGACGTTGTATTATTGTCTTATTTTAAAAATTTGAAATAACAGCATTATTTTTTTAAAAAAACCAACTTTGCATCTTTCCTTATTTTATAAATATATTGAATACAATGTCGTTTAGTTTAGCATTCATTCGAATCAATCCTTTTTATCAACGTTGAAGTGCCATTATGACTATATTTTGATGAACTAAACGACATTGCTATTTGATATAAAAAACCTTTTAAACAACATACCAAACCACTTGAAAATGGTTGGAGAATAAAATAAAAAAACCTTCTAAAGAAGGTTTTTTTTATGATATTAAATTGAATTTTTTGAATAAAAATTTGGTTTTTTTCAAAAAAATTACCGCACTATAAGCTCCTACACTGTTTGCAAAAACATCTATAATATCGGCACTTCTGGAATTGGTAAAACACAATTGGGCAATTTCTATCAAGGTACCAAAAACGACAGAAACCAAGAATGTTTTTTTCATTTTGAATCTGATTTCTAAAGCGTTTTTTTGTGAAGCCATAAAAAGATACCACAAAATTACAAACCCAAAATGAAAACAAAAATGAACTGCTTTATCTAAATTTTTGATTCCAACACTTACTTGAGGTAAATCCTTTGTACTTGCTAAACACAAATATAAAATGATATAGGTCCATAAAAGTGCTGCAAAAAGATAAATTTTGTTAAGCACCGATAAGCTCTTGATACTGCTCACTAGTTAAAAGCTGATCCATTTCAGCGGGATTGTTTATTTTTACTTTGATCATCCAACCTGCTCCATAAGGGTCTGAATTGACAGTTTCAGGTTTGCTTTCTAATGAGTCATTAAATTCGATAATTTCGCCAGAAAGCGGTAAAAATAAATCCGAAACGGTTTTTACGGCTTCTACTGTACCAAAAACTTCGTCTTTGTCTAGTGTTTGGTCCAGTGTTTCTACTTCTACATATACGATGTCGCCAAGTTCTTTTTGTGCAAAATCGGTGATACCTACTGTTGCTATTTCACCTTCTAGGCTAACCCATTCGTGGTCTTTGGTATATTTTAAATTTGATGGAATTGTCATTATATTTATCAATTTATTAATGGTTACTATCTAATGTTTTGAATTGCAAAATTATTAAATTTTGTGATATTTACGTTATTTTTTTATAATTCTTTTTCATTAAAATATTTACTGTTTTACTTCCAAATTACAGAAGTCATGCTGAGGGAACCTGCAACTAATTGATCATTAAAAAAATGAACCTCATCTGTTGGTTTTTGGAGTGCAACACTATATATAAGAGGCAAATAATGATCGGGGGTTGGGATGGCAAGGGTACTAGCATGGCCAAGATTCGAGTAATTCAATAACGCTTTGAAGTCGTTTGTCAGTATTTTTTCTTTCAAAATATGATTCATTTCTTGGGCCCAATCATAGCCGTAATTTGGAACTTGCATTTTGTCCCATGCCAATAGCTTTAAATTATGTATCATGTTGCCGCTTCCTATAATTAATACTCCTTTTTGACGCAGGTTTTTTAATTTTTGGGCCAATTCAAAATGATAAGCTGCTGGTTTATCATAATCGATACTCAATTGCAAAACAGGAATTGTGGCTTGTGGATACATTTGAGCTAAAATACTCCAAGTACCATGGTCTAAGCCCCAAGTTTCGTTGAGAAAAATGTGGTTTGGTTGGCTAATTTGTTGGATTTCTTGTGCTAAAGTTGTATTTCCTTTTGCGGAATATTGCACATCGAATAGGGCTTGAGGAAAACCTCCAAAATCGTGAATCGTTTTGGGGTTTTCCATGGCTGTTATATGTGTTTTTTTGGTGAGCCAATGGGCAGAAATAACCAAAATGGCTTGTGGTGTTGGGATTTTTTGTCCTAATAGTTGCCATGATTGTGTAAACTCATTGGTTTCGATGGCATTCATGGGCGAACCGTGTCCGATGAATAAAGCGGGCATTGGGGTATCGATTTGGTGTAATGTGTTGGTCCAATTTTCAAATTGATGTAAATTCATGGTATATTGGTTTTAGAAACGTAAAAATATCAAAAATACCTAGATTTAACCATTTTTAAGAATAAAACGTTTTTAATACCAAATATACATATAAAATATTTGGTATAACCCAATTTTTGTATAAACGAACTTTGGATCATGCCATACGTGGCGATATGGCAGATGGCACCTAGGAGTATGCCCGCACCCCGGCCTGAACGGAGCTCTTTTTTTCTTGCCGCTCGACGGTTTTATGGGTTTTGCGGCAAGAAAAAAAAGCGGGAGTGGAGGACGGATAAGGTGCCCAAAAAAATTATTTGGTTATAAGGTATATCCCATCGGGTTTGATGTCGATTTCTCGGTTTTTGTATAAAGTTCCGATGGCTTTTTTGAATGTTTTTTTACTCATTTTGAGTACTGTTTTGATGTCTTCGGGGTGTGAATGGTCTGTAAGACGTAGGAAACCCCTATTGGCTTGGAGTTCAAAAAGGATTTTTTCGGCGTTGGGTTCTATGTTTTCAAAGCCTTGTTTTTGGAGCGATACATCTATTTTGTTATCGGGCCTGATGTTTTTGATGTAGCCAACGAGTCGGTCGCCTGTTCTGATATTTTCGTCAAAAACTTCGTCTTTGTATAGCAATCCTTTGTGTTGTTTGTTGATGATGACGTTGATGCCCAAATCGGTGATGTGGGATACGATTAAATCTACTTCATCTCCTTTTTGTATAGAAAGGGTGTCGTTTTTTAGAAATTGGTTAGTTTTGCTAGACGCTACAAGTCTATTTGTTTTGGAGTCGAGGTATAGATATACGAGGTAACGCTTGCCTTTTTCCATTGGTCTGGCTTGTTCTTTGAAGGGTACGAGGATGTCTTTTTCGAGCCCCCAATCCATAAAAGCCCCTATTTTATTTACATAATTTACTCTTAATAAAGCAAATTCGTTAAGTAATATATAAGGTTCGAGTGTGGTGGCAACAGGACGTTCTTCGTGATCGAGATAAACAAAAACGGTTAATTCGTTGCCAATTTGAAAATGCTTGGGAACATATTTATTGGGCAACAAAATATCTTCGGCCTCGTTTCCGTTGCCAAGAAATAAGCCTACTTTTGTGTCTCGAAGTATGGTTAGCGTATTGTATTTTCCTATTTCAATCATTTTTTTTTCCATTTACTGGTTTTGTTTTCTAATTTTTCAACCTTTTGCTTTGTTTATTTATAATTCCTCATTAAAACTATTTCGCTTGAGTTGCAATTACAAATTTCAAATTGTTTTTGACGCCAATTTGTAAAACATCGACTAAATCTTGCACCTGAAGATTGTAAGGAATTCTAACAACCACGGTTTGATTTGCACCCACTTTAGAAATCAATTCCGACTCTAATCGTTCAAAAGGCACGGGTACTTTATCAATATAATAATTTTTATTGGCAGTAATAGACAAACTGATGAATTGTTTGTTGGTTTTTTCGTTGTTTTTGGCATTTGGCAATGTCATTTTAATCACATTTGGGTTGGCCAAAGTAGAAATAATGAGAAAAAAAAGCAACAAAAAAAACATAATGTCGCTCAACGACGACGTGGCTACTTCTGCATGAAAACGTTTATTTCTTTTGATCATTTTTTGAAGGTCTTTGAATGATGTTTACAAATTCTAGCACTTGTTTTTGCACCTGAAGAGCAAAGGCATCTATCCCATTGTTGAGCAAGTGATAGCCGCTATAAGCTATAATACCCACAATTAAACCAGAACCCGAGCTGATCATTTTTTCGTATAGTCCGCCCGAAATAGAGCCAATACTGATATTTTCGGTTAATGAAATGGTATAAAAAATTTTGATGACACCAGAAATGGTGCCAATAAATCCGAGTGTTGGGGCAATGCCTGCAATAAGGCCAAGCTTGCCTACATTTTTTTCCATTTCGCCAATTTCTATATTGGCAGCACGTTCCATATTGGATTCAATTTCTGCAATAGGTCTGCCGATAGTTAAAATGCCTTCACGCAAAATTGCTCCAGATGCAGAGGGGGTGCGTTCTGCCAAAGTTCGGGCCATATCTAAATTGCCTGATTGTAAATAATTGCGAATATCGGGCATTAAATTAGGGTCGTTTTGCGTTTTTTTATGTATATACAAACACCTTTCGATGATGATATAAAAAGTATAAAACAATAAAATTCCTATTGGAATCAAGAAAAAACCCCCTTTGAGCAAAAAACCAAGAGCCGTTATGTTGTTTGATTGTACTGTGTCCGTAATTACGGCATTGGCAGTTTGGTTAGACAACGTGTCGGCTTGTAAACTAATCCATTGAAACATATTATTTATGGTGTTTTATGAGTGTTATTTATAAAAAATATGGCAAATTTGTACCCTATAATTTAAGCATACAATATTAAACTAAAAAAATTAAAAAATATTTTATTTGTCTAAAAAAAAATACTTCAAATGAATTATCAAGAAACCCTCGATTGGATGTTTAACCAACTGCCCATGTACCAGCACGTTGGGCAATCTGCTTACAAAAAAGACCTTACCAATACCATCCTTTTATCAGAACATCTAAACAATCCGCACCATGATTTGGTGTGTATTCATGTTGCAGGAACAAATGGCAAAGGCTCTACATCCCATTTACTGGCTTCGGTTTTGCAAGAAGCTGGCTATAAAGTGGGGTTATACACCTCGCCTCATTTGAAAGATTTTCGGGAAAGAATCAAAATAAACGGTTTAGAAATTCCCGAAGAGGAAGTAGTGGCTTTTATAGCAACCCACCGCAATTTTTTTGAAACTAATGATTTGAGTTTTTTTGAAATGACGGTTGGACTGGCTTTTCAATATTTCAAAAAACAACAAGTCGATGTGGCCGTTATAGAAGTTGGCATGGGTGGCCGCCTCGATTCTACCAACATCATTCACCCTATCCTATCCATTATAACAAACATTGATTTAGATCATACCGCATTTTTAGGCAACACGCTTGCGGCTATTGCAACAGAAAAAGCGGGGATTATCAAACATCAAGTGCCCGTAGTTATAGGCACCTATACCCCCGAAACCAAAGCGGTTTTTGAACAAAAAGCTGCCGAAAATCATGCAACATTGTATTGGGCTTCAGATGCTTTGTATCCAGAATTGCCTTGTGCCTTAAAAGGCGATTATCAGACAGAGAACAAAAAAACCGTTTTGCAAGCCATAGCTGTTTTGAAAAACACTTTGAACATTCAGGAACAACACATACATAACGGATTTTTGAATGTAATACAACAAACAGGACTGCAAGGAAGATGGCAGCAACTGGGCAGCCACCCCACCATTATTTGCGATACGGCACACAACAAACATGGACTAAAAAGTACGATGACACAGTTACAAAACCTTGTTTTTGAACAACTACACATTGTTTTGGGTGTCGTAAACGATAAAAATTTAGACGCTATTTTGCCATTGTTTCCCAAAAATGCCATTTATTATTTTTGTAAACCCAATTTGCCAAGAGGATTAGACGCTTTGACACTACAACAAACTGCCAAACAATACCACTTGGAAGGCAGCATATACTACTCTGTATCAGAAGCTTACAATCAAGCCCAGCAAAATGCCCAGCAAAACGATTGTATATATGTGGGGGGTAGTACGTTTGTGGTTGCAGAAATTTTATAAAAAAACGCAAAAAACATTTGCACAAATAAAAAAGAGTTGTATATTTGCACTCGCAATAACAAAGCAACTTAAAAATATTTAGGGCGATTAGCTCAGTTGGTTCAGAGCATCTGGTTTACACCCAGAGGGTCGGGGGTTCGAATCCCTCATCGCCCACCAAATTTGTTATTAAAGCCTAAAAATATTTAGGGCGATTAGCTCAGTTGGTTCAGAGCATCTGGTTTACACCCAGAGGGTCGGGGGTTCGAATCCCTCATCGCCCACAGATTAAATTAAAAAACCCTTGCAGTCATTGACTTTGTAAGGGTTTTATTTTTTTAGGGGACAATGCAGGGGACGGAATAAAAATTGATAGATTTTGTAAAACTACATTGCTCCGTTCAAAAAATCTATAAATTCATCTTCGGTTAAATCTAAACTTTTCTTTACTTCGGTATGATTTTTAACCAACATCACAAATTTTAATACTTTTGAATAATCATCGAAATTAAATTTTTTCGGAAACGACCATTTATTGCCTGATAGACCAACATAAAACCCCTCGTTTTTAATCTTGTTTGCATCATTAAGCCATTTTGCGAACTCTTTTAACTCTTGTTGAGTTAGATTGTTTTCGGAATACATATTGTTCAGAAAAGCACCAAATTCTTTAAATCTGTTTTGCTTTATCAATTTATCCTGTTCGGTTAATTCTTGATTTGTTGCAGAATTTAAAACATAACTTTGAAACCCAAGACTAAATTCATCAGTTAGGCTATCGGCAAATTCCATTAATAAATTATGTTTGCTCTTATGGTCTTTGAAAACCTTATCAAATTCTACATCTGTAAATGATTTCTCATCCGCAGTATTATACAAAACAACTTGATACTTTATCAATTCTTCCAAACCCAGCACAAGTAAAGAAATAGCCGTTCCAAAATTATTGATTTCCGCCACTTTAATTGCAGAGTTTATAAGATTATTGGCATTTGTATATATCTCGCTATAATCGGCTCTATCCATTGTTAGCAGTCGGTTTGAAGTTCTCTATAAATTTGGCAAGTTTAATTTTTCAAATAAAATTCTATTCCTTTGTTTAGCATCGTTTACCATTTTTTGATAACTTAAAATTTCAATGTAAGCATTGAGTTTTTTATTGTACCCAAAATATCCCAAATTATCAGGAGTTGGCGTGAAATCTGAATTTTCTGCAATCTCATCAATTTTGGAAGTTATATCGCAAATTAGATAACAGTAGAATGGCGTTGAAGAGTTTACACCTTGAATAACTCTACCCTTGTTGTCTAAACTTTTCTTGTCTAATATTTTTCGGATGTAGCCGTATATTTGTTCAATTGGGTTTTTTTCTTCATAATACCCTTTTCGCATCGGTCTTTTAAATTCTAAAATAACTATTGACTGGTACGGTGCATCATTATTTACAAGTGCAATCGGACTGTTAAATATAATTATGTCAGGTCTTTCTTCGCTATTACTATCAACTACATCTTTATTCATTGAACTTAACGGCAAGTCAGATGCAAGATATTTATGATAGGATAGTTTTTCATCAATCATCCATAAATTCTGATTATCATAACTTATATCGTCAGATGTCGATTTCAAAGGAAAAATAATTTGATGTACGCTGTTTTCTAAACTATATTTTCCATTATCATTTAGTTCTAATTGTTTACTGAATAAATCTAAAATAGTTTTTCGATGAATGATATACTGGGATAACTTTGCACTTCCTACGTCTATAACCTTTTCAATATATTCCTTGTATCGTTTTTGATATTCGTCATCTTCTTCATCTACATAGAAATCATCGTTAATTTCCTCGTATTCCTCTTTGACTTCATATTCTAACTCTTGTAAAATCTTATACAATTCTAAATCAAGACTTTTCTTGTTTGTTGTTGGTTTCAGATTTTCTATTTTATCGGACTTGTATTTTAATAAACTTTTATATTGCGGTACTTCATTTTGAATAAACCCAGTTACAAATTGCATTTTTTCTTCATAAACCTCATATAAATAATCATTCAAAGCGTCCTGTATTTGGTTTGCTATTTGCTCTTTAAGATTATTTTCGGTTATTGTCTGATCTTCAAATATATCATTTTCGTCCTCGTCAGGAAAATTTAAAAGTGTTCTTTCGGGGTTTACAATACTGTCCAAAAATTTTCCAGTTACATAAGCACGAATGAAAAAGTCTTTGCCGTCTTCGTCTTTGAGTGATTTACTCAAATCAGGAATTATTGACGAGAGGGCATAATTTTTAACCTCTCGCATATTTGAACATAAATGTAGTTTGTTAGACTTTCCAGTAGAACCGTAAATTTCTAAAATGTTAAGTTTAAAAATCTCTCCTTTGAAATCAAACTCAATTTCTTTTAATCTGTCTTTTTTACTTTCATTAAATACATCATTTACAACGAGTTCAAAATCATTGTTGTCAGGGTCTTTAATTACAATAGTCGGACAATGGTCGTATAGAAAGTAAACTAAACAATGGTCAATTATTTTATATGCAATTTCAGATACTTTTTTCGGACACTTCTTTTGGTATTCTGATTTGAAACCTGTTAAATTGACTATCGTTTTTGTAGATTTATCATTTGCATCTTCAATAGTATGGTTTTCAATACCATTTTCGCTATGCTTAAATTCAAAATCTCTTTCTTTTTTGACTTTGTTTTCATCCTGAAATACGCTGTTAATCTTAACCGAACTAAAAGCCTTTAACCAAACGAAACGACCAATCCCTTTAGAGCCTTTTTCTATTTTTAATCTACTATCTCCTGTTTCAAAAGATTGATAGTTTCTTTCATTAAATCCAATCCCATTATCAATAATCGAAAATGATTTTATAGGTTTCAAATTTTCAAAAGTGCTTATTAATTCCTGTTGAGCCTGTTCTCTCTCAATGATTACCTCTATATAACCTTTGCTTTCGCTTTTCTTTAAATCTTCGATAGCGTGAATTGAATTTACAAGGCACTCAAAAAGAGGATACAGCGGTTTGCTTGTATGCAAAATAGTATTATTAAGTCTGCCTATTAAGTCTAAATTCACAGTTTTATTGGCTTGAGGTTTTGTATTCTACAAAAGTAATGAAATCTGTTGTAATATTTGATTATACTATTTGTTCATAGCAAAATTTACAAATTAAGTTTCAATAAAATAGGCAGAGATATTTTATAAATACACTTTGCCTAAATTTATTTTTTATTGAAAATTATTTACTCCCAAAGTTCGCAATCCTGAATTACTACATTTGTTAATGACAGCCCATTACATTCGCCTATTACTGTAATTTTTTGCCCTTTACTTAATTGTGATATAACTTTTACATTATCGTCCGAGAAGTAGCAAGTTACACTTTGCAAAACTCCAATTCTCATTGAAACATAAGGATTGTCTAAAACATCTTTCCCAATATTATCAATAATTCCAGTAACTGCAATTTTTTTGCCTTTGTATTGCTCATCTGCTGAAACTTCATTTGCTTCATACTCTTGGTATAATTCTGATGCGGTTATTTCAATATCGACTTTTGGAATAAATGGACTTTCAGGATTTACTTCTTTGATGTAACTGATATAAGCCTCTTTTGTGGCAATGTATGGATAGGTATAATTTTCTGCTTTTGCATTCCAATCTGATAAACCTTTATTTTTTGCTTCAAAAAATTGATTTAAAACTTCTTTGTTTTTTGGTTCAAGCATGACGAAAAAAGGCGTTAAATCAAAGTCGTATTCAATTGTTTCGTGATTTTTATTAACATCAAAGAAAACGCCTTTCACTCCGTAAATTTTGAATTTTTCTTTGTATCTGTCGAATGCTTGTAATATTTCTTTTGGCAAACCTCCATTTTCAGGAATGGCTAATCCTACTGTTTTAATCGCAAATTCTACTTTTTCTTTTCCATTTACAGAATTTTCTAATCTTTTTATAAGAGTTTCGTTGAATGAATAACCATCTTTACTGATAGTTGAAACCCCATTACTGATTGCATTAAGTATAGGTAGGTATTCGGCAGAAACTACTTTATTAACAACTATTTTTTGATAAATTGAATTAGATTTCAAAATAGTAAATGCTTTTGTTCTTAATGCTTTTTTCTCTGTTGAAAGTTGAGTAATATTTTTATCTACTTGGCTAATATATTCTTGATATGGTTCGCTTGTTGCAACCTCTTCAACTGATTTGTTTTTTGATGTTTCAGTTAATCCGCTTCTATCTGAAAGTACCGCGATTAAAAATAATGCTGAATATCCAATGTATCGAATATTCTTACTTTGCCAAAAAATAAATTTTTGCTTGACCTGTTCAGATATTGGAGGTAAAAGAAGTAAACCGAGTAGGAGGAATAAAATACTTGCAATAAAATTGCCTTTTGCAATTGCCCCAATAAAGGCAAATAAAAAAAATACTGCTAAAATCCATTTTACGATTTTGAAAATAGATTGCTTTGAATTGAAATCTGATTGAGCCATATAGATAAAGTTTAAGTTTCCTGAAATAAAAAGGGTGCTAAACTAACAACATTCTCTACTCAGGTTACTCGAATAACCCATAAAAGCAATGTTGAAGAAGCGCCCAGATGGTGGCTTCTTGCAATCATTCGCTTTTATCTATTATTAATATTTCGAGTATTTGAGTAGAAAAACGAATTGCAAAACGCAATTTCTATATGTAATTACAACCTTTATTTATTCATAAATATTTTTTAAAATTTTAAAAATTCGCTGTAAAGATAGGTATTAATACGAATTATACAACCGAAAATTATTTTTAAAATGGTGTTTTTAACCCAACTTGCCGAAAACCCAACACAAAACCCTGATTATCAGTAGCTTTTTTTTATTAATGGTACACTACATGAACTTTTTTAGTTTTTCTAATAATTTTAAATTTCAAGCAATCGTAAATCTTTTGTACTTCTTCTATGGGTTTTGAGGGTTTTTCTATGGTTAGATTTTTGGTTTTTGTTGGAAGTTTTAC
>NZ_MUGT01000119.1 GCF_002217205.1 Flavobacterium branchiophilum NBRC 15030 = ATCC 35035 | reverse complement strand
TCTAATTTCTAACCTCTAATTTCTAACCTCTAATTTCTAACCTCTAATTTCTAACCTCTAATTTCTAACCTCTAATTTCTAACCTCTAATTTCTAACCTCTAACTTTAAATCACATGAACATCAATTTTTCAAAAAGCGCCCACGGATTAATTCCAGCCATTATTCAAGATAGTGAAACCAAAGCAGTTTTAATGCTAGGTTATATGAACGAAGAGGCTTTCGCCAAAACACAAGAAACAAAAAAAGTAACTTTTTATAGTCGCTCTAAACAACGTCTTTGGACCAAAGGAGAAGAAAGCGGAAACTTCTTAAACTTAGTAAGTATCAAGAACGATTGTGATAACGATACGTTGCTGATTCAAGTGCAGCCTGTTGGACCAACTTGTCATAATGGGACTGATACCTGTTGGGCAGAAGAAAACCAACCGAATTATGGTTTTATTTCGACTTTGGAACAAACCATCAAAACCCGTCGTGAAAATGCCGACGCCGAAAAAAGTTATGTGGCTTCTTTATTTGAAAAAGGAATCAATAAAATAGCTCAAAAAGTAGGCGAGGAAGCCGTAGAAGTGGTAATCGAAGCCAAAGACGATAACGATGATTTGTTTTTGAGCGAAAGTGCAGATTTACTTTTTCATTACCTTATTTTATTACAAGCCAAAGGTTTTCAAATGAATGATGTCATTGAAGTTTTGAAGAAAAGACAGAAATAAAAGTAGTTTTTTTAGGTTTCAAATATAAAATAAGTCCATAGTAAGAGATCAAATGTTACATACATTTGTTGCTAACTCATTGTAATTGAAAGACATAATAAAAAAAATATTTTTATTAAAATATGTTTGTTCAAATTAAATAAAGTTGTATATTTGCCATGCGAATACGGGGTGTAGCGTAGCTCGGTTATCGCGCCTGCTTTGGGAGCAGGAGGCCGCAGGTTCGAATCCTGCCACCCCGACAAAACCTGTTAAATTTTATTTAACCGGTTTTATTTTTTTAAAATATCAGAAAGTTCAAATAACCAAATTCAAATCCATTTTGTTACTTTTTTTGGATTATAATGGTTTATTTTTTCAAACAATTCTTCAATATTATTGCATATTAAAAGCATATCTTTATTTTCAGGTTTTAATAAACCATTGTTTGCTATATTTTGAATAAAATTAATTAGGCCATCATAAAAGCCATTGAGATTTAAAAGCGCTATTGGTTTTTGATGCAAACCTAATTGTGCCCATGTGAGCATTTCAAAAGTTTCCTCAATTGTGCCAAATCCTCCTGGTAAAGCAACAAAGGCATCACTCAATTCAAACATTTTGGCTTTTCGTTCGTGCATGGTTTTTACTTCAATAAGTTTTGTTAAATTATTGTGAGCTATTTCTTTTGATTTTAAAAAAATAGGTAATACACCTATTACTTTTCCACCATTATCTAATACACCATGAGCTATGGCTCCCATTAATCCTACATTTGCACCTCCATATACCAATTCGATGTTTTGTTGAGCTAAATATTTTCCTAATAATGTTGCTTGAATTTCATAATTAGTATTTGTTCCTGTGCTTGAGCCGCAAAAAATACAGATTCTTTTCATTTCATTTTTTTTTTGATATTCAAAAATAAGTATTAATTGTGAAATAATTTGCTTGTTATGAAATGATTTTGATTTTTTTTTAGAAAATGATATTAAAAATACGAATGACTTGTTTGCTTTAAAATCATAAAACATTTGTAATTATTATTTTATTTATAATAATTTAATTACAAATAAAAATTAAAATTGGGTGCAATGTAGGTGGGATGATTGGTGTGTGATAGACAATTGATTGAAATTTCAATATAAAAAATAGGATTTATATTTTATAATTCAATTAATAATGTAATTTTACGGTTTAAATTAAATTTGAACAAATGGCAACAATAGAAAAAGTAAAATGTTTGATCATTGGTTCGGGGCCAGCAGGTTATACGGCTGCGATTTATGCTTCGAGAGCCAATTTGAATCCCGTATTGTATCAGGGAATGCAACCAGGCGGGCAATTGACAACAACCAATGAGGTTGAAAATTTTCCAGGTTATGTGGATGGTGTAACAGGGCCTGAAATGATGTTGCAATTACAAGCTCAGGCTAAACGATTTGGGGCTGATATCCGAGATGGATGGGCCACGAAAGTCGATTTTTCGGGAGGGTTACACAAAGTTTGGATTAATGATACGGTAGCATTGCATTGCGAAACGGTGATTATTTCTACTGGAGCTTCGGCAAAATACTTGGGTTTGCCATCGGAGCAGCATTATTTGCAACTGGGTGGTGGTGTTTCTGCATGTGCGGTTTGCGATGGATTTTTTTATAGAAATCAGGAGGTAGTAATTGTTGGTGCAGGCGATTCTGCTTGTGAAGAGGCACATTACTTGTCTAAATTGTGTAAAAAAGTAACCATGTTGCTAAGAAGTGAAAAATTTAGAGCTTCGAAAATCATGGAGGAACGTGTAAGAAAAACAGAAAACATTACAATTTTAATGCATCATGATACGGTAGAGGTTCAGGGCGATGGTCAAGTTGTAACGTCGATTTTGGCCAAAAATAAAACAACAAACGAGTTGGTTACAATACCAGCCACAGGTTTTTTTGTTGCTATTGGACATCAACCGAACACTGCTATTTTTAAAGATTTTATTGATTTGGACGAAACGGGTTATATAAAAAATATTGCGGGAAGTTCAAAAACCAATGTAGCAGGTGTTTTTGTGGCAGGTGATGCAGCAGATCATGTGTATAGACAAGCGATAACTGCTGCAGGTACAGGATGTATGGCGGCATTGGATGCTGAACGTTATTTAGCATCATTATAAATAGTAAAAAAGTTAATATTATTATCTAAAATTTAAGTAATGTCGGTAATTATTATTAAAAATATAAACTTTTTTATTTAAAAAATGTAATTATTTGTAAATTTTACTTAAATTAAAAATTATATATTTTACTTACAAAGTATAAATACTAAATCCTTGTCAAAATTTATAGTTTTGACAAGGATTTTGAAAAAAATCTATAAGCACAAAATGAATTAATTGAAAATTTACTTAAAAAAAATTATTATTTGAATCAAAATTCATGTATAATTAATAATACTGTTTTGTTTCTAATTTTATTTTGTAGTTTTTTTGATTAATTTAGCATTGTCAGCAAATCTTTTTAAATCTATTTTTGGATCGCCATAAATTTCAATTTCTGAACTTCCAGTGACCTCTATTGTAAGTTGATTAGCCGTTTGGATACTGGCTTTTGAATCACCTTCGGCAAGGATATTGGTATTTTTAACCAATAATTTTTTTGCTTTCAGGTTTGTATCTGCGTCTAATCTTAATATAAAATCTGAAATTTCGCCTTCTACGTTAGCTTCGGCTTTTTGATATAAATCAAATTTTAAATTTTGACTTACTAAATTTCCTTTTAATTCGGCCGATTTGCTGGCTTCTATAGTCATGTTTTCTGATTTAGAGTGCAGCTCTGTTTCAGATTTATCACTTAAGTTTAAAGTTACATTTTTGCAATCGATATTCAAATTGAGTTTAGATTCATCAATTGCTTTGATGTAAATTTCTGGCAATTCTATACGGGCATTTGCAGTTACATTAGCCTCGTTTTTGACAAGAATTTGTTTTAATGAAGCGGTATAATTCAATCTGATTAAGCACTTTTTTGAACTTGAAATGTCTTTTTTGAGGCCTAATTTTAGTGTTTTGCCATTGATTTCGGCAATAATAATTTCGTGTAAGTTGTCATCAGCTTCAATATCTAGGCTAGGACTTATCCCTTTAACGATGGTAATTTCTAATGCGTCGCCAATTTCTACATTTTCAAAATCGGTAAGCGTTTTGGAGGCGATGGTTACATTTTTTGATCCTTTGATTTTTTCTTTTTGTTGGGCCATTGCTATGCAAGTTGCAAAAGCCAAAAGGATTGCATACAGTTTTTTCATTTGATTATTTATTTAAATTATTTTTATCAAAAATATAAAAAAAAATCAAATAATGTTTTAAAATCAAAAAAATGACTTGTAGAGTCCCTTTTTTTTATTTAAGTAAAACTTTATGTTCATGTAATACTTTAAGTAATTACTTTGTATGATGGCTGTATTAATGGTACAGGCTAAACAAGTTAGTTGCCTCATTATAAGCACTTTCAAAACTCATTGGGTTTAAATTGGTATAGGCTTTTTGTGTTGTAAAATAGGATAATAATTTTTCAGTTGGCATATTTCCAGTCAAATGATCGGTTGCCATAGGACAGCCACCAAAACCTTGAATAGCCCCATCAAAACGGTTACAACCCGATATGTAAGCGGCATTTACTTTTTCAAACCATTTGTCGGGCGTGGTATGAAGGTGTGCTCCGAATTCGATATTGGGGTATTTTGGTATTAAATTGGAAAATAAATATTGAATAACTTCTGGAGTTGAGCTGCCAATTGTGTCTGACAATGATAAAATTGGAACTCCCATAGCAGATAATTTGTCTGTCCATTCGCTTACAATTTCTACATTCCAGGGGTCGCCATACGGATTTCCGAATCCCATAGACAAATAGGCAACAACAGTTTTATTATTTTGGTGTGCAATATTTAAAATTTCTTGTAAAGTTATTAAGCTTTCTGAAATTGTTTTGTGAGTATTTCGCATTTGAAAATTCTCGGAAATTGAGAAAGGAAATCCAAGATACTGAATTTCAGGAAATTGAGCTGCTGCAATAGCCCCTTGTGTATTGGCAATAATAGCAAGTAATTTACTATTAGTTTGCGACAAATCCAATTGCGACAATACGGTAGCAGTGTCTTGCATTTGTGGAATGGCTTTTGGCGATACAAAACTTCCAAAATCGATAGTGTCAAAACCTACACGAAGTAATGATTGCAAATAGGCTACTTTTTCAGTAGTAGGAATAAAAGGTTTGATGCCTTGCATTGCATCTCGAGGACATTCGATTATTTTGACTATTTTTGACAATGCTACAATTTTTAAATTTCCTAAATTTTGGCATAAAAATAATACTTATTTATTGATTTATCAAATTTTTAGGCAAAAAATTATTTTTTGTTTAATAAAGCGTTGTTGATTTGCTTTATTAAAGCAGGCCCCTCATATATAAATCCAGTATATAGCTGTACCAAACTGGCTCCAGCTTCGAGTTTTTCAAGTGCATCAGCAGCAGAATGAATGCCACCAACACCTATAATTGGAAATGATTTATTGCTTTTTTCTGATAAAAAACGAATAACTTCGGTTGCTCTATCTCTTAAAGGTTTTCCTGATAAACCACCATTTTCATGTCTATTTTCTGAAGTTAATCCGTCTCTAGCAATGGTAGTATTAGTAGCTATTACGCCTGCAATTTGTGTTTCTTGTACTATTTCAATAATGTCTATCAATTGTTCGTTTGATAAATCGGGAGCAATTTTTAGTACAATAGGTTTGTGGTTTTGATGTTGCAATGGGTTTTTTTCCAATTGTAATAATAGCTTTTTTAGAGGTTCTTTTTCTTGTAAGGCCCTCAAATTTGGAGTATTTGGCGAACTCACATTTACCACAAAATAATCTACATACGGAAAAAGGGCTTCAAAGCATATTTCATAATCTGTATTGGCTTCTTCGTTTGAAGTCAATTTATTTTTTCCAATATTGCCGCCAATTAGCACTCCTTTATTTTTTTTTAATCTTGAAACGGCTTCCAAAACTCCTCCGTTATTGAATCCCATTCTATTGATGATGGCTTGGTCTGACTGAAGTCTGAATAATCGTTTTTTTGGATTGCCCTCTTGCGGTTTTGGTGTGAGTGTCCCAATTTCTATAAATCCAAATCCAAATTGTGATAATTCTTGATATAGTTTGGCATCTTTGTCAAATCCAGCAGCTAAACCCACAGGATTTTTGAATTTTAATCCAAAAACGGTTCGTTCTAATTTTGGATTTTCTACTTGATACTTCCACTTGACAAACGTTGTAAAACCTGGTATTTTTGAAAAAAAACGGATGCATGAAAAAGTAAAATGGTGTACTTTTTCTGGATCGAACTTAAAAAGTATTGGTCTTATAATAGATTGATACATACAAAAAATTTATCGGGCAAAAGTAATAAATATTTTGGTAACATTATTTTTTTTGGCTTTAATTATTGTATTTTGAGTAGGTTCATTTATAATTTTTTTGTAATATAAAAACACATTTTCAATAAATTTAATCTATTTTTACTCTAAAGTTAAGGCTCCTAATATTTCTTCATGCAAAAATGGGCCACCAGGATGTTTGGCGGTATAATCTAAATTAACCCATATTTGCCCTCGCTCATCTTTATGAAAATGTATTTTTTTGTCAAAACTTTCGGAATTAAATAATATTTTTTTTATTAAATAATTGATGTTTTCTAAATCTATATTGTTGCCAATTAAAATTTCGGGGTACACATGTCCTCCTGTATGGATGATGCGTGGAATGGCACCAATTGATTTGATACTGGCGGCCATCAAAACCGAATAATCATCGCAATCACCAGAAAAATACAACAAGGACTCGCTTGCTTTAGCAATATAATCATGCCCTTTGGGGTCGCTCACATATTGCCATTGGCTGTTAATTTCTTTAAATACAGCAAAACTTTGAATAGTGGTGCGGTATTTTGAATAGCCTTTAATATTTTTAAAATTTTTATTAATGGCTTTCATTGCAAAATTTCTAACTTTTGGATTTTCAAATTCAACTGCTGCAATTATTTTATTTTTATTTGGAAAAGGTAATAATTTTTCTATTATTATATCTTGTGGATACGGATTTTCATTCATTGAATATAAAATAGATTGGTAATCTTCATATACACTTTCAAAACCATAACTGCCAAATAATGTTCCATAAATTAAAGCAATTATGTAAAAAAAAATACTAATGAATGTAATTTTTCTCATTGCTCTTAAAATCAATTGAAAAACTACAAGTATAAGTATAAATAATAAAATTCTGTCTAAATTATAATATCCTTCAAACGAAATTGTATTTTGATGGACAATAATAAATACAGGTATAGCTATCAATATATTTAATAAAAAAATAATGATATTATCCCAAGGTTTAGGTACCTTGAGTTGGTTTATGATTTGGTTATACTTGTCTTGGGTGGATAGGTTCATTGTATTTTAAAAAAGCTAAATGGCTTTAATAATTTCAGCAAATGTACCTTTTTTATTGATAATATGTAATGCTACTAATTGATTTTGAATAGAATTTAACATTTCTGGTGCTATTTGTTTGTCTGACCAATTGGTAATTTTTAACCATTCAGCAACATCTGTTTGTTGCAATGAAAATTTTTCAGCTATTATTTGATCTATATTAGGAATTAATTTGAATTTTGAAGAAACATTGTTAATAATATTTAAAATTATATTTATAATTTCAGTATTTTTATCTAAAAAATTATCGGTTACTGCAATTACAAAACTGGGCCATGGAGTAGGGCAGTCTCCTAATCGTCTGAAAATTCCATTATCTACAAGTGGTTTTGTCATATAATGTTCCCACATAAAATAATCTGCTTTTTCCTCTATTAAAGCTTTTACTGCACCGTCCATCGTATGAACAATTTCAAATTGCAAAGTATCAATGGGCCAATGTTGTTCCTTTGCATGTACATACGTCATCAATTCAGACCCAGATCCTTTTCTTGAAATGGCAGCTCTAGTTTGGTATAAATCTGAAATGGTTTGAAATTTGGACGATGCAGACACATGAATACCCCATAAAAGGGGCGAATCCACATAAATTTGAACAATTTTTGAACAATTACCGGCTACAATATCTTTTATGATACCTTCTGTAAGTATTATAGCAATATCTGTTTCGTTATGGCGTAGCATTTCACATAATTTTCCTGTTCCTTCTGGCACAGAAGTCCATTCTAAGTCTATTTGGTGTTGTTCAAATTGTCCTTCGGAAATACTTTTTTGCCATGGAAAATTAAAATGCTCTGGAACTCCTGCAATTTTTACTTTTTTCATTTTAAAACTACTGTTTGTTTTGTATTATTCTATAAAACTATTAACTTTTTCGTACCAATTCCAAACTACGTTATTTTCGGTGTAAGCAAAAGTATGCTGCATTCCTATTTTCTTCAGCACCTGATTTGAGGCTGCATTTTCCAATTGTGCTGCAGCTTTTATGATATTGATTTTCATGGTTTTAAATCCATATTCCATCCATGCTTTTGAGGCTTCGGTCGCATAACCCTTACCCCAATTTGGCTCTGATAATCGATAGCCAATATCATAAAAATGGATTTGTTCTTGCACTTCTTCGGAATTCCATTTCAGTCCAGCCCAACCTATAAATTCCATAGTTTCTTTCAAAACAACGGCATATCTACCAATATGATACTCTACATATTGTTGCCTAACATAAGTAATGGTGTCCAAAGTTTCTTGGATGTGGCATACAGGTTTGTTCCAAAGGTATTGGTGCACTTTTGGATTTTTGTCCATTTCAAACATCGCAGGAGCATCATCTAATGCTAAAGGTCTTAAAATTAGCCTATTGGTTTCAATTATTGGCATATTTTTATGCTGTTATTTTATTTAAAGTATATTCAATTAATTGATCTACTGCGGCTAACGGATCTTCACTAAAAGTTCCCGAAGCTCTATTGGCAATAATAGCATTTAACGAAAGGGCATGATGGCCTAACAATGCAGACAAGCCATAAATAGCGGTTGTTTCCATTTCCATGTTTGTAATTTGAAAATTTTCATACAAAAAATGATCCATCTTTGTATTCAAATGTTCATCTTGTATTGGCAATCTTAAAATCCTTCCTTGTGGCCCATAAAACCCACCACATGTTGCCGTTATTCCTTTGAAAATATTTTCAGATTCAATTTTTTTTTCTAATTTTTCTGAACATTCAATCACATAAGGACGTCCTTTTTTGCTATCCCATTGTGTTTGTTGAATGAAGGCTTCTTCATAATCTAGCCTAGAAACGGCACTTATTTGATACGATCGCAACATATTATCTAGTCCTATACCCAATTTTGACATCACAAAACTACCAACGGGTATGTTTGCATGTAACGATCCTGAGGTACCTATTCTAATGATATTCAACGAGGTTAATTCAGGTTTTATAGTCCTTGTTTGTAAATCAATATTTACTAAAGCATCCAATTCATTCATTACAATATCTATATTATCTGGACCAATTCCTGTGGACAATACAGTAATTCTTTTGCCTTTATACCAACCTGTTTGGGTTTTGAATTCTCTTTTTTGTTGTGTAAATTCTATACTGTCAAACAAGCATGTGATTTTTTCAACCCTATCTTGATCGCCCACAAATATAATGTCATTTGCAATATTTTCTGGTTTCAAATTCAAATGATACACGCTACCATCTGCATTAAGTATAAGTTCCGATTGTGCAATCATAATATGTATAATGTATTAAATTAATAGTCTATTAGCCACCAACACGTTTTACTTTAAATCCTTTTTCTTTCAAAAAATTCATAATTTTATCCCGATAATCTCCTTGTATAATGATGGCTTCATCCTTAAAAGTGCCACCTACACTCAACATTGTTTTCAATTCTTTAGCTAATATTTTAAAGTCGGCAGCAGCCCCTGTATAGCCTTCAATAATTGTTGTTGCTTTCCCTTTTCGTTTTTCATACTTACAAATTATGGGTTCTTTTTGAATAAAAAGGCTGATGTTTTCTTCAATATCTTCCGTTTTTGTTTCGCTTTCAACATGTTCTGGAAACAATTTTTTCAATTGGTCTTGCAAGTCCATATAGTTTCAATTGGTGTTACATTATATTTTGGGTTTCATAAGTCTTTTCAACACTTACTATATTTTGAGCTAAAAAATTTTGCAAATGTAGGGTATTCAAATGCTGATGAAAATGCGATTCGTCATCAAAACATTCCATTACAACCATTTTTCTAGGATTGTCCTTCATTTGATGTATTTCAAACGAAAGGCAACCCAATTCTAGTAGGGTTGCTTCTCGTAAATTTTTTAAAGCCTCAAGCGCTACTTCAATTGGTACAGTTTCATTAATTTGCAAAATGGCATTTGTATAAAACAATTTTTTGTAGGATTTAGATTCTATTAAATCCCAAAGATTACCATACAAATCCTCAAAAACAGCCACTTTACCATAATTTTCATCTTTTGGTTGCCTTATAATTTTTATATTATTTTTTAGTAAATTTTGATAAAAAATATCAAAATTATCAGTATATAAAAACAAAAAAACCCTACCACCAGCTTGGTTACCAATATTTTTTTTTTGATTATCGTTTGAAGCCTTGGCCAACAATAGGGCAGTACCCTTTGCATATTTTGGTCTAATTAAAACCCACCTTTTTTCAGCTGTAAGTGGAGTATCTTCTATCAATTCAAAACCTAATTTTTGAGTATAAAAAGCAATCGCTTCATCATAATCTTGTACTACAATAGCAACATGAGCAATGTAATTGTGCATATATATTTATTTTTTCAACAGTCCTAATTCAATCAATCGTTCATTCAAATAATCACCCGCAGTAATGTCTTCAAATTGTTTCGGATGGGCCTCGTCTATACATTTTTCCAAACAATTCAAAGGCATATCACTCACCGGATGCATAAAAAACGGGATAGAATATCTAGACGTACCCCACAACGCTCTTGGCGGATTTACCACTTGGTGTATCGTAGATTTCAATTTATTATTGGTATGCCTACTCAACATATCGCCAACATTTATCATCAATTCATCTGGAGCTGCCATGGCATCTAGCCAAACCCCCGCATGATTCTGAACCTGTAGCCCCTTGCCCTGAGCCCCCATCAATAAAGTAATCAAGTTTATATCTCCGTGTGCAGCAGCCCTCACAGCACCATCTTTTGGCTCATCCGTTATCGGCGGATAATGTATAGGCCTCAAAATACTATTACCATCCTTTATAAAAGCATCAAAATAATATTCATCCAATCCCACATGCAAGGCTAAAGCTCGTAGTACATAAATACCTGTTTTTTCAAGCATTTTATATGCTTCTTTACCAATTGTATTAAAATTTTTCAATTCTGCAACTTCAACATTCGGTGGATATGCTTCACTATATTTTGAACCCTCCGCCACATACTGACCAAAATGCCAAAACTCTTTCAAATCTCCAGCAGATCTTCCTTTGGCATGCTCTTTCCCAAACGATACATAACCCCGCTGCCCTCCAATGCCTGGAATCTCATATTTTTCTTTGACTTCTATTGGAAGCGAAAAAAAATTTCTAACTTCTTCATACAAATTGTTTACCAATTCGTCATCTAAAAAATGACCTTTTAAAGCTACGAAACCTATATTTTCGTAAGCATTTCCGATTTCATTTACAAACTTTTGTTTACGTTTCGGATCTTCCGAAAGGAAATCACGCAAATCAACACTTGGAATCTGTTGCATAATACGATACTTAATTTATTTTTTTTATTCTTAAAAGATAAGCAAATATAATAGATTTTATTTTAATTTTTCAAATAATATCTCCAAAATCTTGTGAAAATATCAATTTAAAAACCCAACACCATGGGTATATTGTCCAAAACAATACCCATTTTTTCTAATAAGAAGCATCATGTTCAGGCATTTTCACCATGGCCTGTTCCCGCCATTCGCTTTATCTTTTTGTTTTTAAA
>NZ_MUGT01000118.1 GCF_002217205.1 Flavobacterium branchiophilum NBRC 15030 = ATCC 35035 | reverse complement strand
CAATTATTTTATATGAGCCTAATTTTTCTTTATCTCATTTTATTCAAGGGTATCAAGTAATTAACAATAATGTAATTAATTTAAACGGAGCTAATGATTTTGACAAACAGTTACTGAAAGATTTCAGATATGGAATTGGTTTTGAAAACGCCATTTCCGAAAATATGTCTGTTTATATGCAATATGTAATAGGTAGTACTTTACGATTAAACAATGAACAAAATTTAGAAATCAAACCTAAGAGTTTGGTACCAGAATAGAAAAAATGCTACATAATGGGATTGTTAAAAATAATATTGATCCTATAATTATTGAAGGTGATAATACAATTAAAAACACCAAAAAAGATTTGATTATAAAGTATTTACCTAATGAATTAAATGAAAGTATGATAATGTCAATTATTTCTAAATTAAATGACAATAATAATACCATCAATAAAATACCTGAAAGTCTCAAATATCAAAATACTTTTATTAATAATATTAAACAAAAATATAAAGAAATTTATAATAATATAATAAAAAACCTTTAATTATGTGAAATTTGTAATAACAAATAAATTTTTAAATTGTACTAATCATTTTATTTTTTTTTTTTCATGAAACAAACATTAGAACTAAACAATGATTTTGCTAAAATTTCAAATGCTACATTACTTATACATCATACTGGTACTGTATTTGACATCAATACTATTTCAAGACTAAAAGTTAAGAAAGCAGAGTCTGCAATTTCTGTTAAAAATATTTTTCTTTTTATTTCTTTGCATTTAACGCTAGTTTTGTACGTCAATTTTTATCTTTATATCTTATTTTTATTTTCGCAAGTATTTACTTTTAGTAAACATAAAAGTAGAAGAAATTTTAATTACAAATTATATATTTATCAGTTTAAACATACAAATACAATAGATATAAATTCTAAAACACTTCATCATTCTTGCGAAATCATTTGGCAATATGATAAAATTAAAAGTACTTATTCATCATAAATATCTAATGGTATTTTTTATTTAGGGTATTTTATTGTTAATTTGTTCAATACAACAAAATAATTTATGGAGTTAAATATTTTAATACCTCTTTTGTAACAAAAACGATTGGTATTTGAAATAAACGCTTTCATACAAACCCAAATTTTAATTCTGTTATAATTTGGGTTTACATCATAGCGTTTTCTACCTCAGTACACAACCTATTTCCTTCAAACCGTTAGCCTCTAACTTCCAAAATACAATCCATTACCTCCAACATGATTTGGCAGCCTTCCCTAATTTCGTCTTCAGAAATTGTAAGCGGAGGTGTAATTCTAATGGCTTTACCTTCAAAAAGCAACCAAAACAATATCAGCCCTTTGTCTTGACATTTAAGTATAATTTCATTGGTAATTGCAGCATCGGCTGTCATGGCTGCAAGCATGAGCCCCCTACCACGCACCTCTTGTATTAGTGGATGAACCAATAATTTTCTAAACAATTGTTCCTTTTCTAGTGCTGCTTCCATCAATTGGCTTTGAACAATTTCTTGTAAGGTAGCCAAACAGGCCGCTGCTATCACAGGATGACCACCAAAAGTGGTGATGTGTCCTAGCTTGGGCGAGTGGCTCAACAAATCCAAATGGGCTTCCGAGGCTACAAATGCTCCTACGGGCATGCCACCTCCCATGCCTTTTCCCAAAATTACAATATCGGGAACTACTCCATAATTTTCAAAACCAAATAAACGCCCCGTTCTACCAAACCCTGGCTGAATTTCGTCTATAATCATAAGGGCACCCACCGCTGTACATCGATTACGCACTTTGAGCAAAAAATCATTTTCGGGTTCAATAAAACCCGCTCCACCCTGAATGCTTTCCAAAATAATACCCGCCGTTTTGGTGGTAATCTTTTCCAAATCGGCTTCGTTGTTAAACGTAATAAAATCCACATCTGGAATCAATGGACGAAAAGCTTGTTTTCGTTCTTCAAATCCCATCACACTCATACTCCCCATCGTGTTGCCATGATAGGCATTGTGGCACGACAGCAGCTGGCTTCGTCCTGTAACCCGTCGGGCCAGTTTCAAGGCACCTTCGGTAGCTTCTGTTCCAGAATTGACCAAATATACTTTTTGCAATGGTTGGGGCATCAAAGAGGCCAAGAGTTTGCAATAGGCTACTGCGGGCCCTTGTGCATACTCGCCATACACCATCACATGAGCATACAAATCGAGTTGTTTTTTGATGGCATCGTGCACCACCGTGGGGCAATGACCCAACGAACATGCCGAAACTCCTGCCACAAAGTCGAGGTACTTTTGATGATGAACGTCATATATGTAACTTCCCTTGGCATACAACACTTCCATACCCAGCGGATATGGCGATGTTTGTGCTTGAAATTTTATAAAATCTTCTTTCATTGTAGTTTTTTTTTTATAAACATAAAGATGTAATGGCAACTAAAAGTCAAACCATCCCTTGTTTTGGTTTTGCAAAGGTGTTGCTTTTTTGTTGTTGCGTGAGGGATAGCAGTGAAAATCCTTTTTTGCCCCTCTTTTTGGGGCAAAAAAGATTGTAACGAATAGCCCGACCCGGAGCTTGCGGAGGGACACGCCCATACGTTTGTAATCATGAAATAAATACTTACATCTTGTCATAAATAATACACCAAATCAATAGGCACTACGTTTATAACCACTATTTGGGGCGTTCCCACAAGGGTCGGGCTTTTCGTTTCAATCTTTTTTGTTTTTTAAAGAAAAAAACAAAAAAGGATTTCCACTGCAATCCCTAACGCAAATGGGGTTTCAAAGGGGCTATTGGTTTTTTTTAGCGTCCTTATCGTAGTCTAGGGTTTCTTTCCTTATTTTCATGGGGGTAGGCGCCTTGGCTTTGTCTTTATTGGCTGCTTTACGGTATTTGTCGTCCAATGCCTTTTCATCTTCAGGAAAAAGGTCGTCTTTGGTTTTGATGCGTTCGTCAATCCGCCATACAAATCCACGAAGTTTTCGGGCATTTTCGGGCAAATCCTTGTCTGGATAAATCGTACCATCTGGATTGGTATAAAACGTCATGGTTTCGATATTGTTTTTATCGAGGGTCATGTTGATGCGGCTGCTCACATTTTTATTGATTCCAATAAGTTCCTTTTGATCGTTTCGCATATAATAAATCACTTCGGTGTTTTTTACAACATCGGCTTCATATAGTTTGTTGTCTTTAAATTTGCCATACAAATTAACGCCTTTTACTTGGTTATAGCCCGTGCCAACACTGTCTTTTGAAACTATAAAAGCATTGGAAAGCACCTTCAACGAATCGAGTTTTTGGGTTGTATTGTTGCCAATAAGGTGCATCACATCGCCAGTCATTTGGTTTTCGTAGTTCCACAAAATGGGTTTGCCAATGAGTTGTGTGAGGGCCTTTTTTTGATTGGAATGTATCGAGTCGCACTTGCCCGACATATCGGTTTTAAAAAAGCGGGCATTGTTAAACCCTCTAATTATTCGGTTCCCTTCTTTGCCTGTTACCATGAGTTTTTTGGCATGAATATATACAGAGTCTTTGTCCACAACATTGATGGCCACGGCATGTTTGGTAATAAAAAGGGAGTCTTTTTGTTTGTAAATTTCGGCATAATGGCCTTTTACAATCCCTTTGTTGATGGTGTCAATAATCCGAACGTTGCGGGTGGCCGATGCAAAATCACGTTTTCTATCAAAGTATAAACTATCGCCAATAATACGTCTGTCGTTATATTTGATATAGGATTTGTCTATAAAATGGCCTGTATTTTTTTTGGTATTATAAAAACCTTTTTCGGTATAAATAAAATCTTTTTTGCTGGTAATTGTAGAAGGACCAAAAAGATAGGAATGTCCCGAGTTGGTAAAATAATCCAAATGATTGGTTTTGATTAAGTATTTTGGATTGGTAATGGTTACGGCTGTTAAAAACACAAACTTTTTTTGAGCCACATAATAACGGCCAGAAATGCTTTCGAGGGTGTTTTCTAAATTGGTAATAGTGCCTTTGTTTTTATAATATGCCTCCTGTTTGGCCCTGTCAAAATAAATGGTATCGGTAACAAGGGTACTTTCTGGCGATTGCATGATGACATCGCCCGTAGCAAAAGCCAGCTTGGTGTTGCCATTGTACTCTGCATATTTGCTGTTGAGCGAAAGGGTGTCGCCCTGCACCATTTGTACTTCGCCAAAGGCTTTTATGTAGTTTTCTTTTTCAAAATAATAGGCTTTGTTGCACGTCATTTTTACCCCTTCGTGGTTGATGCGTACATTACCCGTAAGCAAAGCAGCGCCTGGCACCAAGGATTCGTTTCTGTCGCCAAAGTCGGAATATTCGATAACAATTTTTTTGGTAGCTTGCGCATGGGTCCAAGTAGCTCCAAAGCCAATAACTACCACATAACACAAAAGATATATTTTTTTCAAAATGGTTTTTTTTCGACAAAAATACGCATTTTCATCAAAGTCCAAATTGATTTAAGAAATAATTAATGTTTTGACTATTAAAAATGAAGGTGTTGGTTGTAGGAACTGTTTGTTTATCCTAATAAACCTTTTTTGGTTCCTTTTTTTTGCATAAAAATTAACGAAAAAAGTTTGAAAATAATTTTTTTTTAAGACATAGATTTCATTTGTATTGATTTATACTAATCAGTAGTTTCAATTAATGTAATCAATTTTGTTGAAAAACCAAATCATGTTTTCAGTGATACCTTTGTCAAACTATCGTACTTTGACAAAGGTATGTAGTTGTAAGTTTTGGAATACAGTATAATAGTCAAAAGATTATTTAAAATACCTATAAATACTGTATGTATTACCCTAATATTTGACTGGCATGTACCTTGGTTTTTACCTCTGTTATGATGTTTTCAATAATGCCATTTTCGTTAATTACAAATGTGGTTCTATGAATGCCATCATATTCTTTGCCCATAAATTTTTTTGGCCCCCAAACTTGATAGGCCATAAGTACATTTTTTGCTTCGTCTGCTAATAATGGAAACGGCAAATGGTATTTTTCTTTAAACTTTTGTTGGGCTTTGGCTGCATCGGCACTAACACCCAAAAGGGCATAATTTTCACTCACAAAACGGTCGTAATGGTCGCTCAAATTGCAAGCTTCTGTTGTACATCCTGGGGTGTTGGCCTTTGGATAGAAAAAAAGCACTAATTTTTTGCCCTTATATGCCGATAATTCATGCAAGTTTCCGTCTTGGTCGTATGCAGAAAATGGCGGTGCTGGATCTCCAATTTTTAATGTGGTCATATTTGTTTTTTTTGAAAACAAAATTATAACATTTTAAATGATTTGAATTAAAAATAAATTTATTTTTACGGTTCCAATTTTTTAAATTATGACAAAAAGAGAACGGGTCAAATTTGTAATTCAAACATTGAACGAGTTGTATCCCACAATTCCCATTCCGCTAGACCATAAAGACCCTTATACCTTGTTGATAGCCGTGTTGTTATCGGCACAATGTACAGATGTTCGGGTCAATCAAATTACACCCATATTGTTTGCAAAAGCAGACAACCCTTATGATATGGTCAAATTATCGATAGAAGACATCAAAACAATAATCAGGCCTTGTGGCTTGTCGCCCATGAAATCTAAAGGTATTCATGGACTTTCACAAATTTTGATAGACCAGCACAACGGCAAAGTCCCGCAAAGTTTTGAAGCCCTAGAAGCCTTGCCTGCCGTTGGCCATAAAACGGCCAGTGTGGTAATGAGTCAGGCATTTGGAGTGCCAGCCTTTCCTGTAGATACCCACATCCATAGGCTCATGACACGATGGAATTTGACTTCGGGCAAAAACGTGGTGCAAACAGAAAAAGATGCCAAAGCCATTTTTCCAAAAAAACTTTGGAACGATTTACACCTCCAAATCATTTGGTACGGACGCGAGTATTCGCCTGCCAGAGGCTGGGATATTGAAAAAGATATTATAACCCAAAAAATAGGAAAAATAAATCAAATAATATCATAATATGTAAATATTATTAAATATTTTGCTTTTTTCAATTTATTTTTAACTTAAGTAACATTTATCACGTATTTTCATTTGTTGTTGGTATAAATTTGTACCATCAAAATCAAAATAAAAAAATAACAATTTAAGGTTTTAAAATTATGAAAATAGAACAAATTTATACAGGATGTATTGCTCATGCAGCATATTATTTAGAAAATAATGGCGAAGCCGCTATTTTTGATCCATTAAGAGAAGTACAACCTTACATAGACAGAGCTCAAAAAGACAATGCTGCAATTAAATATGTTTTTTTAACACATTTTCATGCAGATTTTGTTTCAGGACATTTAGATTTAGCCAAAAAAACAGGTGCCCAAATTGTATATGGTCCTTTGGCAAAACCAGCTTATGAAATTATTTCGGCTACAGACAATCAAATTTTCAGCATTGGAAATTGTCAGGTAAAAGTGATTCATACTCCCGGACATACTATGGAGAGTACTACTTTTTTAGTAATTGATGAGCATGGAAACGAGCACGGAATTATAACAGGCGACACTCTTTTTATTGGCGATGTTGGTCGTCCTGATTTGGCTCAACACGTTGTAGAAGATTTAACACAAGACAAATTGGCCCGTCATTTATACCACTCATTACGAACTAAAATCATGACTTTGTCAGACGATTTAATTGTATATCCAAACCACGGAGCGGGTTCGGCTTGCGGAAAAATGATGAGCAAAGAAACCACCGATACACTTGGAAACCAAAAACGTACAAACTATGCCTTGAATCCAGAAATGACTGAAGACCAGTTTGTTACAGCTGTTTTAACAGGTTTAACAAATCCTCCTGCCTATTTTCCTTCAAATGTGATGATGAACATCAAAGGTTATGAAAGCTTAGACAACGTATTGGAAAAAGCCAATCAGCCACTTCAAGCCAACGAATTTGAAGCAATGGCCAACGAAACAAGAGCTTTGATATTAGACACAAGAGATGCTGCCACTTTTGCTCAAGGATTTATTCCAAACAGTATCAATATTGGTATCGACGGTAATTTTGCTATGTGGGTTGGCGAAATGGTTGCCGACATCAAACAAGAAATATTATTGGTAACAGACTTGGGGAGAGAAGAAGAAAGTATGATTCGTCTATCCAGAATTGGATACGACCACACCATCGGGTATTTGCAAGGTGGTTTTGATACTTGGAAAACAGCTGGTTATGAGGTAGATAGCCTTGAAAGATTGACAGCTGCTGACCTTGAAAAATCTTATAATGCTGCGGAACTTCCTGTTTTTGATGTTAGAAAGAAAAGCGAATATTTATCAGAGCATTTAGAAGGAGCCATCAATGTGCCACTTAACGAAATCAACCAACATTTGGCCACTTTCCCAAAAGACAAACCTTTTGTTTTACATTGTGCTGGTGGCTATAGAAGTATGATTGCAGCCTCTATTTTGAAACAAAGAGGATGGGACAATTTTTCTGATGTAATAGGTGGATTTACCGCACTTAAAGAAACTACTTTAGCCAAAACAGATTATGTTTGTCCTTCAACTTTATTATAATAAAAATAAGTAATACAACCTTCAATAAACTATCTCAAATACACGCTTTTTTGTTTGAGATAGTTTGTTTTTTTTAATAAAATGAAATATGATACAAAAATTTGAAGTAGAAAATATCAAATGTGGTGGGTGTATGAACAGTATTTCAAATGCTTTGCAAAAAATAGCTCATGTTACCCAGGTTACTATCGACAAAAGCACCGATACAATTACGGTAGAAGGGCATGCTGATGCCAATCAGATTATACAAAAACTAACCGATTTAGGCTATCCCGAAAAAGGCAATAACTCCTTGATTTCAAAAACAAAATCATTTGTAAGTTGTGCTATTGGTAAATTAAATTAATGTCATCAAAATTATGGAAAACATGCAATGTTGTGTAACGTCGTGCGATAAATCCCTCGATAAAAATTATTGGGACTTACAATACCAGTTGCAAGCTACGGGTTGGGATTTAGGAAGAGTGTCGCCACCTATTCAATTGTATATCAATCAAATAACAAACAAAAATGCCAAAATATTAATTCCTGGTTGTGGCAATGCTTATGAGGCAGCCTACTTGTTGGAACAAGGTTTTACAAATATTACCGTTATTGATATTGCACCAACGTTAGTTCAAAATTTGAAAGATAAATTTCAAAACAATCCAAATATTACCATTATTTTGGGTGATTTTTTTGAACATCAAGGGCAATATGATTTCATCATTGAACAAACTTTTTTTTGTGCGTTGCCTCCAATGATGCGTTTGCAATATATAGTCAAAAATCATCAATTGCTAAGCCAAAATGGTAAACTAGTGGGTTTATTATTCAACAAACATTTTGAATCTGGCCCTCCATTTGGTGGTACTTTAGCCGAATATGAATCGATTTTTGGGCATGCTTTTGCATTTAACGTTTTAGAAAATTGTACCCATTCTGTGGCTCCAAGAGCAGGCAACGAATTGTTTTTTGAATGTCAAAAAAACGAGCAACATGTAGTTCAATTATATGATTTTGAAGGAATTACCTGTGTGGGTTGTCAAAATACGGTAATTGAAAAAATAAAAAATTTGCCTTTGGTTTTGTCTGCATCTATGAACGTTAATTTTACAAAAATACTCATCAGTAGTTCGGCTCCCATACTTGATTCAGATTTGCAACAATGTGTTGCTTATGAATCAAAATATACAATTAAAAAAGCAATCAGTTAATTTTTATATTAATTTTCTTAAATAAAATAATATGAATAAATTCAACGAGTACATCCAGTCTGATATTCCTGTTTTGGTTGATTTTTATGCCACTTGGTGTGGCCCTTGTCAAATGTTGGGTCCTATTATTGTTGAAGTCAAACGACATTTTGGCGATCGATTAAAGGTAATTAAAATCGACGTTGATAAAAGCCAAGAAATAGCACAGCATTTTCAAGTTAGAAGTGTGCCAACGATGATGTTATTTCAAAATGGCAAATCGCTTTGGCGTCAAGCGGGAGTTTTGCCAAAAGAAGAAATAATAAAAACGGTAGATAAATTATTATAAAAAAAAAAGATGAAAGTTCTGTGTGGCTTTCATCTTTTTTTTAATGGACTAAATTCTAGTTGATTGCAGCGTTTTGCGTTAGGGATAGCAGTGGAAATCCTTTTTTGAGGCTTTTTCTGCCTCAAAAAAGATTGTAACGGATAGCCCGACCCTTGTGGTAACGCCCAAAACGCACTTCTTTTAAGCTACTTGTTTATTTAGAATTTGAATTTGATAATTGGTTCACAAATATTTTTTCGGACATGATGACTATAACAGTTTGTCAATCAAATCAGAATAGGTTTGTTTTGGAGCCACGCCAACTTGTCTGCCAACTAGCTCTCCTTTGTGGAATACTAATACAGTTGGAATGTTTCTAACACCAAATTTTGAAGCAAAATCCTGATTGGCATCTACATCTATTTTGCCAACTACTGCTTTTCCTTCATAATCTTTGGACAACTCTTCTATTACTGGGCCTACCATTCTACATGGGCCACACCATTCTGCCCAAAAATCTACTAATACAGGTTTATCTGATTGTAAAACAACCTCTTCAAAAGTTGCATCTGTTATTGCTAAAGCCATTTTTTCTTGATTTAAGTTACGAAAATAATTTCGATACAAAATTACAATTTATTCATGTAAGTATCAACTTTTTAAAATTTCTTTTTTTATTAAGGTATCAACATTTGTTATTTAAAAAAAACAGAATGATTGTTAATATGTTATGCAATTTGTTTTATATTTGCTTTTAATTATTAATAACTTAAAAAAATGAAGGAATTATTACTGAAATTTGAAAATAAAGCCCCTGAAATAATTTTCAATTGGAAAGATTCAGAAACAGAAGCAGAAGGATGGACTGTCATCAACTCGTTACGAGGTGGTGCTGCTGGTGGAGGGACACGTATGAGAAAAGGCTTGGATATGAACGAAGTTTTATCGTTGGCAAAAACTATGGAAGTCAAGTTTTCTGTCTCGGGACCCGCCATTGGTGGTGCCAAATCAGGGATCAATTTCGACCCTAACGACCCTCGAAAACAAGGGGTTTTGCAACGCTGGTATAAAGCCGTTTCGCCTTTATTGAAAAGTTATTATGGAACAGGTGGCGATTTGAACGTAGATGAAATTCATGAAGTAATCCCATTTACAGAAGAGTGTGGGGTGTGGCATCCTCAAGAAGGGGTTTTTAACGGACATTTCAAACCTACCGAGGCCGATAAAATTAATAGAATTGGACAACTTAGACAAGGAGTAATTAAAGTAATCGAAAATGCACATTTTACCCCCGATGTAGCCCGAAAATATACCGTTGCCGATATGATTACTGGTTATGGTGTGACCGAAACAGTTAAGCATTATTACAATATTTATGGTGGCAATGTACAAAACAAAAAAGCCATCATTCAAGGTTTTGGTAACGTAGGAGCTGCTGCCGCTTTTTATTTGTCAAAAATGGGAGTGAAAATTGTAGGGATTATTGATAAAGACGGAGGAGTTATGAATCCAGAAGGCTTTGATTTTGAAACTATTACATCTTTTTTTCTGCATAAAAATGGCAACCAACTTGTAGCCAACTCATTGGTGCCTTTTCAGGAAATGAACGAAAAAATTTGGACCTTAGGTGCAGAAATATTTGCTCCTTGTGCTGCCTCTCGATTGGTAACTCAACACCAAATAGACCATTTGATTCAGTCGGGTTTGGAAGTAATTTCTTGCGGTGCTAATGTTCCTTTTGCTGATAAAGCCATTTTTTTTGGCCCTATTATGGAACAAGTGGACAATCAAATTAGTTTGATTCCTGATTTTATTTCTAACTGTGGAATGGCACGTGTTTTTGCTTATTTTATGGAGCAAAAAGTTCAAATGACTGATGAAGCTATTTTTCATGATACTTCAGAAACTATTCGTAAAGCTTTGTGTAACATTCACGATTTGAATCCTGCTAAAACCCAATTAAGTGCCACAGCTTTTGAAATAGCATTAAAACAACTCACCTAAATTTTTGGTGTTAATCCTGTTTGCAATCACAATTTTTTTTATTTTTACACGTTGTTCATTGTCTAATCACATTCAGTATGGGAACTGAAACCAGATTGGCATCATTGATGGTGTCAAAACTCATAAATTTTATTTTAAATAGCGCTATTTCTGATAAAAAGAAGTCATTTGTTTTGACTGTTTTCTTATTTCTTGGTGTGTTGTTTTTATTATACAGTATTCAATTTTGGCCACCCTCAAATTTGACCTCTATAATGGGGCAGGGGGGTGGCGGAAGTGTATCGGTTAGTTTGGGCAATAGCGATTGGGGTTCTGGAAATGATTTTAATATAAGTAGAGATGTTAGTACCCAAAAAGCCCCTAATACTTTAATAACAGATCCAATAGACGAAGTGATTTCTAATACAAATCCTTCTGATGATGTGGTTGCACTACCTAATCCTTCAAAAAAAACTACAAAATCGCCAACCCCAAAACACGAAACACCTGTTCATGAACCAAAGACAAAGGTAGCTACTGTTACTCAAGATGTGTTATCTAATATCTTAAAAGGAGGGACAAATAACGGCAACGGCACAGATAAATTAGCGGGTAATAAAGGCAAATCTAGCGGTAGTTTAGGACAAAATGGCAATGACGGAAACGGCTCTGGTACTGGCACAGGAACAGGAACGGGTTCTGGTAATGGTACAGGAATTGGCCATGGATCAGGACAAGGCACGGGTGGAGGCGAAGGCTATTCTTTAGGAAACAGAAAAGCACTTTCCAAACCAACACCAAAATACCAGTGCAACGAAGAAGGCAAAGTGGTTGTGGAGGTAACAGTAGATCAAAATGGCAATACCATACAAGCAACTGCTGGTGTAAAAGGCACCACCAATGCCGCCAAATGTTTATTAGACCAAGCAAAACTTGCTGCTATGCAAACCAAATGGCAAGCATCTGCATCGGCTCCAAACAAACAAGTAGGTAAAATAGTATATAATTTTTCCTTAAACTAAGTGGTATTTTTTAATTAAAAAGTTGTAAAATTGATAGGTTGCCATACCAAATACACTACCGAAAAAATACCCTGTAAGTAAATCTATCGGATAATGAAGGCCTAAATAAATCCTGCTATACGAAAAAACGAGAGGCCAAATCAATAAAACATAGCTATATTTGATATGTTTTTTTAGCAATGCAATCAAAAATACGGCAACCGCAGTAGTATTGGCAGCATGACCCGAAAAAAAACTATATGAACTACTCGTTTTTACAATTCTGATAATACCCTGCAAATCAGGGGTGTTGCAAGGTCTTAATCGTTGAAAATGATTTTTAAACAAATTACACGTTTGATCGGTCATGAGGATTAAAACAGCAACCAGCAACACAATATAACCCGTTTGTTTAGCTCCTAACTTTTTGTAAACCAAATATATAAGAAACAAAAAGAAGGGAGTCCAATGCAATTGATTGGTGATAAAAAGCCAAAAACCATCATAAGGTTTGGAGCCTAATCCATTTAAATAAATCAATAACTCCCGATCCAAAATTTTGAGTTGCTCTACCATTAAAATTGACGTTTTATTGGGCCTGTAATTTCTTTAAAATCTTCACTTACTTTATTTATAGTATTGGTAGAATCTACAACTAAATTTTCCTTAGCATTGTTTATTTCTTTAGAAATTTCTTTCAATGACGTTTCTTCTGTAATGTCATCAACGCCTTTTTGAATTTCGTATTTTATTTCATTTGTTGCGTTTTTCAAATGTGCCATAAATTTACCTACTTTTCTAGCAATTTCTGGTACTTTGTCCGAGCCAAACAGCATCAAAACAACGATTAATATAAATAGGATTTCACCTCCACTAACATCTAACATAATTGGTTGATTTTTTTAATTAGGTTTTGCAAAGTTAATAAGTTTCTACAATTTTTCGATAACCTTTACAGGATTAATTTGTAATTATGCTTTTTTTAATGCTTTCAAAATTCCATTTTTTGTCCGTATTGTATTTTATTTTCCCGTCTATAATTTCAAGTGGACTTTCAAAATTATTCGTATATAATCCTCCTGTTCCGAGTCCTTGAGGCATTTCATTTTTTTGCAAAAAAGTCCATTGTGCTATGGCATTGAGCCCCACATTACTTTCCAATGCCGAGGTAATCCACCAATTGATTTGACAGTTTTTTGCCGCCAATATCCACTCCATACTGCCTCTAAACCCACCAACCAAACTGGGTTTTAATATCACATATTGTGGGTTGATGGCTCTCAAAAGGGCCTCTTTTTGTGAACCATAAACCCCAATCAACTCTTCGTCCAAAGCAATAGGTACAGGGCTTTCTGTACACAATTTTTTCATGGCTTCTATTTGTCCTTGTTTTATGGGTTGCTCGATGCTATGTATCTGAAATTCAGATAATTGTTTTAATTTAGAAATCGCTTCTTCTACCAAAAAAGCACCATTGGCGTCCACTCTTATCGTAATTTTTGATGCGTCAAAATGCTGTCGAATATAAGCTAATAAAGCCAACTCTTTTTCAAAATCAATTGCTCCAATTTTCAATTTAATACAATCAAAACCAGCTTCAATTTTGGCTTCTATTTGAGTTCGCATATACTCTGGACTGCCCATCCAAACCAACCCATTGATTGGCATTGATTGTGTGCCCAAAACAAAATCCGACGGAAACAATTCAAATGGATGCTTACTGTACAACGACTGGAATGCCATTTCTATCCCAAATTGAATCGATGGAAATTCCAGTAAAGCTTCCCATAAATAGGCTACTCCTAGGTCAATATGCTTACAAACCCATGTCAGTTTTTCTTCGTAATTTTCTCGGTCGTCTATACTCAACCCTCGCAACAACCCACACTCGCCAATTCCTATTTGGCCTTGGTCCTCAATTACCAAAAACCACGTTTCTTTTTGTGTCAAAACACCCCTCGATGTACCCGAAGGGGTTTTAAAATGTAATAAATATTTATAATAATGTGCTGTCATTTATTTTTTTTTGGAGCTATTTCCAGCTATTCGTTACAATCTTTTGTGCCAAACCCTGGCACAAAAGGATTTTCACTTCTATCTGGGCTAATTCGTTTTCAAAAGAGGCATGTTTTATTCAAACAACTCTAAAATATTATCAAAATCTTCATGTTCAATTTTATATTTTTTGAATAAATCCAAGTCTTTTCGTGCTTGTTCTATCCAACTCACTTTGGATGAAATATTTTGATTTCGATAGGTTTTATGGATATTTTTGGCCATTCTAAACTCGTTGTTCAATACAAAAGCATGTGCCAAACGCAGCTTGATTGCGATATCCGAGGGGGCTAATTTTTCTGCATTTTCAAGGGCTTGTTTGCCTTTTGAAAATTGCTTGGTCATCAAATAATAATAACCTAAATTGCTATAATCTTGTGCATTTGCTTTTTGAAACTTTATAAATGTTTGGTGAGTTGCTTCGATTGCTGCTTCAAAATTTTGCTCATCGGCTAGCTGTGCTATATGTTGTCTATTGGTAGTATCTAACTCATCTTGTAATCCTATTTCTGAAATACATTTTTTTTCAAAGTCATACAATACTTTATTTTTTTCTATCTCTAATAGGTTTTGAAATTCGCTATATTTATAATTTTTTTGGATATTTTCCAAAATACAAGCGGTAAATAGTCCAGAATGAGCTAATTTTTGTGCCGTTTCTAGCTGATTGATGGTAGCTAAAAGTGATTTTTTGTGCGTCATGTTGTATCCCCTGCTTAATTTATAATCAACCCACGGCACTATTTCTAATACAATTTTTTGATTCAAAATCCAGTTTTTATTTTCAAACACAAAAAATATTTTTGTAACTTCATCAGAAAGGCAAGTGTCATTTTGCAATGAAATCAGTTTTGCTTCTTTGTTAGTTGGAGTATTTTGAGTATAACAAGCTTTATTGGAATTGGCATTTTTTACAAAGTTGTTGGCTGCTATTTCCGAAGCAAAAAGGGCAAATTTGCAAGTATCATTTCCTGAAATTTTTGATAAAAGAAACACTGCACCCGCCGAACCTTGGCTAATGCCAGTAGGATCGGGTATGGATTTTAACAAAGAGGTAAGGCTCGATGCCAGCTCTTGATTATCGTTTAATAAGGTAATTCTGAATAAAAATTGGGTGGTTCCATCAGGAAAATCATCTGATGCCACCACTATTTTTTTAAAAGCAGAGGCAGTTATTGTTTTATTGGTTGCTCTTTCTTTATCCCAAAATCCATCGTTTTGAGATAAAAGGGAGTTCATGTAAAGAAAAAGTAATATTAATAAATTTTTTTTCATAATTTTTTGCAAAAATGTATCTTTGAAACAAAAGTTCCTAGCCCCGATAGTAGCGACATCCTTTTGTTTTTTTCTTTAAAAAACAAAAGATATAGCGGATAGCGGGATTAGCTCCTAGAAAAAATTACAGCACTAAGCATTATTGACAATTAAATCTGATATAAAAAATATCATTCCTAAGGCTAATAATACAGATAGTAAAAAAGTTGAAATAGCTAATTTTTTTAATTCGGGGTCTAAATTTTTTGGAATTTGATTGTGATAAACGGTTTTTAAATGACTAATTATAGGGAAAAAGGCTACAATAAAAATGTATTGGTCAAAATGAAAACTTTGAATAAAGCCAAAAAGGAGACACAATACCATGGCAGATATAACAAGAAAAAAATGATATTTTTTCGCCCATGATCCTCCATATTTTACAACCAATGTATTTTTATTGGATTTTCTATCAGATTCTTCATCACGCATGTTGTTTAAATTTAAAACCCCTACACTCAAAAAGCCAATGGCTATTGCTGGTAAAAACAACACCAAATTGAGTTCTTTAGAATATAAGAAATTGACACCAATAGTACTGACTAAACCAAAGAAAATAAATACAAAAATGTCGCCAAAACCTTTGTACCCATAAGCTGATTTGCCAATAGTATAGCGAATGGCAGAGGCAATTGCGGTGATTCCGAGTATTAAAAAAAATAAAGAATATAGTAGATTTGTATTTTTAAAAGACAAATAAATTAATACAATAGAACTAATGAATGTTAGAATTGATGTAATAATTATGGCTCTTTTCATTTGTTTTGGACTAATATTGCCGCTTTGTATGGCCCTCATAGGGCCAATGCGGTCTTGATTATCAGTTCCTTTGACACCATCGCCATAATCATTGGCAAAATTGGATAAAATTTGTAAACCCAAGGTTGTAAGAATGGCAAAAATAAATATATTCCAATTAAAAACTTCGGTAGGAGTTAAAACATTTTCAGTAGGGTAGGAGAGGGCAAACATACTGCCTACAATGATACCTGAAACGGAAAGGGGTAACGTACGTAATCGGGCTGCTTGTATCCAATGTTTCATAATATTTGATTTTTGTCTTTATTATTGTAAATTTAATTTTATTAATTATAAATTATGGCAACCATTTTTTTTCAAAATTAGGTTTCCTTTTCTCTAAAAAGGCATTTCTACCTTCAACAGCTTCGTCTGTCATGTAAGCCAATCGGGTAGCTTCGCCTGCAAAAACTTGTTGTCCCACCATGCCATCATCTGTTAAATTCATGGCAAATTTCAACATTTTTATTGAGGTGGGCGACTTGGCTAAAATTTCTTGAGCCCATTCATAAGCGGTTGTTTCTAACTCTTGATGCGGAATAACGGCATTGACCATGCCCATTTCAAAAGCTTCTTGTGCGGTGTAATTTCTGCCAAGAAAAAATATTTCCCTAGCTTTTTTCTGACCAACCATTTTTGCTAAATAAGCAGATCCGTAGCCTCCGTCGAAACTTGTAACATCGGCATCTGTTTGTTTGAAAATAGCATGTTCCTTGCTGGCCAAGGTCAAATCGCACACCACGTGCAAGCTATGGCCGCCACCAACTGCCCAACCTGGAACTACCGCAATGACGGCTTTTGGCATAAATCGGATAAGGCGTTGGACATCCAAAATATTCAATCTATGGTAACCATCTTCGCCAACATAGCCCTGATGTCCACGGGCTTTTTGATCGCCACCACTGCAAAACGACCACACACCGTCTTTAGTCGAAGGGCCTTCTGCAGAAAGTAACACAACTCCTATTGAGGTGTCTTCTTGTGCATCGTGAAAAGCTTGTAATAATTCTGAGGTGGTTTTGGGTCTGAAAGCGTTGCGAACGTCGGGTCTGTTAAAGGCAATACGAGCCACACCATTGCATTTTTTGTATGTAATGTCTTCAAAAACTTTAGCTGTTTTCCAATCTATCATCTGGTTTATTTTTTTAAATTTCAAATTGTAAAAATACACATTTTATAGGAGCTAAATCCTAGTTTTATGTTTAAGTTTGGTTATGAATTAATTTTGATAATTTTTCTGTAAGTTGTTTTCTTGAAAATTGATGCAATCCTATGGCATTCGACTTCAAATTTTGTTTCAAAAACGCATTAAAGTATTGGGCAATTGTGTTTTTTAAAGCCATTTTTTCATTGTATTGAAAAAATACGCCTGTATTGGTTTGAATTAATAGGTCTTCAAAATCTGAATCCTTTGGTCCAAGAGCAATTATTGGCCTTTCGGAAACCATGTATTCAAAAAGTTTTCCGGGTAAAATACTTTTAGTATCTTCAGAATCTATTTCAATTAAAAGTAATATTTGAGATTTTCTTTGATGTTTTAGAGCATCTTGATGGGCAACATAACCCATATTAATAGTATAATGTAGTAATTCATGTTGTTTGATTTCATCTAATATATCTTGACTTACAGCACCTATTAATTTTATTTCTAAAAAAGATTTAAAATGAGGTATTTCATTACAAAGTTCATGTAAAGATTCCCAGAGTATTTTTGGATTTCGTTCAGAAAGAAAGGATCCAATATGTGCCAATGAAAAAGTAGTGTCTAATGTTTGTTTTTCAATGTTTTCTACATCAAAGCCATTTGTTATCACTTCAATGGGTTTGTTGGTTAGTTGTTCAAACTCTTTCTTGGTTGTTTTACTGGTAACAATAATGGAATCTGCAGAATTTAACACTTTTTTTTCTAAATATTGATGTTTTTTTTGAGCATATTTAGATAGCTTTAAGGCTTTATGATAGCCAATAGTTGTCCATGGATCTCTAAAATCAGCAAACCATCTGACATTAGTTTTGCTTTTTAAATGCAATCCAATGAGGTGTACACTGTGAGGAGGACCAGTAGTGATAATTGTATCTATTTGATTATCAGTGATGTATTTTTCTAAATAAGAAACAGAAGGTTTAACCCACAAAAACCGTGCATCTGGAATAAAAATATTTCCTCGAATCCAAAGCATTATTTTTTCAAAAAAAGTTTGGTTTTTAGATTTAGGAATAATTCCTGAACTAATTTTTTTTGCTTTATTTTTAGAAAAAAAACCTGCTAATTGATAGGGTTCTACTATTTTATTTTTAAGTATAATGGTATTTTTGTTAACCTCCTCTAATAAATGATCATCTACAATTGGATAAGTGGGATTTTCTGGAACATATACAATAGGTTCTATTCCAAATTCGGGCAAGTATTTGACAAATTTTAGCCAACGCTGCACCCCAGGCCCACCAGCTGGGGGCCAATAGTAAGTGATGATAAGGACTTTTTTTGTTTGCATCACTTTATTTTGATAATTTCAATTTGTTTTTTTCAATATAAAATCCAAATAGTATTACTACCATCATGATAAAAGCACTTATTAAAGTAATGTAACTTCCTGTTTTGATGACTTGAGGCTCAAATTTAAATTCTATTTTATGTTGTCCCGCTGGTATTTGCAAGGCTCTCAATACAAAATCTACTCTAATTGAAGGTACTTTTTGACCATCGATATAGGCATTCCAGCCATTTTTATAATAAGTTTCTGAAAAAACAGCAAAGCCATCATTTTTATTTACAGATTGATAAATTAAATAATTAGGTTTGTACGATTTTAATGAAATAGTTGCAGTACTATCTGTAACATAATTGTTTTTTATGGCAACTTTTTTCAGATTATCACCTTCTAAATCTTTTTCAATAATGGCGGATGTTTTGGTGTTTATGGTTTTTAACATGGCCATAGCAGCATCTGCATTTGGTACTGTTTTTACCGTTTGAACAAACCATGCGTTACCATTTGCTTTTGGATTTAGCATCGCATTTGGCACCCCTTTTTCATCTGTTTGAATGATGTATTTTACATTTAACATATTTAGAACTTCTAAATTGTTTTTAGCTATTTGATAATCAAATAGTTGTTGCATCCTGATGGGCTTTACGGCACTGTATCCACCAATGGATTTATGGAAATAAGAACTTCTAGCACTAGACATATTGCCTTCTACTTCAAAAACCCTATAATTGCTGGTGTCTTGTAGAATTTGTAAATCGGCTTGTGTAGGTTGATAAGGAGCATCAACTTCTCGGGCACTTATAAAACTTTTACTATCTACATATTTTTTATCAATAAAAAATAAATCACCAACCATAAAAAGGCCAATCAAAATAACGGCTGTATGATGAGCTATTTTTTCTTTGAAACTCAACCATAAAATAGCAGTACAACTAGCAATTAAAAAACCAGACCTTAATAAATCAGCTGCAAACATGGATTGTCTGTCTGCCCGTAATGCCTCTATAAAAGGTTGTCCTAATTGTCCGTATTGTTGTATATAATAACCATCGTTATTTCCTGCAAAACTGAATAAACTTTTTGACAATAATACTAATATTATCAATCCTAGACTTGAACCTGATGCTAATAGTAAACCTCTTTTTTGACTGTCTTTTGAAGCCATGTAAAAAGATTGTAAACCCATAATGGCTAATATTGGAAAACAAAGTTCTAATATAACTTGTATAGACGAAACGGCTCTGAATTTGTTATAAAGAGGTACAATATCTATAAAAAAATCTGTTAAAATAGGAAAATTTTTACCCCAAGATAAAACTAATGAAATTAGGGTACCAAATAAAAAAGCCCATTTTATTTTGCGCTTATCAATAGCAAGCCCTAATAATGCTAAGAAAAAAACTACAGCGCCAATATAAGCGGGTGCTGCAACAATAGGTTGGTCTCCCCAATAAGTAGGTGAATTTTGTGAAAACTCTTTAGCTTCAGCATCTGTTCCGCCTTGTGCTATAACAAAATTGTATAAGCTGGAATTATCGTCTAATGTTTCATTATTTGATCCGCCAAATAATCGAGGTGCTATCAAATTAAGACTTTCTGCAATTCCATAACTGTATTCTGTAATATAATCATAACTCATGGAATTATTTGAAGTTTTTTTTTTTCCATTTTCGTCTAAAGTCAAATCACTTTTGCCCCTCGTACTCATTTTGGCATATTCTGATGTCGCCATCAAGCTGGTAGCATTAACACCAATACCCAAGATAGCTGCCGCTGCTAAAACACTGTATGTTTTTGTTAAATTACCATAATCTTTTTCTTTTAAATAGTCTATTGTGTAATAAATACAGATTGGTATTATTAAAAATAAAGCATAATAAGTCATTTGAAGGTGGTTTGCATTAAGTTCTAAACCTGATGCCAACATGGTAAGTATGCCACCCCAAATCCATCTTTTTTGAAAAACCAATACAATACCCGAAATTACAAGTGGTAAATATCCAATGGCATGGGCCTTTGCATTATGACCAACGCCAAGAATAATAATCAAATAGGTTGAAAATCCAAAAGCTAATGATCCAAAAAATGCTTTTAATGGATCGGTTTTCATAACAAGTAAAAGCGTATAAAAACTTATAAAATATAAAAACAAATAATCAGCAGGTCTAGGCAAAAAACGGATGACATCATCAATTTTTCCAATAAAATCATAAGGATATTTGGCTCCTAATTGATAGGTTGGCATTCCGCCAAATGCACTATTGGTCCAGTAGGGTTCTTGGTTTTCTGCTGCTCTAAAATCATTTTGCTCTTTGGCCATACCAATATATTGTGCTATATCAGATTGGTATATTTTTTTGCCTTGCAACACGGGATAAAAATAGATGACTGAAATTAATGCAAAGCTTAAAATTGCTAGTACAAATGGAAATAAATGTTGAATTTTCTTCATTAGTGTAATAAATTAACTGTGTAGTTTAATCGATTTCTTCAAAATCGATGTATTCACCTACTTGTTTTTTAGTTTTTTCTTGGTTAGGTTTACTTTTTTTTGTTACGTCTTGTTCTTGTTCGTAAGTTTTTTGATACTGCTGTTGAAAATTTTGCTGTGCTTTCTCAACAACTTTTTTTACAACTATTGGAAAAAATAATCTTGCAATAAATTTAATAGCATAATAAAATACTATGATTTCTATGACCATTTTTATGAATCCATTAAAAGAGGCTGTTTGCATATTTATTAATAAATTATTCGACAAATTTAATAAATTGTTGTATAAAATTATATTTTTTTGGGTTAAAATAATAATAAAAATAAGTACTTTTGGGCTTCATTTTCAATATAAATTAAAAAATATGACTAGATTTCGTTTATTATTATTGATAACAGCTTTTTTATCAGCTAGTTATGGTTTTTCTCAATATACAGACGTCATCAATTCAAACCGGCCAGGAGAATCGATGTCGGCTTTTGCGGTTGGAAAAGATGTCATTCAAACAGAACTGGGAGCTTATTTAATACAAGAAAAACATGATTTGTTGCTTTCAGAATTAAATGGTTTTGGAACAGATGTTGCTTTACGATATGGTTTTTTGTATGATCAATTAGAATTAATAGGTAATTTACAATATCAAAAAGGGCTTTATAGTAATTTATTAGAAGAAAAAAACATTGAGGGTTTCAAAAAATTTACATTTGGTGCCAAGTATTTGATGTATGATCCTAATAGAAATTATAAACCTAAAGTCAATATTTATAGTTGGAAAGCCAATCATAAGTTTAATTGGCATTATTTAATTCCAGCTGTTTCTGTATATGCTGGAGCTAATTTTAGTGGTAACAGTCCATTTAATTATAGTATAGAGCCTAAAATAAGCCCAAAAGTAATGTTAATATCTCAAAATAATTTTCCTGGCAGTCATGTTTTTGTTTGCAATATTTTTGTAGATAAAATTGCTACAGAAAACCCACTTACTGGATATGTGGTTACTTATACCAAAGGAATTGGAAGCGATTGGTCTGTTTTTCTTGAAAACAAAGGCGTTCAAAGTAAGTACTATTCAGATTCGATATTGACGGTGGGCGGTGCTTTTTTATTGAATTTTAATACACAGGTAGATATTTCTATAAGTAAAAATTTTAAAAACACTCCAGATATTTTGTATGGCGGTGTTGGTTTTTCTTGGAGATTTGATGCCAATTACAAGGATACTTTAGACAGAGTGCCTGAAGATGAACGTATTGCAAAACAAAAAGCCAAAGTAGCAAAAGAGAAAAAACGTTTGGAAAAAGAAGCTAAAAAGAACAGTAAAGGTAAAAGTGGTATAAAAAAAGAGAAAAAATGATTACAATAGTAGAAGCCTTGTCTAAAAAAGAAATGACAGATTATGTCAAATTCCCTTTCAAACTGTATCAAAATAATCCCTATTGGGTGCCACCAATAATTGCTGATGAATTGGAAACGTTTGATAAAACTAAAAACCCTGTTTTTGAAAATGCAGAAGCATATTTTTATGTAGCTTATCAAAACAATCAAATAGTTGGAAGAATTGCCGCCATCATCAATTGGGAAGAAGTCCATAACCAACAAAAACGGAAAGTCCGATTTGGCTGGTTTGATGTTATAGACGATATTGAAGTAACTAAAGTGCTATTAGATAAAGTATATGAGCTAGGCAAAAAACATCAATTAGAATATGTTGAAGGGCCTATGGGTTTTTCAAATTTAGACAAAGTAGGGGTTTTAACAGAGGGGTTTGATGAAATAGGCACCATGATTACTTGGTATAACTATCCTTATTATGCTACTCATTTTGAACAATTAGGATTTGTAATGGAGAAAGAATATTTAGAAAATAAATTTCCATTTGTAAATGTTAAATTAGAATATTTTGATAAAGCACAAGAATTAATTAAAAAAAGATACGGATTAAAAGCGTTGAACTTTAAAAAAACAAAAGATGTTTTACCTTATGTTGATCAAATGTTTGATTTGTTTAATAAATCATACGCAAGTTTATCATCTTTTGTAGCTATTTCAGATATTCAGAAAGAATATTTTAAGAAAAAATATATAAGTTTTATCAATCCTGAATATATAAAATTTGTTGCAGATTCACATGGTCAATTAGTAGCTTTTGCCATTGTAATGCCTAGTTTTTCTAAAGCATTACAGAAAGCCAAAGGCAAATTGTTGCCTTTTGGTTTTTTACATTTATTAAATGCAAGAAATAATAGTAAAGATGTTACTTTTTATTTGATTGGGGTTCATCCTGAATATCAGAATAAAGGTGTTCATGCTATTATTTTTAAAGAATACCATACTACTTTTACAGAAAAAAATATTCAAAATTGTATAAGAACACCAGAATTAGCAGATAATACAGCAATACATTTGCTTTGGAAAAATTTTGATCCTAAAATTGTTTGCAGAAGAAAAACGTATAGAAAAAACCTTTAAAAACGACACATGAAAATACTAAATGCCAATGCAAACGACCTACAACTTATTTTTCAATTTTATGATTTTGCTGTAGCTTATCAGAAACAAATTTTTAACAAACATTGGCAAGGTTTTGACGTTGATATGATTCAAAATGAAATCAACGAATCGAGAATTTTTAAAATAATTGAAAATGATTCCACTATTTGTATATTTTCAATCACTTATAATGATGCAGAAATTTGGGACGAAAAAGATGATATACCCTCAATTTACTTACACAGAATTGTAACACATCCCGAACATCATGGCAAACATTTAGTAAAATTGATTACAAATTGGGCTATAAATCGGGCAAAAGAAAATAATATTTCTTGCGTTCGATTAGATACTTGGGGAGATAATGACAAATTAAATGCATATTATCAAAAATGCGGCTACAAATTGATAGGTTACAAAGAAATAAACGCAAATTCTAGCCTACCAAAACATTACGACGCAGTGGTTTTGAGCTTGCTAGAAATTGTAATTTAATTTATTTGATTACAATATCTTTTAGTAAAGCCTTTTGTTCGTAATTTATTACTTTTAATGTGACTTTTTTATGATTATTTGTTTCTCCGTTAATAAAGTACACTTTGCCTCCGTCTTCAGGTTTTTTGCTAATTTCAAAATCAATATCTCCATCGGTTAATATTTTTTTAATATCAGTGGTGTCTATCCATTTTTGAACTATTTTTTGAGTAGCTATATCTGAATAATGAAAAGATTTTGTACGAATGTTTTTTAAAACCCTTGCGTTTGGCAAATAGGCAAATTCCATATTTTTGGCACCTGAATAGTCAATTACAAATTTTAAAAAAAAGCCACCAACTAATAATCCTAATAAATAGTAGGCCAAACGATGTGTAAATTTCATGTTGTTTTGATTAATTTTTTTGCAAAATTACGTTTTTATATTTAAAAAACAATCAAATTGATGTCGCTATTTGATAAACCAAACCAATCGCCAATAGTTTTATTAGTAAGAATTCCATAGTAAGAATACACACCGTTTTTCAAATCTTTATTACGTCTAATAGAAGATTCAATACCGCCATCTTCGGCAATTTGTAATAAATAAGGTGTTATAATGTTGCTTAATGATAATGTGGCCGTTTTAGCATATCGTGATGGTATATTGGGAACACAATAATGTATGACATTTTGATGTAAAAATATAGGATTTTCATGCGATGTAACTTTTGATGTTTCAAAACATCCGCCTGTATCAATACTTACATCCACAATTACAGAGCCTTTTTTCATGTGTTCTACCATAGTCGAGCTCACCACAACGGGGCACCTATCCTTGCCTCGCATGGCTCCAATTGCCACATCACATCGTCTTAAAGCTTTTAGCAAACTTTTTTGTTGAATAGTAGATGTAAATATATTTTGGTTAATATTGTTTTGCAACCGCCTAAGTTTTGTAATGGAATTATCAAAAACCTTCACCGTTGCACCCAGCCCTATGGCTGTTTTGGCAGCAAATTCTCCTACTGTACCAGCTCCTAAAATGACTACATCTGTTGGTGGCACACCAGTAATGTTGCCAAAAAGCAAACTTTTACCTATTTGTTTGTCTATCATTAGCTCTGATGCTATCAAAATAGAAGCTGTACCAGCAATTTCGCTTAAAGATTTTATTACAGGATATGAACCTGTTTCGTCTTTAATAAATTCATAAGCTAAAGCTGTAATTTTTTTATTTGATAATGCTTGAAAATAACTTTTATCTTGTGTTTTTAATTGAATTGTAGATAAAATAAATGATTTTTCATTCATCATATTGATTTCCTCAATGGTTGCGGGTGCAATTTTCAATACAATTGGACAACTAAATATTTTTTGTGTTTGATGGGTAATTTCTGCACCAGCTTCGCTGTATTCTTTGTCAGAATAATTTGAATGTTCCCCTGCACCTGATTCTATCAAAATTTGATGCCCATTGTTAACCAATGAGTTTACTGCATCTGGAGTAAGACAAATCCTTTTTTCTTGTTTGCTAGATTCTTTTGGAATACCAATAAATAAATTGGATTTGGATTTAAAAATTTCTAATTTCTCTTCTTGAGGGATTAATTGTGCCTTTGTAAAAGGAGAATTTATTGTAGTCATAAATTTATATTATTTTCATCATTTTTATATCAGCTCTTTCATATACGCCACTTTCTAGTGGAATTTCTTCAAATCCAAATTTCTCGTATAAGTGAATGGCTGGTTTTAAACTTCTGTTTGAATACAATATTAATGATTTAAAATTTTGTTGCTTTGCAAAATCTACGGCAAACGTCATCATTAGTTGTCCAATTCCTAAACCTTGAGTACCTTCTTTTACAGCCATTTTGCTCAATTCATACTCATGTTGGCATATATATAATAATGAAAAAGTGCCTACAATTTCTTCGTCTTTTGCTGCATAAAATATATATCCACCTGTATTGATAATAGCTTCTGTTGGATTAGATAATACTATTTCGTCTTTTGGTTCTATACGAAAATATTTATTTAACCACTCATAGTTTAGCGTTTTGATATGTGTTTTTAACGTTTCTGTATATGGAATTATTTTGATATTGATATTCGTTTTCATTGTATGTTTAATATTCTACTGGTTTGATCTAATGATTTTATGGTTATAACAGTATGGTTTTCAGGGATAAGGGATGCTATTTTTTCTGACCATTCTATAAAACACCAATTGTTACTATATAAATAATCTTCAACTCCCATATCTAATGCTTCTGTTTCAGATTTAAGTCTATAAAAATCAAAATGAAAAATGGTTTCCCCTCGATTACTTATATATTCATTTACAATTGAAAATGTAGGGCTGCTTGTACTATCATTTACTCCTAAAGCTCTACATATTTGTGCTATTAAGGTAGTTTTTCCGACTCCCATTGGGCCTTCAAATAACACTATTTTTTGTAAATTGAATGTTAAAATTTTTTGAGTAACACTTACAATTTCTTCCAATTTAAAAGTAATTTCCATAGTTATTTTGGATTAAAAATTAAAAAAGGAACAATCATTTCTTCTAAAGAAATACCTCCATGCTGGTAAGTATTTCTGTAATAACTAGCATAATGATTGTAGTTATTTACATAAGCTAAAAACAAATCATTTTTGGCAAAAATATAAGAACTGCTCATGTTTATGGCGGGTAATCCTATTTTTTTTGGATCTTTTACAGCATAAACGTCTTTGTCTTCATAAGTTAAACTACGTCCTGTTTTGTATCTCAAATTCAAACTCGTGTTTTTGTCGCCAATTACTTTTGAAGGATTTTTCACATTAATAGTACCATGGTCTGTCGTGATAATGAGTTTAAAACCAAGACGTTGTGCTTGTTGGATGACCTCTAGTAATGGCGAATTTTGAAACCAACTTTTAGTAAGCGATCGATAAGCTTTATCATCGGAAGCTAATTCTTTTACTACTTCCATTTCTGTTTTAGCATGCGATAGCATATCTACAAAATTGTAAACAATAGTTACTAAATCATTGTTTTTGAGCGTTTTAAAATTTTCAACTAATTTTTTTCCACTTGCTAAATTGGTTATTTTATAATAATCATGTTTGATATGCAAACCTAATCTTTTCAAATGAGCAGACAAAAATGCTTCCTCAAACAAATTTTTACCTCCATCGTCCACATCATTTTTCCAATATTGTGGATACTGCTTTTCCATTTCAAGAGGGGTTAAGCCCGAAAAAATAGCGTTTCTTGCATATTGGGTTGCGGTTGGCAATATGGCATAATACGGAATTTCCTTTTCGATTTTGTAATATTGTTGTACAATATTTTCAAAACTTTTCCATTGATCATACCTTAAATTATCAATAACAACAAACAAAATAGGCTTGTCTTTTTTGACAATTTCAGGTATCACTAATTGTTTAAAAAGGTCGTGCGATTGTATTGGTTTATCTGTTTTGGGCAAAAACCATTGTTCATAATTTTTTTCGATAAATTTACCAAATTGAAAATTAGCCTCTACTTTTTGCGATTCCAAAATTTCAAACATACTGTTATCATTGATGTTTTCTAGTTCTAACTCCCAGAATAACAGTTTTTTATATAATTCAATCCAATCCTGATACGTGTTTACCATGGACATATCCATAGCAATTTTACGAAATTCTTTTTGATAATCCAATGATGTTTTTTCCGAAATTAATCGGGTGTGGTCCAAATTTTTTTTCAAACTCAACAATATTTGGTTCGGATTGACTGGTTTTATAAGGTAATCTGCAATTTTAGAACCAATAGCCTCTTCCATTATCATCTCTTCCTCACTTTTTGTAATCATTATAATCGGAATAGTAGAATTTTTTTCTTTAATTTCTTGTAAAGTTTCTAATCCACTCATGCCAGGCATATTTTCGTCCAAAAAAACTATATCAAAATTGCCATCTTCAAATACATCAATGGCATCTCTGCCGTTATTACACGTTGTAACAGCGTAATTTTTCTTTTCTAAAAATAAAATATGAGGTTTGAGTAAGTCAATTTCATCATCAACCCATAAAATTTTGATGTTTTCCATTTAAAATAAAATTTGGGTGCAATTTAATCTTTAAAAAACAAAAAATGATTAAAATATCGATAAATTTATTTTTTTGTTGTTTTAAATAGGGTAATTAAATTTAAAAATTGAATACTATTGACATTAAAATATGCCTTCCTAATATGGGAGTTTTGTACACTTGAATAGAAAAATCATTGGTGTTGGTCAAATAATTAAAGGTATTGTTTAGCATATTTTTGCTTATAATACTAAAGTTTATTCCTTTTTTATTTTTCGATTTGTAATGAAATTGGCAATCAAAAAGATGGAGTTGTTCATTACTTCTGGTATTGGGCAAGTAATAGTCATGAGTACCTATAATGAGTATTTCATCATTAATTTTTATATTTAATTTACTTGTAAAATATAAGCTATTAATTGTATAATTTGAATTATTATTGCTTATAAATTTTGTATTAGTATAATTGAATTTTTCTTCTATATTTATTGGAAAGTTAAATGAACTGAATAAATATAAATTATTTATTAATTTATTCTCAATATTTACTCTATTGCCCGATTGATTTATGGTATTAATATATTGATTATTAGTGTAATGATGATCATTTTTTATTGTTAAATGTAATGGTTTGATGAATTTATTTATTTCTAAATTTAAACTTCGGGCTTGTATTTTTGTTGGGGTTTGAAAGTAAGTATAAGTAAGTAAATTAGAAGTTATATCTACATTATATACATAAGTATTGATAGAAAAATTATAATCAATATTTAATTTTATAAATATTAATTTATTTAAATTATCATATTTATAAGATAATGAAGAAATATTATTTTGAATTAAACGAAGTGAGAGTTTATTATTTTTAACGGTATAGGGATCAAGAATGACATTATTAGAATACAAATAATCTTCAACGGGAGTGTCATATACATTACTATTTGTCAATGCTATCGAATGTTTATTTATAGCATAGGATGCTGTTAGTTTATGTGTAAGCTTGCAATCATGAGCTACTAATTCGTCTATTTTTTGTTGGTAAAAATTAATGGCAATTTGTGGTTGTACTTTTATTTTTTGAATATCTAAGATTGATGTAATACCTATATTTGTAATATATTTATTGTTTTTGAAATTATTGTTAAAATAATTTGTATTGTTATAAAATAACCCTTCTGATTGAAATAGGTTTGTTTCGTTTAGATGTGTTAATGAAAGAGCCGATTTTAAATGACGTGATTTGGTATAATATTGAATTGAATTTTCTAATATTTGTTTTGAAAATGCACTTTTTTGAAAATAATTTAATAAATTTTCTTGTGCATTGTCTATTGAATAAGACTCGCTCAACACATTTTGCGGGATATTATTTTTGGAAAACACGGTTTTAAATTGTAGGGCTTTTGTTGTGGCTAGTTTTAAGGTGTAATTAAAGTCAGCTTTAAAAAATAAATCAGTGGTTGTTAATAATGATTGGTATTGTGTTACATTGTTAAATAGTGAATGGTAGGTGTTTGACACATTATTATTTTTCAAAATTACACTGCCCTCTACGATGGAATTTGTATTGATAATGTATGAAAATTTGTTGTCAATTCTTAAATACTTTGGATTAAGTATGTTTGAATTATCCCTATTATTTTCTATTTGATTTACAAATTTTGTATTGATGTTTTCATACGTTATCTGTTTATCTTTGTATGTAAATATGTTGTTTTTAATTTTAAATTTATTATTTAGTTTATAAATAATATTGAAATTAGCATATAAATAATCGTTTTTAAAGGTTATTTTCGAAGGTAAATTACTGTGAATTTGCTGATCATATAAATTTTTTTTTGTTAAATAGTCTATATTAAAAGCTGTATCAGCACTTTCATTTGTAGGTTCAAAATTTTGTGTATCTATGCCAAAACTGGCTTGTGTCAAAATTCCAAATAATTTAATTTTTTTCGAGTTATTTA